>JAYTAM010000163.1:0-8804 GCA_043737505.1 Thermoanaerobaculia bacterium
GAGCTATGTCCTCGCTTCGGTGATCTGGCTGGCGGCAGTCGCGCGCGAAGATATCTCGCCGCAGTTCGCGGTCCTGGTCTGGCTCGCCACTTCGGCGCCATTCCTGCTGCCCCGGGAAGGCGATTTCCTGCTTCGGGCGCTCGCCTACCTACCGGCCCAGATCGTCGCCATCGGTGTTCCGGCCTATGTGCTCTGGCGCGCCGGAGCGGGAAGTCGCGCCAGGTTGTCGGGCGCTCCCTCTTAGCGCCGAAGGTTCGCCGCGGCCAGCGGATCTGCCGCCGCGGCCTGCCGCCCTCCGGCGGTCATGAACTCTCGCGCCTTTCGCGGGCCCAGCGCGGCTTCGCGGGCGCCCCGGGCACCGGTCCAGTGTCCAGAGGCCCGATACTCACGCAGCCGGGCATAGAGCGTCTTGGTGCTGATCTGCAGG
Organism: Thermoanaerobaculia bacterium; assembly: GCA_043737505.1. Lineage (GTDB taxonomy): Bacteria > Acidobacteriota > Thermoanaerobaculia > Multivoradales > JAGPDF01 > JAGPDF01. The sequence continues at coordinate 428 of JAYTAM010000163.1, forward strand.
AGCTCCGCCGCCTTCGACTTGCGGCCGCCGGCGCTGGCGAGCGTGGCGAGAATGAACTCGCGCTCGGCCTCCGCCAGGGGCACTCCCAGATCGATCGAGAAGGTCGGTACGAGTGAGTGCCCGGGCCGACCTGGGCGATCGGAGCGATCAGAGCGATCGGAGCGGTTCGTGCGATCCGTGCGATCAGAGCGATCAGAGCGATCAGAGCGATCAGAGCCGGCCGACTGCCCGCGATCGACATTCAGATCGAGGAGGAACTCGGCGCCGATGGCGTCCTCGGACAGGATATAGGCGCGCTCCAGCGCGTGCTTGAGCTCGCGGACGTTTCCGGGCCAGGCGTGGGCCTTGAGCCGCAGCAGCGCTTCCTGCGTCAGTCGCTTCTGGGTGCCTCCCGCCAGGTTCAACGCGTCGAGGAAGTGGTTGGCAAGCTGCGCCAGGTCGCCGGCGCGCTCGCACAGGAGCGGCAGCAGGATCGGAAAGACCTTGAGGCGGTAGAGCAGGTCCAGGCGGAATCGGCCTTCGGCGGCGGCGAGCTCGAGATCGGCCTTGGCGGCGGCGATGATGCGGACGTTCACCCTGATCGAGCGGTCGCCTCCGACGCGGGTGAAGGTCCCCGACTCGAGCACGCGCAGCAGCTTGACCTGGAGCTCCTTCGGCATCTCGCAGATCTCGTCCAGAAAGAGCGTGCCGCCGTCGGCGCGCTCGAAGTGTCCGTGATGAATCCGCGCCGCGCCGGTAAAGCTTCCACGCTCATGGCCAAAGAGCTCGCTCTCGATGAGGTTCGCCGAGATCGCGCCGCAGTTTACGGCGACCATCTCCTTCGAGCTCCGCCGGCTGAGGCGGTGGACGGCCTCCGCTACCAGCTCCTTGCCGGTGCCGCTCTCGCCGAGAACGAGGATCGTCGCCTCGGTGGGAGCGGCGCGGACGATCTGTTCGAAGACCTTCCGCATGGCCGGCGAGCTGCCGATCATCGAGCCGACGATCGATCCGAAATTCGCGCCCTGTCGAATTTCGGCGTTCCACAGCTCCCTCTCGCCGGAGGAAGAGGGAGGAAATCGCGCGATGGTCTCGTCCATCGCTCCGATCCCCAGAGTGTCCACTGCTTCCGCAACGCCGGTTACGACCTCGTTGAGCGGGGCGCCCCGAGGGTTGGATGGGGTCGAAGAGGCATCGAGTTGCCAGTCCCCGTTGCGACAGGCCGATTCAGACATTGTCCCCCTTCTGGAGGAGCGCCGCTCTGCGACTAGCGATCGCCGGAGTGGTACGTGGGCGACCTCCACCGAATCCTCGGATAAGGGAGAAAGGTAGTACGCCCACCGCGCCGCGGAAAGAGCGCTTTCTACGTGGCTGCGGCCGAGAGGGCTGAGTAGTTAGTACAACCGGGACGGACCGCGGGTCAGTCCTCGAGTACCCGGCCGCGGGTCTCGAAAACCCAGGGCAGAAGAAGGAGCCCGGCCAGAGGGACGAAACCGACGGCGAAGAGCGCGTTCTGGGTGCTGTCGGCGCCGCGCGCCGCCACCGAGCCCACCCAGAGTGGCCCCATGGCCGCAAGGATGCGGCCGGCGTTGTAGCAGAATCCGGCGCCGCTCCCCCGCAGGCGGGTGGGAAAGAGCTCCGGCAGGTAGTAGGTGAAGCTACCGAAGACGCCGAAGACGGTGAGACCGATCCAGAAGTAGAGCGTCAGCCGAGTCTCGGGCGGCCAATCGAGCCCAAAAGTGACGAAGATGGCCGCACTCGAGAGCAGGAAATAGATGCCGAACATGAACCGTCGGCCGAGATATCTGGCTGCAGGCACGGTGAGCAGGGTGCCGAGGAGACCCCCCCAGTTGAAATAGGTCACCGCGCGCGACTTCCACGCTTCGGAGAGCGCCAGCATCGCCTCGCGCTCGAGCCCGCGGGCCGCGGCGGCCGCCTGCGCCAATCCGGACGCGACTACCGGAATGAAGACGTTGCAGCTCCACCAGGTGAGCAGCGCGACCAGCGCCATGACGAAGCCGCTCAAAGTCCGGCGACGATGCACCGGATCGAACAGCTCGCTGAATCGCGCCTGGCGCGCGCCTGACGCGGTCGCCACCCAGCGTTCGGGCTCGCGCAGGAAATGGCGAATGACGAGCGCCACCACGGCCGGCACGAGTCCGGCGAGAAAGACGATGCGCCAGGACAGATCCGGTCGATCGGCGAACAGGTTTCCGGCGACGAACGAGTTGACGAAGCTGGCGAGCGCCAGGCCGACAGGCGCCGAGGTGTAGAGCAGGGCGCCGGCCTCGACCCGGCGCTTCTCCGGCACCACCTCGGCGACCATCGCCGCCCCGGCCGCCCATTCCCCGCCGATACCGAGCGCCGAGATCAGGCGGAAGAGGCCGAGCACCCAGAGGTTGGGCGCGAAGGCGCAGAGCGCCGTTCCGCAGGCGTAGACCAGCATGGTGAGAGTGAGCGTTCGAGTCCGGCCGATGCGATCCGCGAGGCGGCCGAAAAGAATGCCCCCCGCCGCCCAACCGACGAGGAGGAGCGAGCTGTAGGCCCCCGTCCAGCGCAGCGTGGCGGCGCGCGCTTCCGGCGAGCCGATCGGTAGGCCCAGCAACGTCGGAACGCAGTTGGGCGCGACGAAGTTGAACAGCAGGCCATCGAAGATGTCGAAGCCCCAACCGAGCCAGGCGGCGAAGAGCACCGCCCACTGGTAGCCGGTCATATCCCAGAAGCGCCGCCCGGGCGCTGGAACGCTCACTACTTGCCCCGGATCAGGCGAGGCGCCGGCGCCCAGTCACGGCTCCGACCGCGACCGCCGCAAATCCGACGACGATGAGCGCCAGTCCGATGAGCGCCCGCGTGTGGTCGCCGCTCGCGGCATCCCGCGCTTCGGCGATCAACTGACCCGGTCCGGCGTCGTGCGGAATGACGAAGAGCCCCACGCCGGCGAGGAAGAAGCCGTAGGCCATCCAGGTCATGAACGCCGGGCGCTTCGCCGGGCGTCCTGCCCGGCGGCCGAGGACGCTCGAACTGTAGCCGTAGGCGGCGTAGACGCCCGCGCCGATCACCAGCCAGCCGATGAAGCGCCACCACGAGGCGGGCGGCAGGTAGACCATGAGAAAGATGCAGCAGAGCGCCCCGAGAACCGGAACCAGGAAGGCGCCGCCGGGAACCCGGAACGGCCGGTGACGCTCCGGATCCTTGACCCGGAGGACAGAAACTCCGATGCAGACCAGTACGAAGGCGAACAGCGTTCCGATGTTGGTGAGCTGCACGATCTCATCGATGTTGGCGAGCCCGGCGAGGACAGCGACGAAGATGCCGGTCATCCAGGTGGTGATGTGCGGCGTGCGGTACTTGGGATGGACCTTTGCCGCCCAAGCGGGGAGGAGACCGTCGCGGCCCATCGAGAAGAAGATGCGCGGCTGGCCGTACTGGAACACCAGCAGTACGGAAGTCGTGGCGAACACGGCGCCGACCGAAATGACCATCGCCGGCCAGTTCATGCCCAGGCTCGAGAAAGCAGTGGCGAGCGGCTCAGCAGTGCCGAGCTGATTCCACGGCACCATGCCGGTGAGGACCGCGGCGACCGCGATGTAGATCACGGTACAGATCGCCAGACTGCCGAGAATCGCCCTCGGCATGTCGCGCTGCGGGTTGATGCTCTCTTCGGAAGCGGTCGAAACGGCGTCGAAGCCGATGTAGGCGAAGAAGATGATCGCCGCCGCTCCGGCGATGCCCTGGAACCCGTTGGGCGCGAACGGCGTCCAGTTCTCCGGCTTGACGTAGAAGGCGCCCATCCCGAGGAAGAAGGCGATGATGGCGAGCTTGAGGCCGACCATCCAGCTGTTGAACGAAGCGCTCTCGCGAATGCCGCGCACCAGGATCATCGTGATCAACATCACGATCAGGAACGCCGGCAGGTTGAACACCAGGGCGAACGGTCCGATGTGCGGCGCATCCGCGAGCGCCTGCGCGGAGCGCACCGCGGCGGCGCCGAGCTCGCTGGCCGGATCCTTGCCCGCCGCGACGGCGGCGGCGACGTTCGCCGCGGCCTGCGACGCCGTGCGGTAGTCGATTCCCAGCCAGACCGGCCATTGAAGTCCGAAACCCCGCAGGAGCTCCTGAAAATAGCCCGACCAGGAGATCGCCACCGCGATGTTGCCGACCGCGTATTCGATGATCAGGTCCCAGCCGATGATCCACGCCACCAGCTCGCCGAGGGTGGCATAGGAGTAGGTGTAGGCCGAACCCGAAATCGGCACCATCGCCGAGAGCTCGGCGTAGCACAGGGCGGCGAAGCCGCAGGCGACGGCGGTCATGACGAAAGACAGCATCAGCCCCGGCCCCGCGCCCAGATGATCGGCGCCCCCGGCGGCGGCGGTGCCGACCGAGGAGAAGATTCCGGCGCCGATCACCGCGCCGATCCCCAGCATGGTCAGGCTGAAGGCCGTGAGATTGCGCTTTAGCCCTTTTTCGTGCCCGGCCTCGGGCGCCGCCAGGATCTCGTCCAGACTCTTTTTGCGCATCAGGTCGGCAAACACTCGGGCCTCCTTCGCAGGCTGGGGCTGTAGGAAAAGTCGGGGCGCAGTCTCTCACGGCGGCTCTCGCCCGGCCAAGCCTAAGGCCGCGCCGCGTTCTCGTTGACCGCCTCGGCGGCCTCGGCGGCCTCAGCGGGCTCAGATGGGCCGAGGGTCGAAGCGATAGCCCTCGCCGGCGGCCGTCACGACATAGCGCGGCGTCGCCGGCTCAGGTTCGATCTTCTGCCGCAGGCGATGCACCAGTTGCTTCAGGAGCTGGCGTTCCCCCGCCCCTCGCGCTCCCCAGATGTGCACCAGAAGCCTCTCCACGGCGACGGTCTCGCCGGAGGACGCCACCAGAAGCTGGAGGAGACGGAGCTCGAGCGGGGTGAGATGCACCGCCGGCGCCTCGCCGATGCGCGCCGTCCGGCGCTCGAGGTCGAGCGCCAGATCGCCGGCGATGAGCGGCTCCGGACGCTCGACGCCGGAGCGCCGCAGAAGCGCCCGGATGCGCGCCAGAAGGGTGCGAGGGCTGAACGGCTTGGTCAGGTAGTCGTCGGCGCCCAGGTCGAGGGCGCGAACCACGTCCTCCTCCGCCGAACGCACCGATAGAACCAGCACCGGCACCGAGGTACGCAGCCGGAGGCCGGGAAGAAGCGTCAGGCCGTCGCCCCCCGGAAGATTGAGGTCGAGCACGACGAGCGCCGGCTGCTCGGCCTCGACGGCTCGAAGCGCCGCGACACCGTCGCCGGCCTCGACGACGAGGAAGCCCCCCTGTCGCAGGGCGAAGCCGACGATCGAGCGCAACTCGAAATCGTCGTCGACGACGAGGATCTTCATCCTGCGCCCTCGAACGGCAGGCAGACCGAGACCGCCGTGCGTCCCCCCCGGCGATCGAAGGAGAGCGAGCCGCCGTGCCGCTCGACGATCGAACGCGCGATCCAGAGGCCGAGACCGCTTCCGGGCTCCGCCGGTTCCCGTGGCGCCCAGCGCTCGAACCGCCCGGTGCGGCCCGGCTCCGCACCCTCGGGAAAGCCAGGGCCGGCATCTTCCACACGGACATGAATCGCGGACCCTGCGAGGTCGCCCGCGATCCGGATCGGCGTCGCCTCGGGGGCGAACTTCGAGGCGTTGGAGAGCAGGTTGACGAACACCTGGACCAACCGCTGTGGATCGCCGCGCAGGGCCGGAATCGGAAACGGCAGCTGGAGGTCGAGAGTCTGACGGCGCTGGGTGAGCAGCGGCCGGGTCATCTCGCAGGCCTCCTCCAGGACTTCATCGAGTTGCACCTCGAGCCGCCGGATGCCGAGCTGGCCGGACTCGATCCGGATGCTCTCGAGTAGGTCCTCGATCAGTCGGCGGAGGCGCAGCGTCCCGCTCTCGGCAGTCGTGGCGAGGCCGGCGAGCTCGGGATCCGACTCGCCGAGCCGTTCGCGCAGGAGCTCGAGCGAGGCGGCCTGCGCGGCGAGCGGTGTCTTGAGCTCGTGCGCCAGGTCGGCGACGACGAGATCGCGCGCCCGGTGAGCCGCTTCGACCGCGGTTTCGTCGCGCATCACCTGCACCTGGATTCCCGCCGAAGGAGGCGAGCTGCGCAGGACGACCGTGCGATCCCCGAAGCCGCCAAGGCCGCCCACCCCGCCGACCCCGCCCACCCCTCCGACCCCGCCAATCGCCCCGATGCGCTCGTTGACCTGTGTCGGGCCGCGAAAACGCGCCTCGAGGATCGGGCAGCGCTCCTCGCAGGGCAGCTCGCCGTTTTCGGCAAGCGGCTTCAGGACGTCGCCGCAGAAACGGCCGACAGCCAGCTCCGGAGAGATCCCCAGGAGCTTCGCTGCCGGGGGATTGAGATAGAGCACCCGCCGGTCGCGGTCGACGGCGTAGACCCCTTCGGCGATCCCGCCCAGGACTGCCGTGAGTTCGTCGCGTCGGTGCTCGAGCTCGCCCTCGGCCGCGGCGAGGCCGCGGCGCATCCCGTCGAGGCTCGCCGCGAGCGAGCGCACTTCGCGCCCGCCCGAAAGAGGCAGCGGGGAACGCAGATCGCCCTCTCCCATCGAGGTAGCGCGGCGCGCGAGCTCAGCCAAAGGCCGCGCCAGGCGTCGACCCAGGAGCACCGAAAGGGCCATCGCCAGGGCGACGATCAGGGCGACCGTGCGCAGGGTCCGGGCGACGAACCGTCGCACGGGCCGCAGCACCGCGGCGGCGGGAATCGCCGCTTCGATGACTCCGGCGATCTCGCCCTCCGCGGACCGCACCGGGCCCGCCGCGACGGCCTCGCCGCTCTCCTCCAGGATGGCGTCCGAGGCGCCCCCGGCGAGAGCTCTCCGCCACAGATGCGCACGCTCTTCGGCGAAGCGGAACTCCGCTTCGTCCGGAAGGACCAGGCGGACGCCGATGGCGGAGCCCTCGCGGCTTGCGCTGGCGAGCTCGACCGCGCGGGCGAGTGCGAGCGACGACTCCCCGGCGGTCCGCTCCCCCAGACTCTCGAGGACCCGGGCGACTTCACGGCCGGCGCGCACCCGCGCCTCTTCGCGGGAGAGCCGGCGGAGTTGCGAATAGGTGGAGAGCTCGAGCGCGGCGACGGTCGCGAGAACGAGCCCGACGGTCACCAGCAGGAAGAGGCCGCGAAAGCTCCAGGGCTGCATCCGGTGGAGGTTACCGCACCCCCGCTGGCGAGCCGAGCGAGCCGAGCAGTCGCCGCGGTCGCAGGCTGGGGGTCAAACGTCGAGCTTGCGGCGCAGAAGGGCCTGCGCCAGAAGGGTCACCAGCGCCAGGAGAGTCAGCAGGGAGGCGACCGCGAAGGCGGCGGCAAACTGATACTCGTTGTAGAGAATCTCGACGTGCAGCGGGATGGTGTTGGTCCGCCCGCGGATGTGACCGGAGACGACCGAGACCGCGCCGAACTCCCCCATCGCCCTGGCGTTGGTGAGAATCACCCCGTAGAGCAGGCCCCAGCCGATCTTCGGCAATGTGATCCAGCGGAAGAGCTGTCCGCCGTTGGCCCCCAGCGTGAGGGCGGCCTCCTCCTCGCCACTCCCCCGCGCCTCGAGCAGCGGCAGGAGCTGCCGGGCGACGAACGGCGCGGTTACGAAGAGCGTCGCGAGAACGATCCCGGGCAGAGCGAAGAGGATGCGGATCTCCTGGCCTGCGAGCCACGGACCGAGCCACCCCTGGGCGCCAAAAAGAAGGACGAAGAGCATCCCTGCGACGACCGGCGAGACCGCGAAGGGCAGGTCGAGGAGGGTTACCGCCAAAGCCTTGCCGCGGAAACGGAAATGCGCCAGCCACCATGCCGCAGCCACGCCGAAGACCGTGTTCAGCGGCACGACGATGGCCGCGACGAGCAGTGTGAGCTTGACGGCGGCGAGCGCCACCGGATCGCGCACCGCGGCCAGATAGAGATCCCACCCCTTCGAGAAGGCCTGGGTAAAAACCACCGCCAGAGGCACCAGGAGGAAGAGCGCCAGAAAGCCGGCGGTCAGTCCGATCAGCAGCCAGCGCAGCCAGACGGGATCGGCCCGAGGGTCGCGAAAATTCGCCGCAGCGGAGGTCATCGGCCGGCCTCGCGGCGGGCCGGCGCCTCGCCGCGCGAGCGCCGGTTCGACCGCGACAACCGGTTGACGGCGAAGAGCAGGAGAAACGAAGCCAGGAGAAAGACCGAGGCGATCGCCGTCGCACCGGCGTAGTCGTACTCCTCCAGACGCACCATGATGAGGAGCGCGGTGATCTCCGACTGGAGTGGAAGGTTGCCGGCGATGAAGATCACCGAGCCGTACTCGCCGAGGCCGCGCGCCAGCGCGAGCACGAAACCGGTCAGTGCGGCCGGCAGGACTTCGGGCAGGACGACCCGCCGGATCGTCTGCAGCCGTGTGGCACCAAGGGACGCCGCCGCC
>JAYTAM010000164.1:0-20175 GCA_043737505.1 Thermoanaerobaculia bacterium
CGCGAGGTCGTCGTACCCGTCGCCGTCGAAGTCGCCGGCGGCGAGCGTCCAGCCGAAGTGCTTGTTGTGCTCGTTCACGTTGCCGGGAAAACCGTTCGACCCGGCGATGATCCCGCGCGCCGTACCCGACGCGAATCCGCCGGTGCAGTTCGCCATGATCACCGTCACGTGGCCATCCTTGCCGTCCGCGGTCGCGATCCCCTCTTCCGGCGCGCTCATCGCAAGGTCGTCGCAGCCGTCGCGGTTGAAGTCGCCGGCGGCGAGCGCCGCGCCGAAATGATCGCCTTCCTGGGAGGTCTCGCCCGTCGATGGGAGCGTGCTCTGCGTGAACCGCCGTGAACGGGCCAGATCGAACCCGCCGGCGGCGCCGAAAGCGACCTTGACCTCGCCGGAGTCGGTGTTGTTGCCGGACGCGCCCGCCTCTTCTTTCGGGACGCCGATCGCGAGGTCGTCGTACCCGTCGCCGTCGAAGTCACCGGCGACGAGCACCTCCCCGAAGTAGTCGTTGCTGTCGCGGGTCCCGCCTACGTCCTCGTCGTACCAGAGGAGATCGCGCGCGCCGTTCAGACCCGTGGCGCTTCCGAAGAGGATCTGCACCGCGCCGACTTCGTCTTCTCCGACCACACCGATCGCAAGGTCGGCGTAGGCGTCGCCATCGAAGTTCCCTACGGCCAGGCTGTAGCCGAACTGGTCTTGCCCTTCACTCGCCCCGTCGACTCCGGAGGTGTCCTGATCGATCGAATAGGCGAAATCCGAAGCGAGCCCGCCGGAGAAGCCGGGCAGGACGTCGATCATGCCGGCGTTGGGGCTGAAATCGCCGAAGTCTTCGCTTCTGACGCCGATGGCGAGGTCGTCGAAACCATCGCCGTCGAAGTCGCCGCAGGCGACAGCCTCGCCGAAGGAGTCGGATCCCTCGGCGTCTCCTGGGATACCCGCAGTGTTCTGGGTGAAGAATTCGGAGCCGAATCCCGGAAAACTGCCGGCGCGACCGTAGTGGGTCTGCACCGCGCCGGCCGATCCTGTCGCGCCGACATTCTCCTCGGGGATCCCGACCGCGAGATCGTCGAAACCGTCGCGGTCGAAATCGCACGAGACGAGCTGCCTGGCGCGTGGATAGACTTCGTTGAAAAAGCCTCCGCCGAACTGGTCTCCCTCCTCCGGCGCGTCGAGCCCGGCGGACTGGCGCACGAGCTTCACCGGGTCGAGGCCGGTGGTTGGAAAGTACTGGCTGACGATAAACGCGCCGCCATCGGTCACGGGGGCCGTCGTCGGGCCGTCGTCGTCCGGAACTCCGGTCGCGAGGTCCTCCCGACCGTCGCCGTTGAAGTCGCCGACGGCGAAGGTCGCCCCGAAGTGATCGTTCTCCTGTACCGGGAAGCTCCCGATCGTCTGATTGGCGATCTTCTGCGCGCGGACGGGCGAAAGACACGCTGCAGGCTGCTGCGCTCCGGCCCCGGCCGCGAACATCACGAGGAGGCTCGTCGTCGCCGCCAGCGCGAGCGCGCCTCCCGAAAGTCTGGATGGGGTGGTTCTGGAGTTCTTCCGCATCGTTTCTCCTTAGCAGGCGCTGCGCCCGATTCGCCGATCCCGCCGGCCTTGAAAGGGGCGGCTTCTGGATGGATCGAGAACGAGAGGGAGAAGGCGACAGGAGGGGTCGAAAGGACTGGAGGAAAAGGTGCCGCGACGGGTTCGGCACTTCGATTACGATTCACACAACGATGGCTTTCATCGACGAATCGCTCTGGGGCCGGCTGTCACCGCTCCTCGATCAGGCCCTCGAGCTCGAGGGCGAGCCGCGCGACGAGCTCGTGCGCGAGATGGTGGGATCGCTGCGCGAGCACGACCCAGAGCTCGCCAAAGCGCTCGAGCGTCACATGGGCGAGCACGAGCGCGCGGTCGCCTCGGGCTTCCTGGCCCAGTTACCCGGGCCGACGCCGGTTGGGCTCGAGGGGCGGACACTCGGCGCCTACGAGCTCGTCGAACGGATCGGCGCGGGCGGCATGGGCACCGTATGGCGAGCCAGGCGGAACGACGGACGCTTCGAAGGCGACGTCGCGCTGAAACTCCTGCATCCGTCGCTCCTCGACGAGCGTGGCACGGAGCGCTTCCGCAGCGAGGGTTCGATCCTGTCGCGTCTCACCCACCCCGGCATTGCGCGCCTCTACGACGCCGGCGTGTCGACCGCCGGCCAGCCGTATCTCGTCCTGGAGCTCGTCGATGGCGTCCGGATCGACCGCTTCGCCGACGCGCACCGGCTCCCGGTGCGCGCCCGTCTCGAGCTCTTCCTGCAGGTGGCCGACGCGGTCGCTTTCTCGCACTCCAACCTCGTCGTCCACCGCGATCTCAAGCCCTCGAACATCCTCGTCGACAGCGGCGGACGGGGGAAGCTGCTCGACTTCGGCATCGCGACGCTCGTCGACCAGGCCTCCGGCGTTGCCGTCGGCCGCACGGTCACCTCGGCGCGGGCGCTCACCCCCGAGTACGCCGCGCCGGAGCAGCTCGAAGGGGGCGCGATCACCACCGCCACCGACGTTTACGCCCTCGGCGTGCTGCTCTACGAGCTCCTGACCGGCGAGCATCCGACCGTCCGTGCCGACACCTCGCCCGCCGAGCTCATGCGCGCCATCACCGCCGGCGAGATGCCGCGGATGAGCGAGCGTGTCCGGAAGAACGCCGCGCAGCCCGCCGCCGCGGGTATCGATGGCGAACCGTCGCCGTTCGAGGTGCGATCGACGACGCCGGAGCGGCTGGCGAGAGCGCTGGCGGGCGATCTCGACACGATCGTGGCCAAGGCGCTGAAGCGGCCCGTCGCCGAGCGCTACGCTACCGTCGCCGAGCTCGCCGAAGATCTCCGCCGCCACCTGCAGAATCTCCCGGTGCGGGCGCGGCCCGACTCCCTCGGCTATCGCGTGCGCAAGCTCGTTGCGCGCCACCGCGTAGAAGTCGGCGCGGCGGCGCTGGTCGTCGCGGCCCTCCTCAGTGCGACGGCGATCAGCTGGCGGCAGGCGCGCGCTTCGGCGGCCGAGCGCGATCGCGCGCTCGAGGAGCTGCGCCGGGCCGAAATCACCAACGACCTTTCCGGATTTCTGATCTCCGAAGCCAATCCCGAAGGAACGCCGATCTCGAAGTCGGACCTCCTCGCCCGGGCCGAAGCCATGATCGACGGACGTTTCGCCGACAATCCAGCACTTCAGGCGCACATGCTCGTGCTGCTTTCGAGCCGCTACTACGAGATCTCCGACTATCCGCCCTGGCGGCGGGTGCTGAAACGCGCCTACGAGCTCGCCAGCCGGACGTCCGACCCGCGATTGCGCGCGGTGGCCGCCTGTGAGCTCGCGATGTCGGTGACCGATGAAGATCCCGAGCGGGCGCAGGCTCTTCTCGCCCAGGCCAAGGTCGAGCTCGCCGCCCAGGACCCTGCGATGGCCGCCGCCGAGCTCGCCCGCTGTCGGCTCGACGAGGCGATCGTCGCCAGCTGGAGCGGCCAGCACGAGCGCACGATCGCCGCCGCCGAGGAGTCACTGCGCTTCGAGGCCTCCCGCCCGGGCCCTTCCGGTCGCGGCGCCGAGGCGCTCAACACCCTGGGGCTCGCCCAGGGCCAGCTGGGACGCTTCGAGGCGGCGAACACGACCTTCGAGAGACTTTTCGCGGTGCTCACGGCGGAGCGGCGAACCCGCACCCGGCTGGCCACGACCGCTCGTCACAACTGGACGCTCGCTCTCGCCAATGCCGGCCAGATCCAGCGCGCACTCGCCGAGTCCGACACCTTGGTCGCCGTCACTCGGGAGCTCGGCGGCGGGCCGGTCTCCCCGTACAAACTCTCGTCCCGGGCGAGCCTGCTGTCGTACGCCGGGCGACACGAAGAGGCGACCGCCACCATAGGCGAAGCCATCCGAAACCTACCGGGTACGACGGGATCGCAGGTTCCGTTCTGGATCTACTGCGCCGCCGCGCGCGTCCATGCCCAGGCCGGACGATTCGACGACGCCAGCCTCGCACTCGCCGAGATGGACCGCGCGTTCGAGGCGATCCCTTCCCCCCCCCGGCTGGAGGGCATGCGCGAGCTCTACCGCGCCAGGGCGACGATCGACCGCGACGCCGGCGCCGCGCTCGCCCTCTCCCGGCGCGCGTTCGAGCTCCTCGAGAGTGAGAAGCAACCGGCTCGGGATCTGCTGCAGGCGCTGCTGATCGCAGCGCGAGCCGAGAACGACCTCGGCAACGGCGCCGCGGCCGCCGCCGACGCCGCGCACGCCCTCGACATGGCACGCGCCGGCCTCGGCGGCTTCGCTCATTCGCGTGAGCTTGGCCTCGCCGAGCTCGAAGCGGCGCGTGCCGCCGTCGCCGCGGGCGACCTGCCCGCCGCGCGCGCCGGATTCGAACGTGCGGTCGAGAATCTGCGGGACGCGATGGGCGCCGATGCACCGGAGACGCGGCGCGCCGAGCGCCAGGCAGCGGCTGCCATCGGCGGATCCCCGCCGCCGACGGGCTAGGTCCTGTCGAGCGCGCCGTGGAGGAGCAGGCGCGCTTTCGCCCAGTCGCGCTGCACGGTCCGCTCGGTGACGCCGCGGATCGCCGCGACCTCCGCGAAGGTGAAACCGCAGAAGAAAGCGAGGTCGACGAGCTCGGCGAGCGCCGGCTCGAGCCGGGCGAGATCTGCGAGGGCGTCGCCCAGCCGCTCCACCTCTTCGGGGGAGCCCACCGACGCCAGCATCCCCTCGGCGACCGGGACGAAAGTCACCTCGCTGCCGCGCTTCTCCGTGTACCGCGAGCGAATCGCGTCGATGACGAGCCCGCGCATGGCCCGCGCGGCGTAACCCAGAAACCGGTTCTCGTCGGGAAACCGGAGCCCGTCCCGACGCGCGAAGCCGAGATAGGCCTCGTGCAGGAGCGTCGTCGTATTCAAAGTGATGGCGCCACGGGCCCGTGCGACGTTGGCGTGGGCGAGCCGGTGAAGCTCGTCGTAGAGCAGAGCGAAGAGCGCCTCGCGCGCCTCGGCATCGCCGCGCTCCGCGCGTTCGAAGACCTCCTGCAGCGAAGCGGACGATTCTTTGGCCATCCTGCTCGATGCTAGCCGAAGATGCCGTCGGATGGAGAGCAGCGCGACAGCGTCGCGCTCGAGAGCGCGCGCCACGCCTCAGGGCACGGTGGAGGACCAGCGCGAGGAGTTTCCGAACTCGAATCCGTCACGAAAGAAGGGCGAACGCAGCTGAGCGATCAGAAAGTCGTCGTCGGCGCCCTCGGTCGAGCCGACCAGGATCAGCCCGCGCCCGGTCCGCTTCAGGCCGCTGCAAGAGGCATCCGCACCGAGCCACCCGGAGACCTGCGCCACGCCGCTCTGACCGAAGGTTGGATCGAGCGCGGCCCCGTTCGTGTCGAAGCGCGCCGCGAGACACCGATCGTTCGCGGAGGCGACGACGACAAGCTTGAGATCGGACTCGATGTCGATCGCCACCCCAACCTCGTTGCCGGCTCCGGGAACGAGGTCGGGCACAACCACGGCAAGGGTCGGATCGTAGCTCCCGTCGGAGAGCATGCGGCCGAAGTAGACCGACGGGGAGCCGTCGACGAGGCTCTGCGCCGTGCCCAGGAGGAGAAGCCGCCCATCCGGCTGAAGACGGAGGCTGAGCGGCGTGTCGACGAGATCCTCGAACAGGTCGTCTGCCTCCCACTCCAGCCTTCCGCCATCGCCGAATGCGGTGTCGAGAGCGCCGGTGGCGGTCAGCCGTACGATGCCGGTGTCGCCGTCCCCGAAGTCCCTGGAGATGGCGCCTGCGGCGAGGACGCCGCCGCCCCCGGTGGAGATCAGGGTGCGCAGGAGGTCGTCGTCCGCTCCGCCGCCGTCGAAGGCGATCCACGCTACGCCGTCGCCGGAGAAAGTGTCGTCGAGCGCGCCCTGCGCGGTGAATCGAGCGACGAAGAAGTCGAGATCGCTGAAGCCGGTCTGGATGCCGACGCCGCCGACGACGATCTTGCCATCCGCCTCGAGGATCGCCGCGTTGGCACCGATCCAGACCGCGCCGCCGGGCAGGGAGCGCAGCGCCCTGCCCGGCGTCCCCGGGTCCCCGAAGCTCCCGTCGAAGAGCCCGGCGTCGGTCAGCCGCACGAGACCGACGTAGGCCGCGCCGGCGAGTTGAACGTGCGCCACGACGACCACCCGGCCGTCGGAGCGCTCCAGGATCGCCGCCGGATTGCTCATCGTCGAGTCCGGGTGGAAGGAGAACGCTGCCTGGCCGTCGCCGTTGAAGGACGGGTCGAGCGCGCCTCCGGGCAGGAGGCGGGCGGTGCCGGCGAGGCAATCCGTCGCCGAAGCGCAGACGTCCCCGGCAATCAGGATATGCCCATCGGCCTGCACGCTGACCGCGTAGGCCCTGTCCCCAGCGAACGGCGGACGATCGAAAACGACGCGCTGTTTGCCGGCGACACCGAACGACAGATCGAGCGTTCCGTCCTGCGCCGGAGCGGGAACAGGCGCGAGTGCGGCGAAGGTGGCGGAGACGATGAATGCGCGGATCGCGGACATGGACGGTTCCTCCTATCCGCTTGAATCGGAAACCATGGGCCCCGGCCGGACACGGTCGGGAAATCGGAGGGCGACGAGCTCCACCTCTTTTGCGCCATCCTGCGCGATGCTGGCCGAAATCGCCGCCGCCCGAGCCCCCTCAGGGGGCGGTTAGACTCCCGGCTGACATGCATCCGTTCCCGGCCCGACGCCGACTCGTCCTCGCCATCCTTATCTTCGTCACTCTCGCGGCGGTCGAGCTCCTCTCGCGCGGCGGGCTGGCCCTGCTGGAACAGCGCGGAATCGAGTACCGGCCGCTTTCGGCCGACCGGCTGAGCCCGTCGCATCGGCATCTGCTGGAGGAGCATCTGGCCGGGCGCCCCTCGCTCTTCCGCCACGACGCGGTGCTCGGGTGGACGCTCTCGCCGGGCTTTCGCTCGGACCTGTGCACGATCGGTCTCGATGGACTGCGCCGCGACCCCGCGCGCCCGGAACCGTCGGCGGTGGCTGGCAGGCCGCAGGTGCGAATCGCGACCTTCGGCGACTCCTTCACCTTCGGCGGCGACGTCGCCGATCGCTTTGCCTATCCGGAAGTGCTGGCCCGGCTGGACGCCGGACTCGAGGTCGACAACTTCGGCGTTCCCGCCTACGGCCTCGACCAGGCGTTCCTGCGCTATCAGCAGGAGGGCAGGAGCCAAAAGCCGGACGTCGTGGTCATCGGCTTCATGTCCGAGAACATCTTCCGCGGCGTGAACGTCTTCCGCCCGTTCTATCGCCCGACGACCGAGCTGCCCTTCGCCAAGCCGCGCTATCGACTGCCGGCGCCGGGCGAACCGGACCTGGTGCTGATCGGCAACCCGATGCCGCGCCTGGACGACTCCCGCCGCCTGCTTGCGCACCCCGCCGAGACGCTGGCCGAGCTGGGCCGGCACGACTTCTACTACCGCACGCAGCTCCACGCAGGAACGTTCGACGCCAGCTTCGCCGTACGCCTGGCGAAGCTCGCGCGAGAGTCACTCTCTGCGGACGATCGGATCGTACGCGACGGGTACTACGACACCCCGAGCGAGGCCTTCCGCGTGACCACCGCGCTGTTCACGGAGTTCTATGAGATGGCGCTCCGCGACGGAGCGCAGCCGGTGATCCTGATCTTTCCCGAGCGCAGCGACCTCCATCGCTGGCGAACGGCGCACACCAAGAGATACGAACCGTTGTTGCAGTTCCTCGCCGCCCGCGGCTACCGGGTGATCGATGCGATGACCGCCCTCGACTCCGCCGGAAACGGTCCGTCGGTCGACGATCTCATTCCGTCGCACTTCAGCCCGCTCGCCAACCGGCTGGTGGCCGAGCTGCTGCTCGAGCAGCTGCGCGCCTTCGGGCTGGCTCGCTGAAGAGGCCAACCGCCGCAGCCAGCCTCTGGCAGCCTGCCGATACGGGTAAGCTCCGCGCCTGGAGACGCGCCCATGCCCCGAAAGACCGCGCACGACTACGACCAGGAGCTGCTGACGCTGTTCGACGCCTATGTTCACGGCGACATCGATCGCAGGACGTTCCTCGAGCGCGCCGGGAAGTTCGCCGTCGGCGCCGTCACCGCCGCGATGCTGCTCGACGAGCTCTCGCCCGACTTTCTCCACGCCGTGGTGCTTTCGCCCGACGACGCGCGCGTGGTCGCCGAGCGCGTCGAGATCCCCTCACCCGCGGGGCATGGCAAGGTGCGCTCGTACTTCGTTCGTCCGAAGGAAGCGAAGGGCAAGCTTCCCGGGGTTCTCGTCATCCACGAGAACCGGGGTCTCAATCCGCACATCGAGGACGTCGCGCGGCGCTTTGCGCTCGCCGGCTACGCGGCGTTGGCACCCGACGCGCTGACCTCGCTCGGGGGCTATCCCGGCGGCGAGGACTCGGCGCGCACGCTCTTCCAAAAGCTCGACGCGGACAAGTCGCGCGCCGACTTCGCCGCCGCGTTCGAGTGGCTGAAAGCGAGCTCAGCGACGACCGGCCGCGTCGGCGGGGTCGGCTTCTGCTGGGGGGGCGGAACGGTGAACTGGCTCGCCACCCAGCGCACGGACCTGGCTGCCGGCGTACCGTTTTACGGCAGCTCGCCCGATCCGGCCGACGTGTCGAAGATCCGTACGCCGCTCCTCGTCCAGTCGGCCGAGGTCGATCCGCGAATCAACGAGAGCTGGCCGGCGTTCGAGGCGGCGCTCAAAGCGGCCGGCGTGGTCTACGAGCGCCACCTCTACCCCGGCACCCAGCACGGCTTCCACAACGACACCACGCCGCGCTACGACGCGGCCGCCGCCCAGCTCGCCTGGGAGCGAACGGTCGCCTTCCTGGATCGCCATGTGCGGGCATGAGTGCTAAATCACTCAGATTTCAACTTGATCCATTCCATAATTACGCCATCCGCGCCGCCGCGCGCACCGGCGAGGTCGGCGACAGCAAGATTTTCGTCCTGCCCGTCGAGCGCATCGTGCGCATCCGCACCGGCGAGACCGACATCGACGCGGTCACCCCGGTGGCCGAGGCGACGGCGCGGTAGACCCCGAGCCCCCAAATTCCCGGGAAGGAGTAGTCTTTGGGGGTCGAGGAACTGCCGATGCGCTTCGCTTCGATTGCCACTCTGGTGCTGCTCACCGCGAGCTGCGGCCGCGAGAAGGCCGGCCCGCCAGCTGCGGAGCCTTCGCGCGTCGCAACGCAGCCCGGCACGGAACTGCCTGCCGCCGAGCCCGCAACGCCGGCTGCGGAAACCCCGCGCGTTGAAACGCCACCGGCGACACCGCAGCCAGTAGCTGAACCTGGAGCGCCGGCGACGCCGAGACCGCGACCGGCCGTGGCGGCAGCACCGAGCGCTGCCACTCCCGCACCACGTGCGACACCGGCTTCGACGCTGCCGGCCGCTGCGGCACCCACCGCCCCGACAGAACCTGTCGCCGCGCCTGCAGCACAAGCGGCGCCGCAAACAGCGACCGCCGTGATCCCAGCGCCCCCGGTATCAAGCGGCCCGACTTCTCAAAGGGCTCCGATCGCTCCAATCGCCGCAACCCTCGAGGAGCCACCTGCCGCTGGCTCCGAGCTGGATTTGAAAGCCCTGCAGGACCAGCTCCGGCAGACCAAGGCCATCGGCTTCATGACCAAGCTCACCCTCAAAGGCCAGGTCGACGATCTGCTGAGTCGATTCGAAGACCACTACCGCGGCAAGACGAAGGAGACGATGAAGGACCTTCGCCGCGCCTACGACCTCTTGATGATGAAGGTGCTCTCGCTGCTGCAGGACGAGGATCAGCAACTCGCGTCCGCCATCGTGGCGTCGCGCGAGGCGATCTGGGGCCTGCTCGCGGACCCGGTGAAGTTCGAGACCCTGCAAGGCTGAACACGGGAGAGACCATGAGACGACTCCATCTGGCATTGGCAGGCTCCCTCGTCGTGGCGGCGTTCTTCGCCGTACCGTCGCTGGCGGCCGACGACGAGGAGCTCAAGAAGGACCTGACGGCGGTGATCGCGCTCAACGGGTTGCCGTGCGGCAAGGTCATCGCCGTCAAGGTGCTGGCCGAGAACGACTACACCGCGTCGTGCGAAGACGGCAACAAGTATCACGTCTTCATGAACGAGAAGGGCCGGGTGGTGGTAGAAAAGTCGAAGTAGGCGGTCGCGGGTGAGGGACGTTTCCGCGCCGCCCGAGCCGGCCGGCTTCAGCGCTCCCGGGCGGTGGTGACCCGAACCGAGCCCTCCCGCACCCAGTGAGCGAGGAGGCGGCGGGCGCGGAAAGAGTCCTTGCGGATCACGAGCTCGCACTCGGCTACCGTGGCCCCCTCGCGCAGCCGGGTCCAGAGCAAGCGCGCGACCTCTCCGTCCTCTTCCGCCGCAGGAGTCGTGGGGCGGCTGCCGGTCGCGCGCACGAAGGCATTGTCGCCGACGAGGCCCCGGTCCGACCGGAACTCGTCGTAGCGGCGCACCGCCTCCATGAGGAGGGGCTGCACAGCCTTCTCCTTCCCGACCGGCCTGCCGTCGTCGCGCAAGAACTCGAAAGTACCGGTGCTCGGGTACTGAAACGCCTGGTAGAAGGCGTCGTCGCCGCTGAGCCCGCCGGCGACACACTCGGCCACCTTGCCGCCGACGAAGCGGAAGACCGCGTAGACGTTGCGGTTCTCGCCCCGCAGTCGCAGCTGTCCCGAGGCGCCCGACTGGTCGAGCGACTGCACCAGCTGTGGGAGACCGAAGACGGAGAGCTCGCCGTTCAGGAGGCGCTCGGCGCGGTCCGTGTCGCCCCCCCGGGCCTCGCTGTCGGGGGCGAACTCGATCTCGGCGCCACTCGCCTGGCTCGCGAGCCGGCCGAACTGGCGGTCTGGAAAGCGCCGCCCCACCTCCTCGAGCGCCCGGCGCACCTCGGGTGTGCGGGTGGCGGCGAGCGCTCGCACGATCGCCACGAGCGCGACCTCGTTGCTGGCCATGGTGACCCCCAGCAACCGGGTCGGAGCAAGCTTGGCGAGCGAATCGAGCAGGGCTGCCGCGACCTCGGGCTGGGCGGAAAGATCGATCCTCGCGAGCTCCCCGAGACGCGCCGCGGAGTCGCCCAGCCGCGGGTGGAAGCTCAGCGCGTGATCGATCAGGGCTAGCCGCGCTTCGCTGGTTCCGACCCGCGCCAAGGCAACGGCGAGGCCGTTGGCGAGCCGCCAGAGCTGCGGCACCGGGTGGACGTCCTTGACGCCGTCGACCAGCAGCTTCTCGATCTCGCGGATCCGGTCGACGAGCAGGGCGGAGGCCGCCGGGTGCGGGATCGACGAGGCGAAGAGGACCGCTTCGCGGACCAGCGGCACCGGCATCGCGACGCGGGTGAGAACCTCGACCAGCCGGATCTCCTGCGCGACGTCGGCGTCGGCGGGCCGGGGGAGCCGGTTGAGCAGATAGACGAGGTTGCGTTGGAGGTACCAGGTTTCGGAGTCGCGGACCGGAGCGAGCAGCGACGTCTCGATCCGATCGACGAGCACCTTGCGGCTGGAGAGTCCGCGGACCTGGATGAGCAACAGAAGGTAACGGCGCCGATGGCGGTCGGTCTCGACCGCGAGCCGGTCGATCAACCCGTGCGGCGAGTAGGCGGGGAAGAACTCGAGAATCTTGCGCAGCACCGGGTGCCGCGTGGACGCTTGTGCGTCCTCGAGCAGCCGATCCTCCGAGAGGCGCGGGCCGGCGCGCTGCTGAATCCGCTCCGCGGTCTCGGCGTCGATCTCCCCCTCGCCGAGCATCCCCGTGACGATCTCGATCAGGGTGACGGAGCGCGCCAGGGCGCCCCGGTTGAAGTGCTCGACTGCGGTATCGACCATCTCCTCCCAGCGCTGACTGGAGCGCTCGCGGTCGGGCCGCACTGCGAGCACCTGGTAGGCCCCATCGAGCGGCGCACCGACCGCGCCGGCGGAGCTTCCGTCGCCTCGCCCGCCCCAGCCCGGCGGGTCGTCTTCGGACGCGTCCGTCGCCGGGACCCTCTCTGGCGCGAGTGCGAGGATTTCGCGCGGATCGAAGCCGCGCAACTCGACGACCATGTCGATGAACCGGGCCTGCTCGTCGCTCGGCACCGCGCCGAGCAGGAGCGCGGAAACACGATCGAGGTAGCTCCGAAACGCCTCTCCGGGGAAGAGGTTGAGCTCCTGGAAGACGTGCAGCTTGCATAGTGCGTGGCGGAGCAGCTCGGTGGTCGTGGATTCCTTGAGGATGCGCTGCTCGGCGACGCTCCAGGCCTTGAGCTCGGCGGCGAGAACCGCCGCCTCGGCACGCAGCAGCTCTGCGACCGAGTCGGCGACAAGGGCCGGCGGCATGCGGTCACCGAGGAATGCGAGCACCTCATCGAGGGCCTCGCGCAGAACGAGACTCTGATCCCGTTTCACTGTGAACCATCTTACAGTCGTTCCGCGGCCCCGGCGGGAGCCGCAGAGCCCCTGGGGCGCCCTGCGCTCAGCCGGCGGGGGGAAGAGCCAGGCGCATCACGAGCCGGCCGTCGGCCTCGAGGCTCGGAGCGAGCTCGGCGCCGAGCGAGCGCGCGAGGGCTGCCGCGAGAGGTAACCCCAGTCCCGCATGGCCTCCCGACCGGTGCGCCGGATCCTTGCGCCAGAAGCGCTCGAACAGGTGGGGCAGATCCTCGGCGGAGAGGTTGGGCGCCGGATTGGCGATCTCGACGATCGCCGACCCGATGCCGGTGCCCCGGGCCGTGATTCTCACCTCCGAACCGGTCACCGAATGAAGCACCGCATTCTCGATCAGGTTGCCGAGAATCAGCTCGACACGCGCCGCGTCGCAGGCGACTGTCAGATCCCCCGGAAGGTCGAGGACCAGCAAGACGGCGCGCTCCCTGGACTCGGCAGCCACTCTCCGGCACGCCGACTCGATCACCGCTCCGATCTCGATGGAGTCGTTGTGCACCCTTTCCGTCCCGGCCTCGGCGCGCGCCAGAGAGAGCAGGGCGGAGATGACTCTTTCCATTCCGAGGGCGATGGCGTGCGCGTCGGCGGCAAAGGCGCGCCTCGTCTCGGGGTCTTCCGGCCAACGTGCGCTGACCTCCGAGAGCGTTCGGAGCTCCGCTACCGGTGTCCGCAGCTCGTGGGCAAGATCCCGGGAGAGCCGCCTTTCGCGCTCCAGGGCCCGCTCCATCCTCTCCAGCAGGTCATTGAGCTTGGCGGCCAGGGGAGCCACCTCCGAGGGTACCGACGAGGGCTCCACACGCCGGCCGAGCGTCTCCGGTTGAATCGCCGCAACCTGCTTTCCGATCGTGGTGAGCGGCGCGAGACCCGCCGCGACCGCCCAGAAGCCGATCCCCGCCAGCAGGAGCGCGAGAGCGCCCAGAGTGAGCGCGGTCACTCGCCGCACCTCCGCGAGCGAGGTCTCGAAGGGCTCCCGTCCGGTCGCGACGACCACCGTCGCGGTGCGCGCGGCGAGGAGAGGCTGCGTCTCGGAGGCGTGGGAGTTCTCGAACTGCCCTTCCAGTTGGTCGATCTGAGGGACGTAGTCGAGCTGCACCAGGCGTCCCGGCCGCCCATCGGGCAAAACGGCGTCTGAAAATCGCGGCTGTTCGCCTGCCGTCCTCTCTCGTGGAAGATCGCCTTCGCCCAGCGAGCGCGAGCGCTCGAGGACGCGGCCCGACTCGACCCACACCTGGAAGAAGTCCGGGGCGGATCGGCGTGAGAATTCGGGCATCACTTCGTCCGCGAACTCCAGGTTGTAACCGCGGCCGACTTCGAGCTCTGTCAGAGTCGCCAACGCGCGGGCTCGCGCCAGCAGCGAGCGGTCGAAGTCGAGAAGAAGCCGGGCCTCGATGCCCCGGTCGATGACGAGGCCAGAGAAGAGGAGAATCACCGCCGTCCCGGCGGCGATCCGCAGGCCGATTCGCGCGCGGAGCGAGCGCAGCGGCCTGAGCGACCGCAGGCTACGGAACGAGGTAGCCATAGCGGCGGCGGGTGACGACGAGGGGGGGTACTCCGGCCTCGCGGAGCTTCCGACGGAGGCTGGAGATCAACACCTCAACCGCGTTGTCCGAGACCGAGTCGTCGGCGCCGTGCAGCAGGTCGAGGAGGTTCCGTTTCGAGACCACTCGGCCTCGCCGCGAGAGCAGGATCTCGAGAGCCATCTGCTCCCCCGCCGTGAGGACCACCACGGCTCCCTGGTAGCGGGTCTCGTGACGAGCGACCTCGATCTCGAGCTCACCGGCGAGGATCTTCGGAGTCGCCCGGCCGCGCGAGCGCCGCTCCAGCGCGTGCAACCGGGCGACGAGCTCGTCGAAGGCGAACGGCTTGACCAGGTAGTCGTCCGCGCCGCGATCGAGGCTGAGGATCCGGTCCTCGACCTGATCCCGCGCCGAAAGCACGAGGACTCGGGTGGCGTTGGCGCACTCGCGCAGGCCCTGCAACACGCCGAGGCCGGACAACCGGGGCAGCATGAGGTCCAGCACGATCGCGTCGTACTCGCCAGCGAGCGCGAAGGCCAGGCCCTCTTCACCGTCGGCGACGGCATCCACCACAAAGCCCGACTGCGAGAGCCCCTGGCTCAGCGCACGACGCAGGCGCTCCGAATCCTCGACCAGCAAGATCTTCATCGACTTCTTTCCGCGCCCGGGCCCGCTGCGAAAAGACTCGGCTGAGCGCCCCCCTCACTGTAGCTTGGCCGCCGACCCTGAGCGCAGCCTGAGTTTTGGCGCAGCTCGCCGCCCGCCGTGCCTCAGCAGATTCTCAGGCGGGTCTTTCAAGCTACGTGCACGACGACGTAGCCCGGACCCGAACTGGATCGGGAAAGGAACTGTCTGGAGGGCATCATGGCCCGAATCCGTCTACCCAGGAAGTCCGCATCGATGCGAGTCCGTGTCTGGCTGGTTGCCTGGATGGGCGTGACGGCGCTGCTCGAGAGCGCAACGGTCGCCAGCGGAGAGTCGGCTTGGCAAGCCGGACTCCAGTCCGGCATCCATTGGGGGGGCGAAGGCACCCGCGCCGGCGACATCATGGGGCTGGGTGCTTTCGCAGCGTACTCCTGGAGCGAACGCTGGACCCAGACGTTCGTCTTCGACAGGCTGGAGTACGACCTCGAGACGCCCGTCGCTGCCCTGCCCATTCAACCGCCCGTCGGCGATCCTCCCGTCGATTCCTATTTCACCGTCCTGCGCCTGCAATCGGAGCTCGAGTACCACTTCCGCAGCGGCGGAAAGTGGGACCCGTTCGCTGGCTTCGGCCTGGGCTTCTACAGCTTCGACCCGGGCCCGGCAAACGGCAACACCGCCGCCGGCGGGGTGTACCGGCTGACCGTCGACGCCCCCGACGGCATCGGCGTCACCGCCCGGCTGGGAAGCGACTGGAATCTCTCGCCGAGATGGCGTTTGGGCGTGTCTTTGAGCTACTCGCAGACCTTCCGGGATTTCACCGTCACCGATTCGGTGACCGGCGCTTCGGCAAAAATCGACGCCTTCGCTCCGCTCGGCGTGACGACTCGCATCGCGGTTCGCTTCTGAGCTCGAGAGGCGGCGCGCCGGGCGGCCAAACGCGATCGAGGACCGACTGGCGCCGCTGTCCCGATTCTGGACGCGGTCCAGAAACCGGACGGCCGCACCACGCAGCGGGGGGCAGGTCGAGTGCCCAAGTGGCTCCAGTGGCGTGGGTTAACCCTCGGATGTTGGCAGCGTGGCGTTGGCGCAGGGAGTGCACCTGAGAAGGCCATGGGCAGACAAGCATCCTCGCAACCGCCGCTCCGCCAAGCCGGACTCGAGTCATCGCGACTGCGGACCGCCGCCACCGTCGCCGCATCTATTGCCGCCGCCCTCGCCATGGCGGCGCTGCTCGGCTGGGCGACGGACCTCGAGCTGCGGCGGCGCCTGCTACCCGGTGGCGTGGCGATGAATCCCGTCACGGCGCTGGCGCTCCTGGCCGCTGCTGCGGCTGTTCTATTGGCGCGGCGGCAGTCGCGATCGAGCGCGGTGGGTGCCGCACGAGGGATCGGCTGCGCCATTGCCCTGCTCGGCGCCGGGAAGTTGCTCACCTACCTCACCGGAGCCGCGATCTCGCTCGACAACTGGCTCTTTACCGATCGACTGCAGGAGAACGGCTGGGGTATCAACCGCATGGCGCCGAATACCGCCTGGTGCCTGCTGCTGATCGGTGGCGCGCTCATCGCACTCGATCGTGGCCGGGGCCGGCGCTGGCAGCCGACGGCGGCCATGGCTCTGCTGGCGTTGATCTCGGCTCTCTTCGCCGCTTCCGGCTATCTCTATGGCACTCGTTCGCTCTACGGGCTCGGTGGTCAGATCCCGATGGCTCTCAATACGGCGATCGCGTTCATTGCGCTGGCGTCCGCGCTCCTCCTCATCCGGCCACGCCGCGGGTTGGTCGGGGTACTAGCGAGTCGCGCCGAGAGCGCCAGGATCGCGCGGCGGCTGGCCTTCGCCGCAGTCACCATCCCTCTCGGCCTGGGGTGGCTCAGGTTGCAGGCGCAGCGGCAAGGGCTTATCGGCCTCGAGACGGGCGTCGCTCTGTTTGCGCTGCTGGTGACGATCCTCTTCGTCGCCGTCGTCTGGTGGAGCACCGTTATGCAGCGGCGGTCCGAGGTGGGGCGGCACCGCTCGGCCTTGGAGGCGAGCCGCGCGCAGCGCACTCTTTCCGCTAACGTCGTGCAGCTCGAACGACGCACTCGTGAGCTGGCCACCCTGGCCCGGTACGGCGAGCTGCTCCAGGCCTGCGTCGTCCCGGGCGAGGTTCTCTCGCTGGCACGGCGCGCCGTCGGCGAGCTCCTCCCGGGCGTCGAAGGCGCCGTGGTGTACCGCCGCAGCGGCGACTCACTCGAGGGCCTCGCGGCGTGGGGCTCCGGGGTCGCCGCGGGCGCTCCCGCGGCAGCGGACTGCTGGGCCCTCCGGCTGGGGCACAAGCACCGGAGCGAGGCTGAGCTCCGCTGCGGCCACTCGGCAGCGACGGGAACCACCCTGTGCCTGCCGCTGATGACTCAGGGCGAGGCCATCGGGCTGCTCTCGCTCCACCTGGGAACGGGGGCCGCCGATTCGTCGCTGGAGCCGCTGGCGCTGGCGCTGGCCGAGGCGGTGGCCTGGGCGCTCGGCAACCTCTCGCTCCGCGACGAGCTCCGGGCGCAGGCGATCCGCGACGCTTTGACGGGCCTGTACAACCGCCGCTTCCTCGACGAGGCGCTGCCGCGCGAGCTGGCTCGGGCCGCTCGCGACGGCGCGGCAGTCGGCGTCCTCATGATCGACATCGACCACTTCAAGCGCTTCAACGACGAGCACGGGCACGCCGCCGGCGACGCAGCCCTGCGGGCGGTCGCCGCCCGACTTCAGGCGACAGCCCGCACGGGCGACCTGGTGTGTCGCTACGGCGGCGAGGAGCTGTGTGTGGTCATGCCCGGGGCGTCCGCCGCCGGCGCCGCGATCCACGCCGAGCGGCTGCGTGGCGCCATCGGCCAGCTGGTGGTGGGGGATCGCGGCGCCACCGTCACCCTGTCGATCGGCGTCGCCGCCGCTCCTGAGCACGGTCTGTCCGCGGACGGTCTGCTGCACGCCGCCGATGAGGCCCTGTACGCGGCGAAGACGGAAGGGCGCGATCGAGTGGCGGTCGCGGAGATGCCGCAGCGGGCGGCCCGCGCCGCGATCGCGACGAATCCGATTCGGATGGGCGCTCCGCGTCTACCCGTCCTCCTGCCCCGCCTTCGCGACGACTCCGCGGCGTAGAGGCTGAGAGGGTGCCGGGTCCTACTTCGCCAGCTCGTAGAGATATTCGACGAACGACATCGTCGCGCCGTCGAAGCCCTGCACGTTCGGGTTGGTCGATTCGATGAGGTAGTACTCGTCCGGGGCGTGAGCTCCGCTGCCGTGACCCAGGCCGAAGTGCCCCGCGGCGAGGCCGAGCGGAGCGTCGGTGAAGACATAGCCCGGATAGGAGCCGGCGCCGCGCGGCCAGAGGAGCGGTTCGATCCCGGCGCTCCGGAGGACACTCACCTGCGCCTGGATGAGAGGTGCGGAGGCCGGAGTGCTGGTCGGGTCGTAGCCGCCGGAGACGTTGACCTCGATGTCGCCGAAGCCGCGCTTCACGAGGTGCGCCTTGAGCGCCGCCACCGCGTCCACCATTTTCATGTTGGGTACCAGGCGCATGTCGATCTTCGCCACCGCCCGGTGCGGCAGGATGGTCTTGCCCCCCGGTCCGGTGTAGCCGCCGACGAGTCCCTCGATGTTCACGGTCGGTTGCGAAACGAGGCGCTCGTTGGCCGCCAGCCACGACAGATCGTCGATCCAGTGCTGCACCCCGAACTGCCGCTTCGATCGCTCTTCGCTGCGGCGCGCCGCACCCACCGCGATCAGCGCGCGCTCCTCGGCGTTCAAGGGCAAAGGCTGCGGGTAGTTCTCGATCGTGATCGTGTTGCCGTCCGCCGAGACCAGCGAGTCGAGCGCCTTGACCAGGCGCCAGGCCGGGCTGTCGACCATCGCCTTCAAGGAGGAATGAACATCCTTCGTCGGGCCACGACCCCAGCTCTCGCCGCTCGCCACCAGTTCGAGCTCGACGACGCCCTTGGCGCCGAGGCTCACGGTGACGATGCCGTCCAGATCCTGGGTCGCCGCGGGCATGAAGACGCCGATGCACTTGCGCAGGGCTGCCTCCACCTCCGGCCGGTGGACCAGTTGCCCGACGTGGGGCGAGCCGATCTCCTCTTCGCCCTCGGCGATCAGCACGAGATTGACCGGAGGCTTCCGGCCGGCGCCGCGGATGGCGTGCAAGGCCGCGAGTAGCGCCGCCTGGGGGCCCTTCTGGTTGACCGCACCGCGGCCGACCATCGCCTTGCCCATCCCCGGTTTCTCCACCAGGCGCGCCTCGAGCGGCGGCGCCGCCCACTCGGCGGGATCGAACTGCTTCACGTCGTACATGAAGTAGAGGCCGACGGTCTTCGGCGCGCCGGCATCCAGCGTCGCGAAAACTCCAGGCTTGCCGTCGGTCTCGAGGATGGCGACCTGCTGAAAGCCGGCCTCACGCGCGAGCGTCGCCATGTACTCCGCCCCGATGGGAAAATTCAGGTTCTCGGCGGCGATCGACGGCAGCGCGATCCAGTCCTGCAATCGCTTCACCGCCTCGTCGTGGCGGGATGCGACTTCGCGCCGGACGTCCGCAAGGTCACTTGCGGCCGCGAAGGCGCAGACGGCAGATACGACAGGAGCGATTACGACGCCGGCGATCGCCAGCGCCAGGCGCCCGCGAGAACCTGCCGATGCACGGGCGGGCCGCAGCTTCGGAGAGCCTTGGGTGGTGGAAGCGCGATGCGGGTCATTCGACGGATTTCGCATTTGCGCGGCACCCTACCACCGGTCACGGCCGGAGGACGCCGGGAGCGATGCTGTCGAGAGAACGGTTCGCAGGACGCGCTTCAGCCCGGATCGAGCGGGCCGGGCGTTGTCGCACGGCGCTGCTGGATCCGGCGCGCGAGCGGCGGGCCGAGCAACAGCAGCAGCGTCAAACCGACGAGGGGGACGAGCGTGCGCCACGAGATTGCCTCCTCGATCGACGCCACCTGCGAGGCCTGATGGATGGCGCTGACGTAGAGGCCACCCTTGATCGTCAGGCCGAGAGCCGTCGCGAAGAGGAATCGGCCGCGGGGAATTCCCAGCAGTCCGGCGCCGAAGTTGATCGCCGAGTGCGGAAAGCTGGGCGCGATCCGCAGCGCGACCAGCGTCGCCAAGTCGCTTCGCCGGCCGAGCAGCCGGACGAGGCGGCCGTCTTGGGCCGCGCTGTCGGTGCTCCTTCCGGCGCCCCGGGCCAGCGAATAGGCCGCCAGCGCTCCCGCCAGACCGCCGACGACGAACAGGGCAACAGCGGCCGCCGGCGGGAAGACGACGCCGAACACCCAGACCATGAGCGAGCCGGGCAGACCGGCGGCGAAGAGCGCCGCCGTCACCAGCACGAGCGCCGGGCCGAGCCACCAGCTGCCGGAGTACTGCTGCGCCAGGGTCACGCCGACGCGCCAGTCGAGAATCCCCGCCCGTTCGAGCCCGATGCCGACAAGCGCCAGGAGCACGAGAACCCCGAGCAGCCAGCGACGGGTGGTGGGCGTGGCGCGCATGGGTTGGAGAACATACCAAGAGACGGAGGTGGCCTCTCCTCGCGCGCTCACCGGGCGTGCTACCGTCTGGAGAGATCCAATGGAAGGGCTTCAGCTGAACCGCGCGC
>JAYTAM010000165.1:0-8766 GCA_043737505.1 Thermoanaerobaculia bacterium
CTCGGCATGGGCACCGGGCTGTCGCACATGGAGTGGTTCCGCAAGGCCGACGACTCGGTGCTGGTTTCGGAGGTCGGAGCACGCCCGCCCGGAGCGCAGATCACCTCGCTGATCTCGTATGCGCACGACATCGACTTCTACCGCGCCTGGGCGCGCCTCATGGTGCACGACGAGTTCGATCCGCCGGCGCACCGCTTCGCTGCCGGTGGCGCCTACCTCAGAGGCCAGGGCCAAGGCCGGGTGAAGGCGGTACACGGCTTGGCGGCGCTGCAGCGCGAGCTGGGACCGTTGATCGTCGAGGCGAAGCTGCCGCAGGTCGGACAACCGCAGGCGTCGAGCTACGAAGGGGAGGGGTACATCCTCTTCCGGCACCCGGAGACGTCGGTCGTCGAAGAGGCCTTGAAGCGCACGATCTCGACGGTGAGAGTGGAGCTCGGATGACCATGAACGTGTTGATGCTGTCGCCGGGTTACCCGGCGGAGATGCCGCACTTCACCCGCGGACTTTCGCTCGTCGGCGCCAAGGTGATCGGACTCGGCGACCAGCCAAAAGAGATGTTGCCGCTGATCGCCCGCGAGCATGTTTCCCATCATCTGCAGGTGCGCTCGCTCTGGGACGAGGCGGCGGTGGTGCGCGAAGTGCAACGCCTGGCGCGCCAGATCCGCATCGATCGCGTCGAGTGCCTGTGGGAGCCGGGGATGATTCTCGCCGCCAGAATCCGCGAGGCGCTGCACCTGCCCGGCATGACGGTGGCGCAGACGATTCCCTTTCGCGACAAAGAGGTCATGAAACAGCGCCTCGACGAGGCGGGAATCCGGACCCCCCGACACTTCCGCGCCAACACCGAGGACCAGGTGCGCGACGCCGCCGAGCAGATCGGCTATCCGGTCATCATCAAGCCGATCGCCGGCGCCGGATCGGCGGACACCCACCGGTGCGACTCTCGCGCCGAGCTCGAGCGCGCCCTGAAGCTCTCCAAGCACGTCGAGGAGGTTTCGGTGGAGGAGTTCATCGCCGCCGAAGAGTTCACCTTCGACACCATCTGCGCCGGCGGCAAGATGTATTTCGAGAACATCTGCTGGTACCGGCCGCGGCCGCTCATCCAGCGACAGCACGAGTGGATCAGCCCCCAGACGGTCTGCCTGCGAGAGCTCGACGTGCCCGACCTCGCCGCCGGACGGAGGATGGGACGGCAGGTGCTCGAGGCGCTCGGCTTCGAAACTGGATTCACCCACATGGAGTGGTACCGGAAAGCCGACGGCGAGGTCGTCTTCGGCGAGATCGGCGGCCGCCCGCCGGGGGCGCGCACGGTCGACATCATGAACTACTGCACCGACAACGACACCTACGTCGGCTGGGCCGAGGCCGCCTGCCTCGGCCGCGTGGAGCGGCGTTTCGAGCGCCAGTGGAACGTGGTCATCACGTTCAAGCGCGCCAGGGGAGAGGGCCGCATCCAGCGCGTCGTCGGCCTCGAAAAGCTCCTGTCCGACTTCGGGCGCTACGTCGTCGAGGTCGACCTGACACCGATCGGTGCACAGCGGCGGAATTGGAAGCAGACACTCATCGGAGACGGCTATATCGTCGTTCGGCACGCGGATCTGTCGACCGCGTTGCACATGGGCGAGCGTATGGCCGAAGACGTTCACCTGTACGCCGGCTGACCGGAATTTCGAGCGACCCCTATCGCCATGGCAAAAACCGTCCTGTTCTCGCACCTCCAGCGCCTGTTCGCGGTCGCCCGGTTGGCGCGCCGCCGCGGAGTTCCTGCCGCCGAAGCCCTCGAGATCGTCCGCTCCGCCGGCGGCCCTACCCGCCGCGAGCTGCTGACCGGCGCGGCGGTCGCTGGAGCCGGTCTGGCTCTGGGCTGTGACCGCCTGCGCTCGCTGGTGCCGAACGCCGGTCGTCGGCGCGGCCGCGAGGTGGCCATCGTGGGCGGAGGCATCGCCGGCCTCACCTGTGCCTGGCGGCTCGCGCAAGCGGGGGTGGCGAGCCGGATCTACGAGGCGCAGGACCGGATCGGCGGACGCATCTGGTCGCTCTCCGGCGCTTTTCCCGAAGGGCAGATTTGCGAGCTCGGCGGCGAGCTCATCGACACCGGGCACGAACGGATCCGCGCCCTGGCGGAGGAGCTCCACCTCGAGCTCGACGACCTCTCGCTCTACGAACCCGGACTGCTCAAAGACCTCTGGCACTTCGACGGGCGGCAGTATTCCGACGCCGAAGTCGTCGAGGCGTTCACCCCGATCGCCGAGCGGATCGACGCCGCCTGGGAGACCGTCACCGGAGAGACCGTTACGTATCGCGAAACCAACGGCGGCGAAGCGATCGACAATCAGTCGATTGCCGAGTGGCTCGACGGAGCGGAATGCACCGGCTGGTTCCGCAAGCTTCTCGACGTCGCTTACACCACGGAATACGGGCTCGAGATCGGCGATCAGTCGGCGTGGAACCTGCTGATGATGATCGACACCGAGCCCGACCCGTTCAAGGTCTTCGGCGACAGCGACGAGCGCTATCACGTGCGCGGCGGCAACGATCTCATTCCGCGCCGGCTGGCCGAGAAGCTCGCCGGAAGGATCGAAACCGGAGCGCGCCTCGAGTCCGTTTCGGCCCGGAGCGACGGCGACTTCGTCCTCACCTTGCGGCGCGGAGGCTCGACCTTCGAAGTGGCCGCCGAGCGTGTCGTGCTCACACTCCCGTTCACCCTGTTGCGCGAAGTGCGACTCGACGTCTCGCTGCCGGCGGTCAAGCGCAAGGCGATCGACGAGCTCCGCTACGGCACCAACGCCAAGCTCATGGTCGGTTTCTCCGAACGGGTCTGGCGCGAGCCGCGCGCCGCGCGGAACGCTCCGGGCTCGAACGGCAGCGTGCTCACCGACTTGCCGTTTCAGCTCACCTGGGAGGCGACCCGGATGCAGCCCGGAAAGGCTGGAATTCTGACCTGCTTCACCGGCGGCGAGCGCGGCATCGAGCTCGGGCAGGGCACTCCCGCGACACAATCCGAGCGTTTTTCGCGCGAGCTCGAGCGGGTCTTCCCCGGCGTCTCCGAGCGGCGCCTCGGCGAGGCCCGATTCCACTGGCCGAGCTTCGAGTTCACCAAGGGGAGCTACGCCTCCTATGGCGTGGGTCAGTGGACCACGATCTGCGGGGCGGAAGGGGAGCGCGTGGGAAATCTCCACTTCGCCGGCGAGCACACCTCGATCGACTTCCAGGGCTTCATGGAGGGCGGCTGCGAGTCGGGCGAAAGGGTGGCAACCGAGATTCTGGGCGATCTCGGAATTGCCCCGCCGGCGGGCGGAACCGCGTAGAATCCGCAGCGTTCGCAAGCGCAACGCGGAAGGCGGGTCGACCGATGGGTCTCAAAGAGGTCCTGAGCAAGCTCAGACTGGTGGAGGTCACCGAACCGGGACGGTCGGCTTCGCCGTCTCCGGGCGGCGCCCGGACGGCGCCGGCGGACTCGCCCGAGCTCGAAGAGCTGCTGCGCAACCTTCCGCCGCCGAAGCCGATCGACGAGGCGGCGATGGCAAGGCGCCGCCGCCCCGCCTCGTCGTCTTCCTCCGCATCTTCGCTGGCGGCCGGCGGAGCGGCGGCTGCCGCAGAGGCTTCTCCTGCCCCTGCCGACTCCGAGCTGGAGCTGCCGGATTTCCCGTCGGTCTACAGCGCGGCAGGCATCGGCGAGCCGCCGCACGGTTTCACCGCCTTCAAGGTGCTCGAGATGCTGCAGAGCCCCGGTCTCGCGGAGCTCGCGCCGCAGGCCAAGGCCTCGGCGCTCGCCGGCTTCCTGCGCATGAACCCGGGGGGCCCGGTGGCGATCGCCGAGATCATCCAGGACGCCGTACGGCGCGACCAGGCGCTCGACCGATTCGAACAGTTCCTGCAGGCAAAGGTGGCCGAGCGCCAGGGCGCGGCAGAGCGCGCCAACTCCCTCCTTCAGGCCGAGATCGACAGCCTCACCGAACGCCATCGCGCCGCGATGGCCGGGAATCTCAGAGCCGTCACCGAGCTCACCGCCCGGCTCTCCGAGTGGAGCGCCGGCAAGCGCTCCGAAGAGCGCAAGCTCCAGTCTGCCGTCGCCCCGTTCGTCGACGGCAACCCCATCAGCACCGAATCCGCCGATGGCTCCGGCCACGGCTCCTGAGGAGAGCGAACATGTTCAGCCGTCTCGCCCGTGTGATCAAGTCCTGGCTCGGATTCTTCATCTCCTACGCCGAGGATCCCGAGGTCATGCTGCAGGAGTCGATCGAGGAGATGCGCAATACCCTGCCGAAGTTGAACCAGATTCTGGTCACCACCCGCGCCACCGAGATCCGGCTGGAGCAGGACCTGGTGGAGGCGCAGCGCAAGGAGCGCTCGCTCATCGCCTCGATCAAGACCGCGCTCGCCGACGGCGGCCCCGAAGCGCGCCGCCTCGCCGAGGACGACGCCGCCACCCTGCAGCAGGTGCGGCTCGAGGTGCAGTCGACCACCGAGCAACTCGAGGCTTCGAAGAACGCCTTCGAGAACGCCAAGCTCACGGTCGACGACATCAAGGAGAAGCTCCGGGTCCGGATCGAGCAGGCGCGCAAGGCGATCACCGAATCGAAGAAGGCCGAGGTCATGCGCAGCGCGGCGAACGCTTTGGCCGAGCTCGACAGCTACGGCACCGCTGCCACGACCGACAAGTATCTGGATCAGATCCGTCAGAAGGTCGCCGAGTCGAAGGCCTCGGTCGAGGTCGCTACCGGCGGGCTCGATACCGACCGCATCAAGCTCGAGCGCAAATCGCGCCAGCTCCAGGCGCAATCGATCCTCTCCGAATTCGAGGTCGAGATGGGAATCAAGAAGCCCGACGCGGTCAAGGAGGCGGCACCGTTCCCGACGGAAAGCACCGCTCCGGTCGCCCAGAAGCAGCCGGAGCGCGGCTAGGAACTCCGCCGGTTGAGTTTTCTCGAACGCCACCCCGCCCTCAGGAAGGCGGTCGCCAATCAGTACCAGGCGATCCTGGCGGCGGGAGTGATCGGCTTCTCGGCGCTCACTCTCTCCCCGCTGCCGCTCGTCATCTGGGCCGGGATGCAGATGATGACGCTGCCGTTTCTCGTCGAGCGGCTGAAGCGCCGCATGGAGATCGAGAAGAAATACGCCGCGCGCGAGGCACACGAGATGTCGCTGGACCAGCAGCTCGGCGCTCTCTCGGCCGCGGCGCGCAGTCGCCTGCAGCGGCTGCAACATCTCTGCGAACGTATCCAGGCGAACTACAAGGGGCTCTCCCCGGCCAGCCAGGGGGTCCTGGCGGATCAGGCGGAGAAGTTCGACGCCGTGCTCGCCTCGTTCCTCAAGCGGCTCTGGCTGTTGCAGAAGTACGACGAGATGTCCGGAGCTTCCGACGACGGGCACGTTCAGCAGGAGATCGAGCGCCTCGACCAGCACCTCGCCACGGCGGAGATCGCCCCGCGGGTCCGCGAGGCGCTCGAGAAGAAGCTCGAGATCCAGCGCCAGCTCGTCCTCGCGGTCGAGAAGAACGAGCAGAGTAGTGCCGCGCTTGCCGCCGAGCTCGACTCGCTGGAAGCTCTCCTTCATCTCCTGTTGCAGAAATCGGTGGCGGCGACCGATGCTACCGCCTTCTCGGCCGAGCTCGACGACGTCCTCGCACAGGTGGAATCAGATCACGCCTCGGTGGAGGAGATGGAGCGCATGATCGGCTCCATGCCGCAGCCGGAGGATCGCGAACCGTTGGCCCCGCGATTGAAAATGCCGTCGAAAGCTCCGACGATTCCCCCTCCACCCCCGCCGGCTCGCGCCCGCACGAGGAGATGACCCGATTGCCCTCCGCAAACTTTCTCGGCACCCTGCCCGGCTGGGCGGCGACCCTCGCCCGCACAGTCGCCGCCAAGCAGGCGAACACCTTCATCATCCACGGTCTGCCCGCCGATCTGATTCCGCTGCGGCAGGAGTCGGGAATCGTTTTTCAGCTCCTCGACACGTTTCTGACCGAGGCACTTTTCGCCTCCTGGCCGTCGAAGATCACCTACAACCGGGCCGAGGGGCTGGGTTTCTCCTCGTTGCAGGCGAAGCAGCATTTCATCGACCGGTTGAAGGCCTATGACGCCGTCCATGGAACCGGCTGGGCCGAGGCCTTGCCGCGCGACGCGGCGAACGCCTTCGCGCTGCTCGACTCCTACTTCCGCCACTGCGCGACTCTGCAGCCGGCGCGTCCGATCGTGCTCCTCCTGCCGTTCGCCGAGACGCTGGTCCCCAGCGGCGAAGCGTCGTACCGCACACCCGAGGATCGCGCGGTGCTGGTCTATCTGCGCAAGTGGGCGCAGGACCCGGTGCTTCTGGCCAAGAACATCGTCGTGGTGCTGGTGACCGAGAGCCTCGCCGAGCTCGACCCCAAGTTGGTGCGCGCTTCGGCGACCCGCGAGGTCGAGATCACGCGCCCGGATCTCCCCGAGCGCCGCGAGTATCTCGAGGCGGTGAGGCCGGCCGAGTGGTTCTCCCGCCTGTCGGGGGTTCCGCCGCAGCGATTGGCGGAGCTCACCGCCGGCATGACCCGCGCCCAACTCGCCCAGCTTTTGGACGGCGCCGAGGCGGCGGGGACGAAGCTCACGCTGGACGGCGTAAGGGCGGCCAAGAAGGACGTCATCGAAACCGAGGGGATGGGACTTCTCGAGTACGTCGAGCCGAAGTACGACCTCGACATGGTGGCCGGGATGCCGGCGGTGAAGGGGCGCCTGCGCCGTGCGGCGCGGGCCATCGCGCGCGGCAACCCGTCCGCCGTGCCGATGGGCTACCTGATCTGCGGTCCGGTCGGCAGCGCCAAGACCTTCCTGGTCGAGTGCTTCTCGCGCGAGATCGGTTTCCCCTGTGTGAAGCTCAAGAACTTCCGCTCGATGTGGGTCGGTTCGACGGAATCGAACCTGGAGCGGATCCTCAAGATCCTCGCCTCACTGACGCCGGTCGGGGTGGTGATCGACGAGGCCGATGCGGCGCTCGGCAACCGCGAGCAATCGGGCGACTCCGGCACGCAGCAGCGGGTTTTCGCGCAGATCGCGAATTTCATGGCGGATACCCGCCACCGCGGCAAGGTCCTCTGGTTCCTGATCACCGCCCGGCCCGACCTGCTGCCGATCGACCTCAAGCGGCAGGGGCGCGCGGAAGAGCACATTCCGCTCTTCTATCCCGAGTCGGTCGCCGAATACGACGAGATCTTCCAGGTGATGAAGCGCAAGCTCGCACTGAACTGCAAGGTCGCCAGTCTCGCCGAGGTGACGAGTGAGACGGCGCTCAAAGGCTTTTCGGGTTCCGACCTCGAGGCGGTGCTGGTGCGCTCGATCCTCGAGGCAGAGGCGGCCGAGTCGAGCGAAGTGACGCTCGCGCACCTCCAGCGTGCCTTCGCCGACTTCATCCCGACGACCAACAATCTCGAACGCGAGCTGCAGATCCTCGCCGCGATCCTCGAGTGCACCAGCCGCGAGCTGTTGCCCGAGCGCTATCGGGACGTCGACCGCGGTGCGCTCCAGCTGCGCCTGTCGGAGATCAAGCTCGAGCTCAAGATGCTGTGAGCGCCGGCCGCGAAGGCGCCGGCTGAGGCGTCAGTCCGGCTTCGAACCGCCGCCGGGAGGAACGGGCAGATCGGGATCGAAGGAGGAGTGAACCGCGGCGCGGCGGCCGCGCTCCTGTCGGGCCGCGCCGGCGCTCGGCGACTCGGTACCCGGGATTCGCGCCGGTTCGGCGATCCCCCGGGTGAGCGCTTCGATGTCCTTGCGGTCGCGTTCGGCGCGGGAAACGGCGGAACCTTGCTTGAGCACAGCCTTCGCCGCATGGACCTTGCGCTCCTTCAACTTCTGCCAGATCCACCGTGCCAGGAGAAACAGCACGCCGACAGCGGCGAGCTCGAGAATCCAGATATACGCCTTCATGAAGATCTTCCTTGGGGGAGGTGCCGCGAGCGGAAAGGGCTCCGCATGCGTGGAGTAGAACACAGATGGCCTCCCGCCGCTGAGATTCGCTCTCGCCGCCGGGGGGCGAATCGTCGAACATCAGTAGTGGTAGCGCCCTTGCAGGAAATGGATGCGCTGGGGTTGGACGAGATAAACCAGGCGGTGCTCCTGAGTCAGGCGGCGGGACCAGGCGCCGGCGAGCTGGTGTTTGAGCGGCTCGGGCTGGCCGACGCCGGAGAACGGGTCGCGCAGCACCGCCTCGACCAGGCGAAGAAGTCGTAGCGCCGTCGCCCGGTCGTTCTCGACCCACCACTTGAGGTCGGCCACGAAGTCGCGGTCGAACAGCGCCTCGCGCTCTCCCGGCGGCTCAGCTCTACGGCTCAACCCCGGCGCGCTTTCGCAGTTGAGCGCTGCTGAGGCGACTGCCCGAGCCTTTGCTGGCGCGTCCGATCGCCCCCAGGAGGCGCGCAGCGTTGGCGGGGGACCGCAGCAGGTGGGCGGTCTCCTCGAGCCCTCGCAGCTCGGAAGCTGCGATCAGCGCCACGGTCGGCGCTCCGCGTCGGGTGATGTAGATCGGCTCCGCGCCCTCCGCGACTTCGTCGCAGAGTGACGCCAGCCGGGCGCGGGCAGCCGAGTAGGTGGTCTCTCTTCGCATGTCGGTATTGTACAGGAATACGGTACAACTCGATTCGAATCGTCTGTGGCGGTCCGGCGGATCGGAGAAGCGGTCAGGCCGGGCCGTCTTCGAGCTCGAGGCGGAATCGGCGGCCCCTCGAGTCCGCAACCCAGCCGGCTTCGATCGCCACCGGGATCGCCTGTTGCAGCGCCTCGGCGAGATCCTCCGCGG
>JAYTAM010000166.1:0-8744 GCA_043737505.1 Thermoanaerobaculia bacterium
TCTCCTACGTCTGGGTTTACACGCCGATGAAGCGGACGAGCTCGCTCGCGACGCTGGTCGGGGCGATTCCGGGGGCGGCGCCGCCGGTCATGGGGTGGACCGCCGCGGCCGGCGAGATCGGGCTCGGCGGCTGGCTGCTCTTCGCCATTCTCTTCCTCTGGCAGCTGCCGCACTTTCTCTCGATCGCCTGGCTCTACCGTGAGGACTACCGCCGGGCGGGGATGCCGCTGCTCACGGTCAACGATCCGGACGGGCGGGCGACCGGCCGGCAGGCGGTGCTCTACGCCCTGGCCCTCCTGCCGGTATCGATGATGCCTTCGGCGATCGGCGTCACCGGCGCGGTACATCTCGTCGGAGCGCTGGTCTTCGGCCTCGCCTTCCTCGCTGCAGCGGCTCTCTTCGCGCGCGAACAGTCGGTGACCTCGGCCCGCCGCCTCCTGCTGACGTCGGTCCTCTACCTGCCGGCCGTTTTCGGCGTGGCGGTGGTCGACCATCTCTTCCTGCGTTGAGACGTTCTCTTCGATGGGCCGCTCTCGGCCTTGCCGTGCTGCCCCTCCTGGCCGCGGTCTCCGCCTGCCGCGCGCCCGCGCCGCTGCCGGTGCTCGCTGAGCTGCCGGAGTTCGCGCTCACCGAACGCAGCGGAGAAGCGCTCGACAAGCGGGCTTTGGCGGGGCGCCCGGCGATCGTCGATTTCATCTTTACCCGCTGCCCGGCCTCCTGCCCGCGCCTCACGGCGAGGATGAAGGAGCTCGAGAAGCGGATTCCCAGGGACTCGACGGTGCGGCTGCTGTCGATCTCGGTCGATCCCGAGTACGACCAGCCTGAAGTCCTGACACGCTACGCCGAGGGCTGGCAGGCCGGCCCGCGCTGGCTCTTCGCGACGGGAGAGCGGACGTCGACCTGGGACCTCGTCCGCAAGGGCTTCCTGCTGCCGGTCGAGGAGACGCCGCCGCCGGCCGAGTCGCCGATCCTCCACAGCAACCGGTTCTCGCTCGTCGACGGCCAGGGGCGCCTGCGGGGCAGCTACGAAGCGTTCGAGAAGGACGCCCTCGATCGCCTTCTCCGCGACCTCAAGGCGCTCGAGGCGCTCGAGCCGCTCGATGGCGTCGAAGTGGAGCCCTGAGGCCAGAATGAAGCTCACCGTCGCCGACCTGCCGACGCTCAACGCCGCGCTCAACGCGACCGCGGCGATGCTCCTCACTCTCGGCTGGATCCTGATCCTGCGGCGGAAGATCGACGCCCACCGTCGCGCCATGCTCGCGGCCTTCGCCTGCTCGATCGTCTTCCTGGTCTCGTACCTGATTTACCACTTCCAGGTCGGCTCGGTGAAGTTCCAGGGCACCGGCACGGTGCGGACCGTCTACCTCACGATCCTCCTCACCCACACCGTCCTCGCCGCCGCGGTGCCGGTGCTGGCGACCCTCACCCTCTCTCGCGCCCTCTCCCGGCGCTTCGACCAGCACCGCAAGATCGCCCGCTGGACCCTGCCGATCTGGCTCTACGTCTCGGTCACCGGCGTGGTCGTCTACTGGATGCTTTACCAGATGCGCTTCTGATCGACCTCCGGGCCGGCGGGCGGGGTCGCGGTCTCGGTGCCGTCGCTCTCTGCTGACGGAACGACGTCTCCCGCCGCCCCCAGCCAGACGAAGCGCTCGAGGCTCCTCGCCCAGACGAAGCCTTTGCCGGTCTCGTTCGGGCCGCGCATCCCCCGGATGACGGCGAGCTTCGAGTCGAGGTCGTCCAACGCGTGGAGGGCGAAGGCCTCGGCGGTCATCGGCTCGACCGGGGACGAGAACTCCTTCCGGCCCTGGTGCGAGAGCACCAGGTGCTCGAGCTGCAACCGGAGATCGTCCGGGAAGCCGGGGATGGCGGCGGCGCGCTCGCGCACCAGGTCGCGGCCGAGGACGATGTGGCCGACGAGGCGGCCCACCGGCGTGTACTCGTTGTCCGGCATCGCCCCGAGCTCCTGGAGCTTGCCGATATCGTGGAACAGGACACCCAGCACCATCAGGTCGCGGTCGAGCTCGGGGTAGTGATCGGCGAGCTTCACCGCCAGCTCGATCATCGACACCACGTGTTCGAGCAGGCCGCCGCGGAAGGCGTGATGGATCGCCTTCGCCGCCGGATGGACGCGCAGCGCCGGGCCGTAGACCGCCATCGTCTCCTGGGCGAGGCGGCGCATCTCTGGACGGGTCACCTCGCGCTCGAGCGTCCCCTCCAGGCGACGCATGAGGTCGTCGAGGTCGAACTTCGTCGACGGCACCAGCCGGCTCTCGTCAAAACCCTCCTGGACATCCTCGGGGACGACGGGCCGGCACTGGTCGACCTTGATCTGCAGCTGGTCGCGATAGCTCTGCACCTGGCCGCGGAACTTGACGAAGCCACGCGCCGCGAAGGCGCTGGCGAGCGCCGAGCTGTCCGACCAGGCGCGGCCGGTGATCGAACCGGACGAATCGGCGAGCTCGAGATCGAGATAGTCCTTGCCGCTCTTGTCCTGGCGCAGCTCCTTGCGCTTCAAAAAAGCGAAGCCCTGGACCGAATCTCCGGCGTTCCAGTTGGCGATCGGCTGATTCTTGACGATTGGAGACATGGTCTGGGGGCACCCGCGAAGAGAGAAGAGGCCGAGTATAGTCGCCGGGCGCCAGGCTGGTACACGGCTTGCTGCAGGTCGTGAGACAGCTCGACGAAGCCAGAGGATTACCCATGCGCTCGATTGCCGTCTATACGACTCTGCTACTCACTCTCGGCATCGCCCCGCGAGCCGACGGGCAGACGCCGCCCACGCCGCCCACGGTGCCTGCGCCGCTGGCGACCCCGACAGTCGACCCCGAGCTGGCCGATCGCGAGCAGCTGCGCAAGTTCTTCGACAACGGTCCCGGGCTGCTCCTCCAACCGGAGGAGCGCGCGCGGATCGCCGCCCTGCCGCTCGCGCAGGGCCTCGAAGCGACGCGCACCTTTCTGGCCGGAGACCCCCTCCCCGAGACGCCGGCGAACGAGCTCGTGAGCGGCGTCGAGCTCCGGCAGCGCCTGGTGTGGAGCGAAGGGTTGTCGCTTCGGGACGTCCGCGGGCGGCTGCTCTTTCTGCGCGGCTTGCCGCGCGAACGCCTCAAAGTCGACTGCGGCGACACCTTCCATCCGCTCGAGATCTGGAGCTACGGCACGGTCGAGAGTCCGCGCCATGCGGTGCTCTTCCAGCCGCGCGCCGACGCCTATTTCCAGCTCTGGAGGCCGACCGAATCGAAGCGGGCGCTCTACATGCCGGAGATGGAGTACTACCTCGAACAGTGGGCGGAGTTGAAGGGTCTGACGTCGGGGAAACGTCCCGACCGGATCCTGTGCACGTCGAGCAAGCTCGTCGACGAGGTCACCGGCGTCTCGGGTCTCTTCGGCTTCGACAAGGACCGTCCCACCGACGACATGATGGACGCCATGGTCGCCCCGCCGGCGGAGATCGCGGCCTGGGCGCGCGACGCCGTGGCGACGGTGCTCGACAAGGCGCCCGAGATTCTGCCGATCGAGTCGGCGCGCGTCTCCTTTCCCGAGAAGCGCGACCAGCGCCTGCTGGCGCGCTTGCGAGTGGTGCTGCCGGCGGGGGTCGGTCTGGCGGTCGCGGGCGAAGAGGGGAGCCGAGAATCGCGCCTCACGGCGGCCGGGCGACTCGAACTCGCCGGGGCCCCTTTCGAGCAGTTCCGCAACCGCTTCGTGATGCAGCCGCCCGGGGAGACGACGCCGGTGGTCCTCGTCGCCGAGCGTTTGCTCCGTCCCGGTGGTCCCTACATCGTCGAGCTCGAGCTGCGCGACGAAATCTCGGGACGAACCGCCTGGATCAGTCTCGGCTTCACCG
This sequence comes from Thermoanaerobaculia bacterium, assembly GCA_043737505.1. Classification (GTDB taxonomy): domain Bacteria; phylum Acidobacteriota; class Thermoanaerobaculia; order Multivoradales; family JAGPDF01; genus JAGPDF01. Next base: position 3,845 of record JAYTAM010000166.1, read on the forward strand.
TGCCCAAGCAGCCCGTGCCCGAGGTCGATGCGCTGCCGGCAGGGGCCGAAGTCGTCCTCGGAAAGGAGACCGGCATCACGAAGATCGGCGGGCGCGACGCGCTGGTGCTGATGCCGCCGCTCTCCGATGTCGTCTTCGGTCTCTGGCGGGCCGAGGCGATCGTCGTCGGCGAGCGCATCCAGAAGGTCGCCTTCTACGTCAACGGTACGCGCCAGCTGGTGCGTTCCAACCCGCCGTGGAGCGCCGAGCTGCGCCTGCCGAACATCCCTTCCGAGCTCGTCGTGCGCGCCGAAGGGCTCGACGAGAGCGACGTCGTGGTGGTCGCGGACGAGGTCGTCCTCAACGAACCGCAGGGTGAGGCCAAGGTGCGCCTCCTCTCCCCGGCTCGCGGAAAACGGGTGGTGGGCCCCACTCTGGCTCGGGCGGCGGTCATGGTGCCCGAGGGCAAGCGGGTCGAATCGGTGGAGTTCCGTCTCAACGAAGAGGTGCTGGCGACGCTCACCCAGCCGCCCTGGGAGACCACGTTCGTCGCCCCCGGAGGCAGCGATCCGGTCTATCTCACGGTCTCCGCGACCTACGTCGACGGCACCCGGGTGGAGGATTTCCGCGTCTTGAACGGCGGTGCCTTTCTCGAACAGGTGGAGGTCGATCTGGTCGAGATCTTTGCCACGGTATACGACAAGTCCGGCGGACTCGCCGAGAACCTGGTCGAGAGCGACTTCGCGATCCTCGACCGCGGCAAGCCGCAGAAGATCGAGAAGTTCGAGCTGGTGAGGGACCTGCCGCTCGCGGTCGGGCTGGTGCTCGACACCTCCGGATCGATGCAGGAGACGATCGGTGAGGCGAAGCAGGCGGCGAGCGACTTCCTCGCCGGAGTCGTGCGTCCCACCGATCGCTGCTTCGCGGTCGGCTTCTCGGACCGCCCGCGTCTGCTCATGGGCCTCACTCCGGACGTGCAGGCGGTACAACTTGCCTTCCGCGAGCTGCCGGCGGTGGGCAACACGGCGCTCCACGACGCGATGGTCTTCGCGCTTTACCAGCTGCGCGGCGTCCGCGGCCGCAAGGCGGTCGTGCTGCTCTCGGACGGCGACGATTCCTCGAGCCTGGTCTCCTACGAAGACGCTCTCGAGTTCGCGAGAAGGAGCGGCGCGGCGATCTACGCCATCGGCCTGAACGTCGGATCGACCCAGTTCGCCATCCGCGACAAGCTCGAGAAGCTCGCCTCCGAGACCGGCGGTCGCTCCTACTTCGTCTCGAAGGCGGTCGAGCTCTCGGGCGTCTACGACCAGATCTCGCACGAGCTCCGCAGCCAGTACCTGCTCGCCTTCGCTCCGAATCCGCCCGGCAAGGAGGGCGTCTTCTCGGTGGTCGAGGTCAAGGCGCAGGGCGGCAAGTTGAAGACCCGCGCCCCGCGCGGCTACTATCCCTGATGTGATGAAAGTCGACTCGAAGTACCGGGCAGCGCGGACCGCCACTGCCCTCCTGTTTCTGCTGGCCCTCGGAGCTGCTCTGGGCGCGCCGGCCGCCGTCTCTGCCGCGAGCGTACCGACCTATGGCCTGCGCTTCGAGAAGTTGAACCGCACCTACGCCGACTTCGTTGGCGAGCTGGCGCCGATCGGCGAGGAGGGGCTTTCGGTCCGCCTGCGGTCGCCGAAGCAGACGATCATCGTGCGCGACCATCGCATCCGCCTCACGCCGATAGGTCCAGGCGCCGGCGGCGCCGCCGGAAGGTTCGCCGGTGAGATCGAGCTCGATGTGCAGGGCAAAGGCGACCTGATCGCCGACGTGACGATCGGTCCGATGGTGCGCAACCTGGCGGATGTCCTCGTCGTGCCGCCGCAGACCATCCGCCTGGCGGCCACGGTGCGGATCCGGCGCGTCGCCGACGGTTACGAGGTGACCCCCGACAAACTGCCCGAGAAGATCGAGGTCGCGGTGCAGTCGCAGACCATCAATCAGATTCTCGAGCTCTGCGACCAGGCGGCGACGCTGTCGCTCGGCGCGGTCGACTGCATGGACCTCCAGAAGTCCCTGACGCGGCCCGCGGTGCCGATCCCCGGCGGAGCCGGAGCGTTTCACCTCGGGGATGAGAATCTGACGGACGAGGATCGAACGCGCATCGACGCGCTCATCGGAGCGCCGTCTCAAGGCGCCGGCGCCAACCCCTGAGAGATTCGGGCTGAGGTTCAGGCGAGCGACAGGCCGTGGCGGGTCGCCGCGTCGACGATGGCGCGGTGCAGGGGCACCTGGAAGAGAAAACGCTGGCGCATCGGCGCTGCCAGGAAGCCGGTCTGGCGCATGAGCTCGTCGTAGCTGCGCTTCAGCGGCACCTTGGGCTCGTGCTTCTTCCCGTCCCGCTCCTCCAGCCACTGCGCAGCGAGGTAGAGGTGAAAATCCGATAGCTCCCGCAGTGGCGCGTTGTCGAGCAACTGGCGCTCCGCGGCGAGCTTGTCGTAGGCCGCGAGGACGGTTTCCACCCGGCCGCGCGCGATTTCGGCCTCGATGCGATAGGCGAGGTCGGCGAGCAGGCTCGATCCCTTGCCGAGATCGCGGTGGAGCCGGGCGGCCTCGTCGAAGTTGGTGATCGCCGCATCGTTGCGGCGCAGGCGGAGCTGGATTCGACCCAGGAGCTGCTCCGAATCCGCCCGCGGCTCGCCCGGCGGGACGAGGCTCAGGGCGAAGTGCGCCTTCCGCGCCTCGACGAGCGCTTGATCGGGCTGGTCGAGGAGGAGGAAGTTCTCGGCAACCGAAAGCCTCGAGATCGCCTCGCCGACGGAGTCGTCTCGCCCTTCGCGCAGTGCGAGCGCCCGGCGCAGGACCGGCGCGGCCCCGGCGAAGTCGCCCAGCCGGCTCATCGCCTTGCCGACGCCGACCAGGGCGTAGGCCTCTTCCAGGTCGGATTTCTCCTCCGCCAGGATCGCGCGAGCCTCCTCGAAGTACCCGAGGCTGACCGGGAAGTTGCCTTGCGCCAGGGCTACCGCACCCAAGGCCGACAGCGAGGTCGCGACGCCGGTGCCCTTCTCGCGCCGCACCTCGAGGGCCTGGAGATGGAGCGCCGTTGCCTCGTCGAGGCGGAACTCGTGGTAGGCGATGTTGCCGAGAAAGTACCGGCAGGTGGCGGCGAGTCCTTTCCGGCCCTGATGCTCGGCGACGCTCAGAGTCTTGGCGAAGAGCTCGCCGGCCTCGCCGGTCTTCCCCTGCCGGACCAGCACGCGGCCGAGCTCGAGCAGGAGCATCTCCTTGCGCCGCGCGTCGCCGCCCCTCTGGCCGGCGAGCGCCTGGCGCAGGACCCACTCGGCCTCGGTGTAGCGGCCTGCCATCTGCGCCAGCTCAGCGCGCAGCGCGGCGATGGCGAGGAAGCGGTGGGGATGGTCGCGGGCGAGGTCGAAGCCGCGCTCGAGGGCTGCGGCGAGCTCGTGCAGCCGGCCCATCCGGCGGGCGAGCGGCAGAAGGACCCAGAGCAGGTCGATTTCGAGTTGCGAATCGCCGGCGCGGTCGCGCAGCGCGGCGAGCTCGAGGCGGAGCGCGGTGAACAGTTGCTCGCGCGGGATCTTCGCCGGCGCCGCGGCGGCGGCGAGGAGGGCGCGGGCGCCGGCCTCGCTGCCGCGCAAGAGCTCGTAGGCGGCCCAAAGCTCGTCGACCGAGCTCGACCGCGCCGCCAGGAGCTCGCCGAGTCCACCCCGCAGAGTCGTCGCCGCCTCGCCGCGCAGCGTGTCGGAGAAGGCCATACGCAGCGCCAGGGACGCGAAGGCGAGCCCCTCGCCCCAAGGGCCTTCTCCATCGACGACGAGGCCGGCCTCCCGGAAAGGCTCTTCCCACTGCCGGGAGAGGTGCTCGCCCTTGAGAGCGAGCGCCGCGGAGCGCAGCTCCCCTGCCGGGACCGGCACCTCGACCTGCGCCAGGATACGCAAGGGGAGCGGCGGGCCGAGCCGCATCGCTTCCGCCTCGGCGTGCGCGAGATAGCGCCGGCTGGGCTGAAAGCGGGTCTCGATGCCGTCGCTGCCGCTGAAGAAGAAGGAACCGAAAACCTGACGCAGGCGGCGATCCCGAACCAGGAAGTGCAACGCCTCCTCGAGGGCGAACGGATTGCCCCCGGCGCCGGCCGCCAGAGTCGCGGCGACCGGATCGGGCAGGGAAAGTCCACGGAAGAGCTGCGACGAGCAGCGGCTCCAGGCCTCGCCGGTGAGCGGTCCGACCTCGACTTCCGGCGTCGTGGCGAGCGCCTTGGGCCATTCCGTCGCCGGCCGTGAAAGGAGCACGAGGCGGATTTCGCTGCCGAGGCGCGGATGCTTCTGCAGCTCTTCGATCTCGGCCCAGATCTGCGGCGGCGCAGACTCGAGGTGGTCGTAGATGATCCAGATCGGTCGCGCCGGTTCGGCCGCGAGCTCGTCGACGAGCGACGAGGGTGCGGTCGACTGGAGCTGGGCGAGCGCCGCGTTGCGCCAGACCGCCGGCTCGCCGGCAGCGCGCATGACTTCCCAGGCGAGGCGGGTCTTGCCGACGCCGAAGGGGCCGGTGAGGCGGACGATCGGTTCCGAAAGGTGTTCGGAGAGCAGCTCCTCGACCTCCGGCCGCGGCACCCACTTCGCCGCCCGCGAAAGGACCTCGGGATTCCGCCAGGTGGGAATCGCCACCGCGCGCGGGTGGACCGCCGCCAGCGGGATGAGGCGGCCGCCGCCGAAAGTGAGGTTGCCGCTCGGCTCTACCGCCCAGGAGCCCTCGAGATGATGTGCGGCGTGGGTGGTCAGCAGGACTTTGCCGCTTTCGATCGCCGGTCGTCGCCCGGCGAGCTCCTCGAGCAGCGGCTCCTCGAGGAGCGTCACCCTCTCTCCCACCGCCGCCGCCGCCGGCGTGATCAGCAGGATCGGAGCGCTCGCGCCTCCGAGTACCGCTCCTGCCA
>JAYTAM010000167.1:0-20135 GCA_043737505.1 Thermoanaerobaculia bacterium
CATTCGCCTCGAGCTCGCGCCGGACTGCGCGGCGGAGTCGTACACCCTGAAGTCGCCGTTCCGCCTGGTCTTCGATGTCTTCAAGGAGACGCCCGCGGCGGCCCCCGCCGCGCCCGCGCTACCGCGCGACTCGGCGCGCCGCAGCATCCGCACCGTGGTCATCGATCCCGGGCACGGTGGCAAGGAGACCGGAGCGATCGGCGCCGCCGGAAGCGCGGAGAAGGAGCTGACGCTGCTGATCGCGAAGACGCTTGCGACGCGGCTCGAACAGGTGCTCGCGGTGCGCACCGTGCTCACCCGCAGCGACGACGCCGACCTCGGACTCGACGAGCGCTCGGCACTCGCCAACCAGAACAAGGCCGATCTCTTTCTTTCCATTCACCTCAACTCCAGCGTCGGACGCGGCGCGCTCGGTGCCGAGACCTACTTTCTCTCCCTCCAGGCGAGCGACCAGCGGGCAGCGGACGCGGCGGCGGTCGAGAACTACGTCGGCGGCGCTACGGCGCCGGCCGGCAGCGACGACTTCGAGCTGCAGCTTCTCCTCTGGGATCTTGCGCAGAGCCAGCATCTCGCCAGGTCGCAGCGTCTCGCAGCGCTCATCCAGGAGGAGCTCAACCGCGCCCTCGACCTGCGCGACCGCGGCGTCAAGCAGGCACCCTTCCGCGTGCTGATGGGCGCGGCCATGCCGGCAGTTCTGGTGGAGCTCGGTTTCATCAGCACGAAGGAGGAGGAGCTGCGCCTGCGGACGCCCGAGTATCGCGCTCAGCTGGTGGAGGCCCTGGTCCGGGCGGTCGGGCGTTTCAAGGTCGAGTTCGAAACCGGCAGCGCCGCCGCGGCGGGCGCGCCGTGAAACGCAGCTGGGCCGCGTGGGCGGTGGGTCTCGCGCTGGCGCTGACCGCGACCGCCGTCTATTGGCTCTTCATGCGGCAGCCGCCTGGGGGAGCGGGGGGAGCGGAGGCGGCGGACACGGTGGACGGGGAGGCGGTGGAGGCCGCACCTTTCGTTCCCGCCCCCTCGCCTCTGGTGCTTGCGCCGGCGATCGCCGAGGGGACGTGGACGGCCCGGCTGTTCTTTCCGGCGGCGGACGACCGCCTCCTGCCGCAGGAGGAGCCGGTCGTCAGCAGCGACAGTCCGCGCGCCCGCGCGACCGCGGTGGTGGTGGCACTCCTCGCGGTGGCGCCCGTCGCGCCGCGCGTAGCGGTCTTTCCTCCCGAAGTGAAGCTCGGCAAACTTTTGCTGCTCGAGGACGGCACCGTGATCGTCGACCTGCGCACCGATCCGATCAGCGAGCCGCCACAGTCGGGTTCGACAGTCGAGCAGCTGCGCATCTACGCGATCGTCCACTCGATATTGCGCAACGTCGAAGAGGCGAAGCGGGTCGTGCTGCTGTGGAACGGCATACAGCGGCCGTCGCTCGCCGGCCATGTCGACACCGGGCATGCACTGGGTCTGCGCGCCGACTTAGAGGCGTCGTGAGCGACTCGCGACCGATCGGGGTCTTCGACTCGGGAGTCGGCGGCCTGACCGTCGCCGCGGCGCTCCAACGGCGACTGCCGGGCGAGCGCCTGCTCTACCTCGGAGACACCGCGCGCCTGCCCTACGGCACGAAGTCCGCCGCCACGGTACGCCGCTACACGCAGGTCAATCTCGAGTTCCTCGAGCGGCGAGGTGTGAAGGCGGTCGTCGTCGCCTGCAACACCGCATCCGCCTTGGGGCTCGACGGGATCGAGGCGCCGCTGCCGGTCTGGGGGGTGATCGAACCGGGCGCGGCGCGCGCCGCCGCGGCGACCCGCAACGGCCGCGTCGGCGTCATCGCCACGGAGTCGACGGTGAGCTCCGGCGCCTACGCCGATGCCTTGCTCCGCATGGTCCCCGAGCTGGGCGTCTGGTCGCAGGCCTGTCCGTTGCTGGTGCCGTTGATCGAAGAGGGCTGGCTCGACGATCCGGTGACCGCCGACGTCGCCCGGCGCTATGTGGAGCCGCTCCTGGCGCACGACATCGACACTCTGGTTCTCGGCTGTACGCACTATCCGCTCATCGCTCCGCTGCTGGCGCGGATCGCCGGCGAGCGCGTGGTCCTCGTCGACTCGGCGGCTGCGGTCTCCGAGCAGGTGGCGGTCGAGCTCGCGGAGCGTGGCATGCTCGCGGACGCGCCGCAGCTCGTGGTGGGGCGGGCCGACTCCGCCGCTGCTTCGCGCGCCGACGCGGCTGCGCCGACGGATCACTACTGCGTGACGGACACTTCGCGCCGTTTCGAGCGCATCGCGGCGGAGTTCCTCGGCCGCGAGGTGACGCTCGAGCTGGTCGATATAGGCAATGCTGCCGCAGGCTTCGGGTCTTCGCTCCCGGAAAGGAGCTGAATCTTGAGTACCGAGAAGTTGCAAGGGGGCCCGTCGCGGGTCGACGGGCGGGCGGCCAATGCGCTGCGGCCGGTCACCATCGAGATCGATCCGCTGAAGTTCGCCGAAGGCTCGGTGCTGATCTCCGCCGGCGACACCCGGGTGCTCGTCGCCGCGTCGGTGGAGCGGCGGGTGCCCGGCTTTCTCGCCGGCACGGGCAAGGGCTGGCTGACCGCCGAGTACGCCATGCTGCCGCGGGCCACCATGACGCGCACGGCGCGCGAAGTCTCGCAGGGTCGTCCCTCGGGCCGGACTGCCGAGATTCAGCGCCTCATCGGAAGGAGCCTGCGTGCCGCGGTCGACCTCTCGCTGCTGGGGGAGCGCACGCTGATCATCGATTGCGACGTGCTGCAGGCCGATGCCGGGACGCGAACGGCGGCGATCACCGGCGCCTGGGTTGCGGCGGTCGGAGCGCTGGCGCGGATCTTTGTCGCCGGCGACATGCCCGCCTGGCCGGTGGTCTCGCAGGTCGCCGCTGTTTCGGTGGGCCTGCTGGGCGGCACGCCCCTCCTCGACCTCGACTTTCGCGAGGACCAGAAAGCGGAGGTCGATATGAACGTCGTCGCGACCGCGGATGGAAGGCTCGTCGAGGTCCAGGGGACCGGCGAGCAGCGGAGCTTCGAGCGCTCGGAGCTCGACGCTCTCCTCGACCTCGCCCAGGCCGGGATTGCCGACCTCGCCGCTGTGCAGGTGCGGGCTCTGGGCGATCAGCTGAAGATGGTCGAAGAGCTGCGCGGCAAGAAGCGCGGCAGCGCGCCGGCGCGCAGCGAGCGCGGCCTCTACTAGGTCAGCGGCGATCCGGTCAGGAAACGGTGCCGCGCAGCGGCGATCGCATCAGGAAACGGTGCCGCGCAGCGGCGATCCCATCAGGAAACGGTGCCGCGCAGCGGCACCTGCAGCACGGGTTGCTGGGGACTGGTGGTGTCGATGCGGACTTCGGCGTCGATCTTGCCTTTCGGCATTTTTCCGGTGAGCGTCAGCTTGACCTCCCAGCGGCGGCCCTCTTCGATCGGCTTGATCTTGGCCTCGACTCCGGGGACCGAGGCTGTCACCCCGCGGATCTCGATCGCCGCTTCGCCGAAGTTGACCAGCACCAGGCTCAGGTCCTGACTCGCGGCGGCGAGGTCGAGGACGCCGAAATCGGCGACCTGCGGAGTCACCGACAGGAGCGGACGGACGAAGCCGGTGATCGCCAGACGGAGCTCTTTCTGCTTCGGGTGGTTCGTTTCGACCACCAGGAAGTCGCGCAGCGCTCCGACCTCGGCATCCGGTTGGACGGTGGTTTCGACGATCCACTGGTTGGTCGCGGGCGCGTCGGGCCGCCGCTCCTCCGCGGTCGCGGGGCGGAACTGCGCCTGGATGAACTTGTAGGGCGACTTCACCGCCAGCACCTTGAAGTCGGGGAAGTTCTCCGACCAGAGCCACTGCTTGACCGTGACCGGGGCCTGATTCTGCACGTAGACGAAGCGTGCGTAGCCGGGGTTGGAGGTGATCTGCGGTTCGACTCGCGCCTTGATCGTCAGGGTAATGCGCGGTTGCACGGGATCGTTCGACAGCACCGTGATGGTCTTGGCGATCGCGCCCGAGAAGTCGACAGTATCCATCTCGGCGTGGATCTTGCCCACCGCTCCGGGGGCGATACGGGCGTCGAAGCTCGCGACAGTGCAGCCGCAGGTCGGACGAACGTCCGAAAGGACCAGCTCGACCGAACCCTCGTTGCGCAGCTCGAAGTCGACCTTGATCTTCTCGCCCTTGGCCACCTTGCCGACATCCTTGATCGCCTCGACCGGCACCAGCTTCGGCGCCGGGGCCGCTGCGACCGCTGTGGTCGCTGAGGTCGCTGCGCCCACTTCGGTCGCCGCGCCGGCGGCGGGCGGAGTCGCCTGCTGGGCTGAGGCGAAACTCGCGATTGAACCCAGGAGAAGGCCCGCAACTTTCGCGGTAACGATTCGCTTCGACATGCCGCACTCCTCTTGAGCCATGGGCCTTCCTGTGTCCGTTTCGTTCCGGACTGGATGTTATACTGCGCCCGCTTTTCGGGGCTCTGCACCCCGTAACCTCTGTCTCGGAGCCCGTTGACCCCTCGTCCGCTGCACTTTCACCTGGTTGCCATCGGCGGTACCGGAATGGCGCCGCTCGCCTGTCTTCTGCAAGCACGGGGCCATTTCGTCACGGGCTCGGACGGCCCGCTCTATCCGCCGATGAGCGATCTGCTGCAGACGGCTGGGATCCGGCCGTGGGAGGGCTACGACGCGGCGCACCTCGCGCCGGCGCCGGACGTGGTCGTGGTCGGCAACGCCGTGCGGCGGGACAATCCCGAGGCGGTCGAGGCCGAGCGGCTCGGGCTCACGCGGCTCTCGATGCCCGAGGCGCTGGCACAGTTCTTCCTCGCCGATCGGCGGCCGCTGGTGGTCGCTGGAACGCACGGCAAGACCACCACCAGCGCGATGGCGGCGTGGGCGTGGTCACAGTGCGGTCGCGACCCGGGTTTCCTCATCGGCGGCGTGCCGATCGACCTCGGAGTCAGTTTTCGTCTCGGCGACGGTGCGCGTTTCGTCATCGAAGGGGACGAGTACAACGCCGCCTACTTCGACCGCGGTGCGAAGTTCCTGCACTACCGGCCCGAAACCCTGCTCCTCACTTCGGTCGAGTACGACCACGCCGATCTCTATCCGAGCCCGCAGTCGCTGCTGGACGCCTACGCCCGCCTGATCGCGCTGGTTCCGGAGTCGGGCCTCATCGTCGCCTGCGGCGACAGCGCCGAGCTTCGCGAGCTCGCTGCTTCGGCGCGCGCTACGGTGGTCTTCTACGGCGAGGACGAGGCGAACGCGGTCCGGCTCCTCGGAGTCTCGGCGGCCGACAGCGCCGGGATCCGTTTCCGACTGCGCGAGGAAAGCGGCGAAGTGCGCGAGCTCGCCATGCCGCTGTGGGGTATTCACAACGCGCTCAATGCGCTCGCAGTCTGGACGGCGGGCTGTCGGGACGGCCTCGACGCGGAGGCGCTCGCCGCCGCGTTCGCCTGCTTTCGCGGGGTCAAGCGGCGCCAGGAGCTGCTGGCGGATCACGCGGGCATCGTCGTCCTCGATGATTTCGCACACCATCCGACGGCGGTCGAAAAGACACTGGGAAGCGTGCAGATGCGCTATCCGGGGCGCCGCATCCTCGCCTGCTTCGAGCCGCGCAGCCTCACCGCCGGAAGGGCTTTCCTGCTCGCGGGATACTCGCGGGCCTTCGCTCTCGCCGACCGCGCCTACTTCGCGCCGATCTTTCATCACGCCCGTCTCGCCCCTGAAGATCGGCTCGATCTGGCGACGCTCGCCGCGGGACTCTCGGTTGCCGGCACCCCTTGCGTGCTGGCTCCGGACCTCGAGTCGCTACGCGCAGAGGTTCTTGCGGAGGTGAGGCCGGGAGATGTCGTCTTGACGATGTCCTCGGGGTCCTTCGGCGGTCTGCCTCGAGATCTCGCCGCCGCTGTTCTGGCTGAAGGCTAGGCCCGCCACCGGAGACCGGCAGCCGAGACCGGCCACCGAGACCGGCAGTCGAGAATGTCAGGGGGTGGCGCCTCGAACCCGCGGCTCTCATCGGCCGCGTTGTCGCGCGGCGTCGCCTTTGCTAGCATCGAGCGGAGCTTTCGCGCCCAATGAGCTATCCCGGAGATCCGGCCCTCGCTTCCGATGTGAGGCAGCGCATCCTGACCACCTTCCAGCAGACGCTGGAGCTGGCCAGCAAGGGAAGTCGTCAGGAGGCGCTGCTGGGTTGTGACTTCATCCTCCGACTCGACCCGCAGTTCGGCCCGGCCCGAACCCTGCAGCAGCTCGTACAGGCCGGCCGCAGCGGGCCGCAGCTCGCGGCGCTCTTCGGGGGGGCCGAGGTCGCCCCACCGTCTCCCCTGTCGCCCCCGGCCGCCGCGTCATCTCTCGATGCGCCGCCGTTCTTCGATGGTCTCCCGCTCGACTTGCCCGACGGCCTCGCCGCGCCGGTCGGCGGTGGGGAGTCGCAGGCCGACCGCTTTACGCGGCTGCTGACGGAGCGCCGCTTCGGCGACATCCTCGCCGAGGCCGAAGCAGACAAGCGGCTCGTGGCTGGCGATTCGCACTCGCGACAGATCGTCGAACAGGCTCGGGCGCGTCTCGAGGCCGCTCCCTACGTCAAGACCTTCGTCGACTCGGCTCGCCAGGCGCTGCAGAACGGCGAGAACGAGGAGGCGGAGCGGTTGATGCGCAAAGCGCGGATGCTCGATCCCGAGCACCCCGAGCTGGTGACCCTCGATGAGGCGCAGAAGTTCTACGCCGATCCGGAGCGTTCGATGGGTGGGCGCCGGCGCGGCATCTCGATGGACGAGGAGCCACAGCCGCTGGAGACTCCGAGCGCCGTCCCGGTTCAGGACCTCGATCTTCCCGACGTCGATTTCTCGTTCGCCGGCCTGGCGCAGGACGACTACTCGCTTGGCGAACCGGAGGCTCGCTCCTCCCCCTCGCCCTCCGACACCGACGACGATGCGACGGCCTCAGGTGAGCACTCCGTGCGCATCGCGGAGCTCCTCGAGAGCGGTCAGAACGCCTGTGACCGGGGTGAGTACCAGGCCGCCATCGACGCCTGGTCGCGCATCTTCCTGATCGATATCGATCATCAGGAAGCTGCGCGGCGGATCGAAAAAGCGCGTCAATTGAAGGCCGAGCGCGAGCGCGAGGTGGAGGAGATCTTCCACGAAGGCGTAGCGCGCTTCGACAGCGGGAGCTTCGAAGCCGCCGAAACGGCTTTCCATCGGGTTCTCGAACTCTCGCCGGGTCACCTCGTGGCGCTGGAATACCTGGAAAAGATCCGCGCCCGGCAGTTGGGCGCGCCAGTCTCTCTGGGCGTCCCGGCGACCAGCGGCGCCCTGCGCGGTGGCGACTTCCCGGAAACGGCCGAGGGCGTCCGGGCGGGAGCGCGAGGCGCGCGGGACAACATGAGCGGCGAGATTCTGGTGCCGCCGGAGCCCGGCATGGAGGGCGGGCGAGGAAGCGCCGAGCGCTCGGATTTCGCCATCGCCGCGAAACGCAGTGCGGCACCGGCGCGCGGTTTTCTCTGGATCGGGGGCGCCGTGCTCGTGCTCCTGCTCGCCGGCGGTTGGTTGTTGCTGCGCAACCGCGCAAGCCTCTTTCCGAATTCACAGGAACCGCTGCAGGCGGCGGCACCGGCGACGGTCGATCCGATTGCGCGCGCCAGGAACCTGCATGCCGAAGGCAAGAGTGCGGTAGCTATCGCGCAACTGCGCCGACTTCCGCCGTCGGAGCCGCAGTACGCCGAGGCCCAGTCCCTCATTTCGCAATGGGAGGCCCTGATCAAGCCCGCCGAGCCGGTGCCGGCAGGTTTGCCGCCGGATCGTCTGCTGAAGCGCCAGGATCTCGTCGCACGCGCCGAGCGGGCCTGCGGCGAGAAAGAGTTCCTGCGCTGTGAGCGGTGGCTCTCCGAGGCGGCGGCGATTACGCCGCTCTCGCCGCAGCAGGTGGCGCTGCAGACGCTGGCGCGACAAGGCCTCTTGCCCCTGGCAGAAGAGCTCAAGCTCTACGGTGACGGCGACTTCGACTTCCTGCTCAATCGGCTCTGGCGGCGGCGCGAAGCCGAGCCGGGCAACGCGGACATCCGGCGGCTGATCGTCGACTCCTATTACAACCTCGGCGTTCTCGACCTGCAGCGCGGTGACCCGCCGGCGGCGGTGGACAAGTTCCGCGAGGCCCTGGAGCTCGAGCCCGACGATGCAGCGCTCAGGCGCCTCCAGGAGTTCGCCAACGTCTACAGCCAGCGCAACGAGGATCTGCTCTTCGAGATCTACGTCCGGAATCTCCCCGCGCGATGAGTCGCGAGCCCGAGGAGCCGTTTCTCTTCGACCTGCCGCTCTCCGGCCCGCCGCCCGTCGCACCGCCGGCCCCTGACGCTCTGCGCGGGGAGCCGTCGGCACGCCGCAGCGGGCGGCGCAGCGCTCGCCCGGAATCGCTACCGCTGTTTGGCGACCAGGAGCTTTCCCCGGCCGCCTCCTCGCCCTCCGGCTCCGGTGCCGATTCCGAGTTGGATCCGTCGCCGTCCGCCTTGGCGGCGATGCCGGCGATGCCGCTGGCACCGGCCCGCGGTCCGGTGCCCGTACCGCGGGCGCGCGAGCGCGACGAGCCGGTGAGCGACAGGCGGGCGAACCCGGCGGCAACTCCCGCGGCGATTCCCCGGCGGCTGCGCGCGTCTTTCGGCGATCTCGCGATCCTCGCCTCCGCAGGCGCCGTCGCCGCGGTGGGAGCGACCCTTCTCGGCGCCAGGCTCGACGTCGGATCGTTGCCCGCGCTCCTCGTCTTCCTGCTCTCGTTCTCGTTCCTCTATTGCGTGGTCTCACTGGCCTTCTGGGGGCAGACGCCCGGGATGGCCTGGTCCGGGCTGGTCGCGCGCAGCGAGGAAACGGAGCCTCTGTCGTTCGGGCAGACGGCGCTGCGATGGCTCGGGCACTGGCTGACCTGGGCGCTCCTCGGGTTGCCCGGCCTGCTCGCCCTTTCGGGCCGCTCGCTCGCCGACCGGTTGAGCGGCTCCTGCACCTACGAGTCCCGCTACTCCGACTCGCCCGCCGCCTGACCGGCGCGCGGCGCCCGCGTCGATCGCGTCGATCGCCGAGATCGCTCGCGAACGATTCCCAGACCGATCCAGAAGTTGCCCAGGGCGGTCGCTGCGGCCATCGCCCAGAGGGGCTCAGTGCCGGGGATGACGGCAGCCAGTCCGCCCGCCTGATAGAAGATTCCGGCCAGCCGCATCGGCGCGAAGGCCAGGCCGCCGAGCGAGAAGAAGTTGTGGCCGAGCAGCAGCAGCCAGAGGCCCGGAAGGTAGCTCGTCTCGTCGATCCAGATCAGCACACCGGAGAGCGCCACGGCGACGAGCGAGAGATTCCCCTGCGCCCGCATCGCCCAGGCGCCGAGGCCCGAACGTCCCCGTCGCCGCTGCTGGCGCAGGATTGTCATGCCCTCGATGGCCCCGCCGACGAGAATGGCGACCGACCAGAGGATGGTGACGCCAGGCTCGCGCCCAACGGTGAGAGCGTACGGCGTCAGGAGCGCCGCGGCCGGCAGGAGGATCGCCCAGGCGAACCAAGGCAGGGGGGTAGAAAGATAGGGACTGGCGGCGTCGCGGAAAGCGCGGCGGACCCTCTCGGCCGTGCGCTGAACCTCCTCATCCGCCTCGCCGAACAGCTCGTCGTATTCCGAGCGCGAGTCGCCTTCCGGCAGGACGGGCTGAGGAGGCTCGCGCGTGGCCGGTTACCCCAGATTGTGGCTCAGGCCCTGGCGAGCTGCGCCATGGCGCGCGCGCGGGCGGTGGCTTGAGTGCGGCGCTGGTTCTCGGCTTCACTGCGGTTGGGGAGCTTCGCAGCGGCCGCGAGGGCGCTCTTGGCCATCTCGGCGGTGATCTTCTCGGGCTCGAGCGCTTCCTCGGTCAGCAGGGTCAGCTTGTCGTCGACCATCTGCACGAATCCGCCGGCGATGAAAAGACGGCGCTTGCCACCGGCGGCCTCGTCCACCCGCAACAGCCCCGCGCCGAGCTTGGCTAGGAGCGGCGCGCGGTGGGCGAGGATGCCCATCTCGCCGTCATAGGCCGGAAAGGCGACGAACTTCGCCTCGAGGGCGAGTACCTCGCGCTCGGGCGTGACGACCGAAAGGTGGAACGAGACGGCCATCGTCAGGACGCTGCCATCTTCTCGGCCTTGGCCGCCGCTTCCTCGACGGTACCGACGTACATGAACGCCTGATCCGGCAGGTGATCCCACTTGCCGTCGCAGAGCTCTTCGAACGAGCGGATGGTGTCCTCGCGCTTCACGTAGATGCCCGGGAAGCCGGTGAACTGCTCGGCGACGAAGAACGGCTGCGAGAAGAAGCGCTCGATCTTGCGCGCCCGGCGGACGATGACCTTGTCGTCCTCCGAGAGCTCGTCGATGCCGAGGATCGCGATGATGTCCTGCAGGTCCTTGAAGCGCTGCAGGATCTGCTGCACGCGGCGCGAGACCTGGTAGTGGCGCTCGCCGAGGATCTCGGCGGTGACGATACGCGACGACGACGCCAGCGGATCGACCGCCGGATAGATGCCCTTCTCGGCGATCGAGCGCTCGAGGTTCACGGTCGAGTCGAGATGGGTGAAGGCGTTCGCGGGCGCCGGGTCAGTGTAGTCGTCGGCCGGAACGTAGATCGCCTGAATGGAGGTCACGGCGCCGCGCTTGGTCGAGGTGATGCGCTCCTGGAGCTCGCCCATTTCGGTGGCGAGCGTCGGCTGGTAGCCGACCGCGGAGGGCATGCGGCCGAGCAGCGCCGAAACTTCGGAGCCGGCCTGCGTGAAGCGGAAGATATTGTCGATGAAGAGGAGCGTGTCGGCGCCGGTCTGATCGCGAAAGTACTCGGCCATGGTGAGCGCCGAGAGAGCGACGCGCAGACGCGCGCCGGGCGGCTCGTTCATCTGGCCGAAGACCATGACGGTCTGGTCGATGACCGACTTGCCGGTGTCGCCGATCTTGGCCTCCTGCATTTCGAGCCAGAGGTCGTTGCCTTCGCGCGTGCGTTCGCCGACGCCGGCAAAGCAGCTGTAGCCGGAATGGAAGCGCGCGAGCCGGGCGATCAGCTCCTGGATGATGACGGTCTTGCCGACGCCGGCGCCGCCGAACAGGCCCGCCTTGCCGCCGCGCACCAGGGGGCAGAGAAGGTCCATGACCTTGATGCCGGTCTCGAAGATCTCGGTCTTCGAAGACAGCTCATGCATCTCTGGCGGCATCTGGTGAATGGCGCGCCGGGTCGTGGTGGCGACCGGGCCGCGATCGTCGATCGGTTCGCCGACCAGGTTGAACACCCGGCCGAGCGTTTCGAGGCCGACCGGGACGGTCACGGCGGAGCCGCTGTCGGTGATCTCCTGGCCGCGCTGCAGGCCGTCGGTCGAGCCGAGGGAGACCGCGCGTACCTGACCGCCGCCCAGATGCTGGGCGACCTCGCACCAGAGCGTCTCCTTCATCTTCTCGCCGAGCACCGTGCGCTCGACCTGCACCGAGAGGGCGTTGTAGAGCGCCGGCATGCTCGTCTCGGAGAACTGCGCGTCAAGAGTGGAGCCGATGACCTGGGTGATGCGTCCGACGTTGGGGCTGGACATGTCGTTCAACCTTTCGCTGCGAATCGTTGCCGTTGCTGAATGTCGTTCCGGACCGCGTCAGGCGAGCGCGTTGGCGCCGCCGACGATGTCGAGCAGTTCCATGGTGATGTGTGTCTGACGCGCCCGGTTGTACTGCCGGGTGAGCGTCTTGATCATGTCTTCGGAGGCTTCCGTCGCCGCCTTCATCGCCACCATCCGGGCGATCTGCTCGGAGACTGCGGCGTCGAGGAAGGCCTGGAAGAGACGGATTCGCGCCACCGCCGGCAGCAGGTCGTCGAGCAAAGCCCCGGGCTCGGGACGAAACTCGTAGTCGACCGCCCTGGCGCGCCCAGCCCCCGCCGAAGTCGCCGCCGCCGGGCCGCTCGGCATGGTCGGAACGGTCGGAACGGTCGGAGACAGCGGCAGGAGCTGAATCGTCTCCGGCCGCTGCTTGCCGGCGGAATAGAAGCGCATGTAGGTGACGTGGACCGCCGAGATCTCGCCGTCGAGGAAGCGCCGAATGAGCGTGTTGGCGATCGGCTCAACCTGTTCGAAGCGCGGCGGATCGCTGACTTCCTGGGTCGTCGCGGCGACCGGCTGACGAATGAACTTGAAGTAGGCGATGCCTTTGGTGCCGTAGACCGAGACCTCCGAGGGCTTTTCGTCCCTCTTGCGCTCGTCGAGGAAGCCGATCGCGGTGCGCAGGATGCTGGAGTTGTAGCCGCCGGCGAGCCCGCGGCTCGAGGTCACCACGATCACCGCCGCCGGAGCGCCGGGATTCCTGGTCTTGAGCAGCGGGTGATCGAGACCGTCGCCGGCGCGGGCGAGGTCGGCCACCAGCTCGGCGAGCTTTTCGGTGTAGGGACGCGAAGCGACGGCGCGGTTGAAGGCCGCCTGAAAGCGGGCAGTCGCGATCAGCTGCATCGTCCGCGTGATCTTGCGGATGTTGCGGATCGACTTGCGTCGCTTGACGAGGACGCGGCGGTTCGCCATGACTCTAGGCCGGCCTCTTGGCCGACGCGGCCGCGAGCTGGGCAACGTGCTGCGCCTTGAAGTTGGTCAGCACCTCGAGCAGCTTCTTGGCCAGCGCTTCCGGCAGGTCGCCGGTCTTTTCCATCTCCTGCAGGATCTCGGGGAACTCGTTGCGCACGTGCGAGAGCATGGCGCTCTCGAAGGCGAGCACGCCCACGACCGGGAGATCGTCGAGCACGCCTTGCGTGCCGGCGAAGATCGAGATCACCTGCTCGAACGTCGGCAGCGGACGGAACTGCGGCTGCTTGAGGAGCTCCACCATTCGCTTGCCGCGGTCGAGCTGCTTCTGCGTCGCGGTGTCGAGGTCGGTACCGAGCTGCGAGAAGGCTTCGAGGGCGCGGAAGGAGGCGAGGTCGAGGCGCAGCGAGCCGGCGAACTTCTTCATCGCCTTGCGCTGCGCGCTGCCGCCGACCCGCGAGACCGAGATGCCGATGTTGACCGCCGGACGGACGCCGGCGAAGAAGAGATCCGGCTCGAGGTAGATCTGGCCGTCGGTGATCGAGATCACGTTGGTCGGAATGTAGGCCGAAACCTCGCCTTCGAGGGTCTCGATGATCGGCAGCGCGGTCATCGAGCCGCCGGAATCGGGGAAGCGGTGCACGCGGTACTGGTCCTTGTCCGGCAGGGTGGCGAGGAACGCCTCGGCGACATGCTTGCCGTGCGAACGGTGGTAGAGGCCGCGGTCGTCGTCGGGACGGACCTCGACCGGAGCCGCGAGTCCCTGCGGGTGCTGCTTCACCTTGGAGCGATCCTTGAGGTCGGCGGGAGCGTCCTTCGCCACCACGCCGTACTCGTCCCGCAGTTTCACCGAGCGCTCGAGGAGACGGGAGTGGAGGTAGAACACGTCGCCCGGGTACGCCTCGCGGCCGGGCGGCCGGCGGAGCAGGAGCGAGAGCTGGCGATACGACGCCGCCTGCTTCGACAGGTCGTCATAGACGCACAGGGTCGCCCGGCCCTCCTGGTACATGAAGTACTCGGCCATCGCCGCGCCGGCATAGGGGGCGATGTATTGCAGCGGGGCCGGATCGGCGGAAGAGGCCGAGACCACGATGGTGTAGTCCATGGCGCCGTTCTCGCGCAGCTTCTCGACCAGGCCGACGACCGTTGACTCCTTCTGGCCGACCGCGACGTAGACGCAGATGACGCCGGTGCCCTTCTGGTTGAGGATGGTGTCGATCGCGATGGCGGTCTTGCCGGTCTTGCGGTCGCCGATGATCAGCTCGCGCTGACCGCGACCGATCGGAATCATCGAGTCGATCGCCTTCAGGCCGGTCTGCAGCGGCTCGGTCACTGGCTGACGCTGGGCGATACCGGGGGCCTTGAACTCGAGCGGACGGCGATGCGGAGTCTCGATGACGCCCAACCCGTCGAGCGGACGCCCGAGCGGATCGACGATGCGGCCGATCATGGCCTCGCCACAGGGGACGGAAACGAGCTCGCCGGTTCGGCGGACCTCGTCGCCCTCCTTGATCTGGAGGTAGTCGCCCAGGATGACGATGCCGACCGAGCTCTCTTCGAGGTTGAAGACCTGCCCCATGGAGCCGTTCGAGAAGGCGATCAGCTCGCCGGACATGGCGTTCGAAAGCCCGTACACCTGGGCGATGCCGTCACCGACCTCGAGGACCTTGCCGGTCTCGGTGAGATCGACACTTTGCCGATACTGCTGAATCTCTTCACTGATGACCGAAGAGATCTCGTCGACCCTGAATCGCATCCTTCAAACTCCTCGCGAAGACTCTTCGCTGTTGTGTATGTAGTCGTGAAGCCTCGGCAGCTCGCGCGATCCGCGGGCCGCGAAGGCGCCGAGGAGCAGCTCGAGCTCCCGGGCGACGCTGTCGTCGAACTTGTCGTCACCGACACGCACGATCAAGCCGCCGAGCAGAGCTGGGTCGACCTTCTCGACCAGCTGGGCTTCACGGCCGGCGAACTTGCTCGCCGCGGCAATCAGGTTCTGGCGCAGCTCCGGCGAAAGCGGCACGGCGCTGGTGACCCGCACCTCGACCTGGTTCTTGCTCGCCATCCAGGTGTCCTGAAAGGCGGCGGCGACGAAGCGCACCAGCCCGAGGCGATCCTTGCTGCGCATGACCTGGAGAGTGTCGACGAACAGGTCGCTCGCCTTGCCGCGGAAGCCCTTCTCGATCAGCTGGCGCTTCTCCTCGTTCTTGACCAGGGGGCTCGCCATCACAGCCTTCAAGTCCTTGTCGCGATCGAGCAGCTCGACCAGGCCGCGCCACTCCTCGCGCATGCCGTCCTCGACGCCGCGACTTGAGGCTAGGCGGAAGACCGCGTCGCTCCAGACGCGGGCGAGCGACTGTTCCTCGGCCTGGCTGCTCGCCATCTCAGTTCCTCTTTCCGTCGGCGAGCGCCTGGATCGAATCGCGAATCAGACGATCGTGGTCGGCGGGATTGATCTCGCGTTCGAGGATCTTGCCCGCGACATCGGTGGTGAGCCGCGCCGTAAGCACGTAGAGCTCCTTGACGGCGGTCTCCTGCGCGATTTTGATCTCACGCCGGGCGCGCTCGATGGTCCGGTTCGCCTCTTCCTGCGTCTCCTCCTGGAAGCGCCGTTTGAGCGCTTCGGAATCGCGGCGAGCCCCTTCGACGATCGCCGTCGCTTCGGAGCGCGCCGAATTCAGGCGGTCGGTGTACTCCTTGAGCCGCGCCTCAGCGGCCTCACGGTCGGCTTTCGCCTGGGTGAGCGAGGTGCGGATGAACTCCTCGCGCTGCTGCAAGCCGCCGAGAATCGGCTTCCAGGCGAACTTGCCGAGGACGACGATCACCAGGGCGAAGATGATCAGCGTCCACAGGGCGTTGCCGATGTTGCCTTCGAAGGGTCCGCCCTGTGCGCCCGCTTCCGACGCCAGTATCGGCGAGGCAGCGAGCAGCAGACCTGCGGTCAGTGCGAATGTGCGTTGGAGCTTGCGCATGTTGAGTTCCCTGGGCAGAGCCCGGGTCGTCGGTGGACGACGCCGGCTCCGTCGCGAGGATTTCGCGTCCGTCAGCCGGCCGCCAGCAGGCCGACGACAACGGCGAAGAGGGTCGCGCCTTCGATCATCGCAGCGGTGACGATCATGGCGGTGTTGATCTGGCCAGCCGCTTCCGGCTGACGGGCCATCGCCTCGGTGGCGCTGCCACCGACGCGACCGATGCCGAGGCCGCAACCGATGATCGCCAGGCCAGCGCCGATCGCGCCGCCCATCTTGGCGAGGCCGGAGCCGGTGGCCGCGGCCGCGGCCGCGCCCTGATCCTGGGCGAAGGCGGCGGGCGCGAAGACGAGGACGAAACCAACGGCGACGAGCGTGAGGACGAGCCGGGCGGAGTTCTTGCGATTCATGGTGTGCTTCCTTTCGTGGTCGAAGGGTGGTCGAAGGCTGCTGCTGGACTCGGAATCAGTGAGCCGCCGCTTCCCCGGCATGAGTATCGTGATCGTCGTGATGGACGTTCACCGACATGCCGATGAAGAGGGCGGTGAGGAACGTGAAGATGAAAGCCTGGAGAAAGGCCACGAACACTTCGAGCAGGGTGATGGCGACGCTGCCGAGCACGATCACGGCCGTGACGCCGAGTCCGACGCCGGTGCCCAGCGCCTTGACCGAGCTGAAGATCAGGCTGAGCAGCACGCCGAGCAGAATGTGGCCGGCGATCATGTTGGCGAAAAGGCGCACGGCGAGCGCGAAGGCCTTGGCGCCCAGTCCGAGGATTTCGACCGGAACGAGGAGCGGGAAGAGCCACAACGGACCGGGGTTGAAGTGCTTGATGTAGGCCATTCCACCGAAGCGCAGGCCGTTGACCACCATGAGCACCAGCGTCAGCACGGCGAGGGCGGCGGTGACCCAGATGGTGCCGGTCGCAGCGCCGCCGATGTGCGTACCGAAGAGGGCCGAAACGGCGGGAAATGGCAGGAGTCCGAGGAGATTCACCGTCAGAACGAAGAAGAAGGCACTCCAGACGTACTGGATGAAGCGGTCGGTATGGACGCCCAGGACCGGCTCCGCGATCTCCTTGCGCAAGTACTGGCAGACCGTTTCGACGACGTTGGTGAAGCCGGTGGGCACCAGGCGTGCGATCGGGTCGGAGGTGGCGCGGCGGCGAAGCAGATAGGGCATGACGAGGATCAACAGCAGACCGGCGAGGATCATCATCGCGATCTGATCGGAAAACACGGTGATCACGCCCTTCGGAGTGAGGAGGCCGAGGTCGGCCGGGATCTCCTTCAAAGGGTGCTGAATCACGTGGCTCAGCGGATTTTCAGGCGCCATCCTGTACATCTCCGATCGTGCCGTTCAAATTCTGCGCGCCCGAAGCGCGCAGACGTGTCATCAGCCATCCGGTCTCTACGGCCAGCAGCAGCACGTAGCTCACAGCGATGGTGAGCAGCAGGGACCGTCGTTGCCAGCCGCCGGAAAGTGCGGCCCCGCCCCCCGCCAGCAGCGTTCCCAAAAGCCGGTACAGACTCGCCTTGCCGATCGCGGCAATCGGGATTCCTTGCGGAATTCCTTGTGGGATGCCCGCCGAGGCGGGTATCCCGGAGCGGTCCCCGATCGCCCGCGCGAGCGGTAGGGCTCCGATCCAGCTTCCGGCGAGGCTGGCGAGGCAGCCCGCAAGGACGCTGCCGTCTCCGGCGATCCAGTCCGATCGTCCTGCGAGCTGAAGGCCGCCGGCAGCGACTACCGCTGCGGCTGCCGTGCTCGTGGCCGCGAAGCCGAGCCAGACCGACCCCACGCTCCGGCCGCTCACGGTCGGCGCTCCTTTACCTGCTTGGCCTCTTCATCTTCCGCCCGCGCCTCAGAGGAGACGGCGAGAGAGGTCTTGACCAGGTTGTACAGACCGCCGACGAGGCCGAGAACCAAGCCGGTCAGCAATCCCCAGGGGCTCGATCCGTGGTGGCGATCCCACCACAGGCCGAGAAGCGCGAATCCGCCTACGGCAGCCGCGAGCTCCACGCCCGTTCCGGCGAGCCGCATCCAAGGCTTGCGGTCCCCCGCCTGCCGAGGACCGTCGCGTTCTTCCACCATGAGCCCCGATTCATCGAGCCTGCCGGTAAGCGCCAAGTAGCTGGGATACGACTCGGTGGACGACGATCGCGCAGCCACACAGCGCCGCCGCGACTGTGGAAACTCTAACAAAGGGCCCTAGCCCGGAGCAAGGCGGCGCCCGCGAGAGGTCGGCAGGAGACCCCTGCTCAGCGGTTCAGGCGGCTGCCGGGGGAGATTCGAGGCCGAACAGGGCGCGGACCGAGGGGCGGAAGAGAACGATCAGGGTGAAAACGCCGAGGACGGTGCCGAGCGGCGTAAAGCTGCAGGAGATCGCCGCCACGACGACGCAGAAAGTGTGCCGGCGGCGCTCGGCGAGGAAGCGCGCGGCGAGAAAGAGGGCGAGGGCGTAGGCGACCCCGGCGACCAGAAAGAGCCCGCCGATGCCGGCGACGAAGCAGCCGGCGAGCAGCGGCCCGAACGGATCCGGCCTTCCGCCGCCCGTGCCGGCCATCATGGCGAGGCCGATCCCGAAGTAAATCAGCGGCAACAGCGAGAACAACGAACTGAGTGCCGCGAGTACGTAGTGGAAGACGGATAGCAGGTGCAGCTGTTCTTCGTCCTGGGTCAAGGTCGCCTGCGGCATCTGCCGATTCTGCTGCAGCCAGCCACCGCTTGGCGATAGGCTTGCCTTTCATGCCGACCTCGCAGGCTTCCCATAGACGGACCCGGGCCCATTCGTGCGCGCCTCCCTGCTGACCGATCTCGAGCGCCGGCTCGAGGCTTCGGCTGCCGGCGGAGGTGCGGAACGGGTCGCCCGGCAGCACAAGGACGGCAAGCTCACCGCCCGCGAGCGCGTCGAGTTGCTGCTCGACGCCGGCTCGTTCGTCGAGATCGACGCCCTGGTGACCCACCGCTGCCGCGACTTCGGCATGGACGAGCAGCAGATCCCCGGTGATGGAGTGGTCTCGGGCTACGGCACCATCGACGGCCGCCTGGTCTACCTTTTCGCCCAGGACTTCACGGTTTTCGGCGGTTCCCTCTCGGAGACCAACGCGGCCAAAATCTGCAAGGTCATGGATCTCGCGGTCGAGAACGGCGCCCCGGTCATCGGACTCAACGATTCGGGCGGCGCGCGCATCCAGGAGGGGGTCGTCTCCCTGGGCGGCTACGCCGACATCTTCCTGCGCAATACGCTCGCTTCGGGCGTCGTCCCCCAGATCTCGGCGATCATGGGACCGTGCGCCGGCGGCGCGGTCTACTCGCCGGCGATCACCGACTTCATCCTGATGGTCGAGGGGACGAGCTACATGTTCGTCACCGGCCCGGACGTCATTCGGACGGTGACCCACGAAGAGGTGACGAAAGAGGATCTGGGCGGCGCCGCCACCCACGCCGGCAAGAGCGGCGTGTCGCACTTCACCTTCGGCAACGACGCGGCCTGCCTGATGGGGGTTCGCGAGCTGCTCTCGTACCTGCCTTCGAACAACGTCGACGACCCGCCCCCCGGCAAGAGCGACGACGATCCGGATCGCGAGTCGGAGGCGCTGGACAAGCTGATCCCCGACGACCCGAACAAGCCCTACGACGTTCACCGGCTGATCGCCGAGGTGGTCGACGACGGCAAGTTCCTCGAAGTCCATTCCGCCTATGCGCGCAATCTCGTCGTCGGTTTTGGCCGTCTGGCCAATCAGAGCGTCGGCATCGTCGCCAACCAGCCGAACTACCTGGCCGGGGTGCTCGACATCGACGCTTCGTTGAAGGGTGCCCGGTTCGTGCGCTTCTGCGACGCCTTCAACATTCCGCTGATCACCTTCGAGGATGTCCCCGGCTTTCTGCCCGGTACCCAGCAGGAGTATGGCGGGATCATCAAGCACGGCGCCAAGCTCCTCTATGCCTACGCCGAGGCGACCGTCCCCAAGTTGACCGTGATCACCCGCAAGGCGTACGGCGGCGCCTACTGCGTCATGGCGTCGAAGCACCTGCGCACGGACGTCAACCTCGCCTATCCGTCGGCCGAGATTGCGGTCATGGGGCCCGAGGGAGCGGTCAACATCCTCTTCAAGCGCGAGCTCGAGAAGGCGGGAGCGGGCGCCGCCGAGGCTCGTGCCGAGAAAGTCGCGCTCTACCGGGAGAAGTTCTCCAACCCCTATATTGCTGCCGAGCGCGGCTTCCTTGACGCGGTCATCGAGCCGCGGAAGACCCGGCCGGCGCTCATTCGCGCCCTGCGTCAGCTGCGCAGCAAGCGCCAGTCCCTGCCGGCGAAGAAGCACGGCAATCTGCCGCTGTAAGGCTGCTGCAGGGCCGCCTCAGGGCCGCCCAAAGGCCGCTTCGCGGGCGCTTTCGCTTGACAGTTGCGCCCCCCTGCGGCAAGCTGCAGGGGCCTGTTCGTCCACCATTGGAGTTGAGGAGAAGCTGTTATGCGTGAAAAAGATCGCGATCTCCGGCGCCGTCGTCAGCGCCGTCTCGAGCGTCTCAGGCAGCGCAATCAGGAAGAGGTCGCCAAGCGCAAGACGGCGCGGTCCGAGGGGTCGAAGCGGACCCTGAAGCCGAACGAGAAGGAGGCGGAACCCGCGACCGCCGCGGCCGGCGAGAAGAAGACCGCACGCAAGCCCGC
>JAYTAM010000168.1:0-3830 GCA_043737505.1 Thermoanaerobaculia bacterium
CATCCAGGCCGCGGCCCACGAACTGCTGATCGAGACCCTCGCCCACCCCTCTCCGGCGCGGCGGACGCTCGCCAGCTGGATCGAAGTCCACCGGCTGGAGAACGAGGAGCGCTACGGTTCCCATCTCTACGCGAACGGGGCACGCTCGGCGCTCCAGGTGGCGCCGGTCGCCGCGGTTTATCGGGACGAGGCTCCCGTAGTGAACGGCTTCGAGGTTCTGAACGCCACCTTCGACGCCGCGCTGGCGCGCATCCCGGAGCTCGTCGCCTTCGGCGAGGACCTGGGGAGGCTGGGCGACGTCAACCAGGGCTTCCTGGGCCTGCAGGAGAAGTACGGCGCGCTGCGCGTCGCCGACGTCGGCATCCGCGAGCAGACCATCATGGGCCAGGCGGTCGGCATGGCGATGCGCGGCCTGCGGCCGATCGCCGAGATCCAGTACCTCGACTACGTTCTCTACGGCCTGCAGACGCTTTCCGACGACCTCGCGACGCTGCGCTGGCGCACCGCCGGCGCTCAGGCGGCGCCGGTCATCGTCCGCACCCGCGGCCATCGTCTGGAAGGAATCTGGCACTCCGGCTCGCAGATGGGCGGGCTCCTCCATCTCACCCGCGGCATCTGGCTCTGCGTGCCGCGCAACATGACCCAGGCCGCCGGGATGTACAACACGCTCCTCGCCGCCGACGATCCGGCGATCGTCGTCGAAGTGCTGAACGGCTACCGCCAGAAAGAGCGTCTGCCTTCGAATGTCGGCGCCTTCCGCGTGCCGCTGGGCGTTCCCGAGACGTTGCGCGAGGGCCGCGACGTCACCGTGGTCACTTACGGCGCCTGCTGCCGCATCGTGCAGGAGGCAGCCGAGCTACTGGCGAAGTGTGGCGTCGAAATCGAGATCGTCGACGTCCAGACGCTGTCGCCGTTTGATCGCGAGGATCGCATCCTCGCCAGCCTCAAGAAGACCTCGCGCCTGGTGATTGTCGACGAGGACGTCCCGGGCGGCGCCTCAGCCTGGCTGCTGCAGCAGATCGTCGAGCGCATGGGCGGCTTCTGGTGGCTCGATGCGCAGCCGGTCACGGTCACCGGCCGCGAGCACCGCCCGGCCTACGGCTCGGACGGCGACTACTTCTCGAAGCCCTCGCGCGACGAAATCTTCCGCGCCATCTACGGCCTCATGCGCGACGCCGCGCCGCAGCGCTTTCCCTCGCTGTTCTAGAGAGAGCGGCGAGGAACCCTCAGGCAGCCGTCGCCTGTTCGAACCTCTCCCTCGCCCAGCCGAAGTAGGGCCAGGCAGCGAGGGCCGCAACGGCAGCGAGGGCGAATGCCGGGGCGTAACCCAGGTGGGCGATCAACGGCCCGAAAAGGATCGAACCGCTGCCGATGCCGGTGTCGAAGGCGGCGATGTTCGCCCCGAACGCGGCGCCTCGCCGCTCCTCCGGAACCCTTCCGATCACATAGGTGGTGAACGCAGGACCGATGGCCGCGAAGCCCACCCCGTAGAGCACGGCGCAGGCGGCGATCGCCGTTCGCGTCGCGGCGAGGGGCATGAGCGACAGCGCCACGGCAATCGCCACGATCGACGGGCGCAGCGCGGCGAACGCCCCGACGCGATCGATCCACCGCCCGACGAACGGCCGCAGGGCGAAGATGGTGCCGGCAAAAGCGACGAAGAAAAGACCGCGCGGGGCGACGCCGCGGTGTTCGGTGTAGAGCGCGATGAAGCTGGTCAGTCCTCCGTAGCCCAGCGACACCAGGAAGAGGCCGATCGCGAACCGCAGAACCGGCTTCGCCAGCCGCTCCGCCGGCGGAGCGAGCCCTGCCCGGCGCGAGATCTCGGCGTCGCCGCCGACAAAGCGGAGCGCGAGGAGCGCGATGGCCGCGTTGACCGCTGCGAGCGCCAGCGTCAGCCACCTCCAGCCCAGGGCGAAGAGGAGGAATCCCAGGCTCGGAGCGAGCGAGATCGCGAGAATCGTCGCCATGCCGTGGACCGCGAAGCCCTCGCCGCGCCGGGATTCGGGGATCAAACGCA
This sequence comes from Thermoanaerobaculia bacterium, assembly GCA_043737505.1. Taxonomy (GTDB): domain Bacteria; phylum Acidobacteriota; class Thermoanaerobaculia; order Multivoradales; family JAGPDF01; genus JAGPDF01. Next base: position 2,021 of record JAYTAM010000168.1, read on the forward strand.
CGGCGTAGGCACCCGACGAGGTCAGAACAGCCGACCAGAAGACCCCTTGGGCCAGGGCCAGTGCGACGAACAGGGGCCAGGAGGCGGTGAAGGTGTAGAGGCCGAAGAGAGCGGCGATGGCGGCCGCCGACGTCGCCAGAACCCGCCCCTGCCCGAGGCGGTCTCCCAGTGCGCCGGTGAAGGGCGCCGAAAGCGCGGAAGCGAAGGTCAGACAGCCCAGAAACAGGCCGGCCGCTTCGGTGGGTCCCCCAAGCGCATGGATGCGATAGGGCGCTACCGGCAGGAGCGCGAAAACCGCCGCCGAGGCCGCGAAGTTGAACAGGCAGAGCTCGAGGAAGGCTGGGGAGAGCAGAGGCTCCCGGCGGTCGGCCATGAAGGGGCGAACTCTAGCCCAGATCGCCAGCCTGCGAACGGAAGAAAAAAAGGGCAACGCCGGGGAGTCTGCCTGCCCCGGCGTTGCGGGGGATAAATGAAGGAGGGTGAACGGATGATGCGCCCTGACGCCCGACGGTCCTGTTCAGCGCTCCACAGCCCGCGAGTGATCTTTCACCTGGAGTCGCGACGCGGTTCTGACGCCGCCAGCCGTTCCGCGCGCGCGGCAAGTGCCCCACAGCCGGCCGCGCGCGCCTCGAGGGCGAATCGCTGGAGCGCTGCTGCCGAGGTCGCGACTCCCGCAGCTCGATCGACAGCGAGCGCTCCCAGCCGGGCCTCGAAGGCCGCGATCCGATGACCCGCATGCTCGGCGAGTGCGAGTTCCTCGGCCAGAGAGTCGCGGGCGCGCGCGAAACGGCCGAAAGCGACGTCGAGCTCCGCCGCGACCAGGCGGCCGAGGTGACGCAGCCAGGCGGCCGGGTTGCGCTCGGCTGCACCCAGCGCCTCACCGACGAGCTGGGCGGCTGCCGCAGACTTGCCGGGCTGAGCGAGCAGGCAGCGCGCAGCTTCGAGGTCCGCCTCGACTCTCTCGTCCGCCTCGCCGCGCGCCCCGAACTCCCGGGAGAGCGCGATCAGTGCCGCGAAGGCGCCTCTCGGATCGCCAGCGTCGCGTTGCAGTCGCGCCTGGGCGAGCCGTACCGCGGCCGCCTTGGGCTTCTCGTCTCCCGACTCGAAAAGCACCCTGGCGGCCGCGAGGTCTCGACCGGCCGCTTCGGCCTCCCCCTGTAGCGCGCGGTTCTCGCCGAGACCGAGAAGCGCGTCGCCTTCGCCGGCCTTGTCGCCGGTGGCACGGGCGAGCACCAACGCCTGTTGCCAGAGCCGGTCGGAGCCGGCGAAGTCGCCGCGCTCGCGCCGGATCTGTCCCAGGTTGGCGAGCGCCACGATCTCGCGCGACCGGTCCTCGAGCTGGCGAAAAGTCGCCAGGGCCTGCTGGTGGCTGCCTTCCGCACCCGCCAGATCCCACTGCAGATAGAGCATGGTGCCGAGATTCGCCGCCGCAGCCGCGGCGCCGCGACGGTCGCCGAGCGCCGAGAGCGCCGCTTCAGCATGACCGTAGAGCTCCTGGGCGCGCGCCAGGTCGCCGCGCTCCGAAGCGACCAGACCGAGCGAGATTTGAACGCGCGCCGCGCGTCGGCGATTGCCGATCGCCTCGAAGGTCGCCCGCGACTCTTCGAACAACCTCTCGGCGCGCCCGAAATCGCCGCGCGAACGCTCGAGGTTCGCCAGCGACTGCGAAACGATCGCCAGGAAGGCGCGGTCGCCGAGCTCTCCGGCCAGGCGGCGCACGGTCTCGAAGAGCTCGGCAGCGCGATTCGAGTTGCCGAGCTTGCGCTCGGCCGCCGCCTGCTCGAAAAGCGCGCGCGCCAGAATCGAGCGT
>JAYTAM010000169.1:0-8734 GCA_043737505.1 Thermoanaerobaculia bacterium
GTGATCTCCTCGAACACCGCCTCGGCTTCTTCCTCCGCAGCCGCTTGGGCGGCAGGTTCGACGGCGGTCTCCGCAGCCGGCGTCGGCTCGGCGGCAGGAGCCGTTTCGGCCTGGCCCCAGGCGGTGGCCGAGAAGCAGAGTGGGAAAAGAGCGGCGGCGCACGCGGCTGCAATCAAGTCTTTGCGGATCATTCCTCATCCTCCTTTAGGGTGAACAGATCTCCGCCCAGCCGCGACCGACCCTGATGGTCGATCGGGCGCGGGCAGTGGGTTTCCGGTACGGCGAAGCAGCGGCGATGGCTACCGATGTCGGGTATCTCCAGAACGGCGCGACGAAGTGGACCCACTCTACACCTCCCATGGCTCGATTCGCGATTGGCGCTCGGGCGGAAAAACTCCGATACTTGTCGAACCGGCGGCGATGAGCCGCCGGCCGCAGGAGGTGGGGTTCGCAATTGGTTTCCAAGGTCCGGTCCGTCCTCATCGTGGACGATGATTTCCACTCGGCAAGCTTCGCTGCGGCGGTCGCCGAGCGCAGCGGGTTTCGCTCGCGTATCGCGGCGAGCGCCCGGCAGGCGTGGGCGCTGCTCGAGCCGCACCCCACTCTCATCCTGCTCGATCTGAACATGCCTGACACCGATGGGATCGAAATGCTGCGCGGGCTCGCGTCCCGGGGTGTCGAGGCGGAGGTCCGGATCTTCAGCGGCTCGAGCTCCGGCATTCAGCGCTCGGCGGCGCAGATCGGGCGCGACCTCGGCTTGCAGGTCGGAGAGTCGCTGGCCAAGCCGGTCTCGCTCGAGGTCCTGCAGGCGCTTTTCGCCGAGGTCGCGCACAAGACGGAGCGAGCCGCGCCCGCTCTGCCCGCTGCGGCTGCGGCGCAGGTGACGGTGAGCGGGGAGGAGCTGGCCGCGGCCATAAAAGCCGGCGAACTGTTCGTCGTCTTCCAGCCGATCCTGGACCTCGCGACGCTGGCCCCGATCGGTTCCGAAGCGCTGGTGCGCTGGCGGCATCCGAAGTATGGCGTCGTGCCGCCCGGTCTGTTCGTACCGCTCGCCGAAACCGCCGGCCTGATCCTTGCGATGACCGAAAGCGTCTTTGCCGAGGCTCTGGCTTTCGCCAGTCGGCGCGAGTACTCCTGGGAGGGCCGACCGCTCTCGATCTCGGTCAACGTGGCGACGGCGGCGCTGATCGAGGGGGATCTGACGCGCCTCCTCGCCGCGCTGCTCGCCGAGCACGGCGTCGCTCCGGAACGGCTGGTCATCGAGGTGACCGAATCCGCGATGCTCGCCGACCGCACCCGGGTGCTCGAAATCCTCAGCCGACTTCGGCTGCGCGGCGTCGAGCTGTCGATCGATGACTTCGGCACCGGCACCTCTTCGCTGGAGCGGGTCGATCAGTTCCCCTGCACCGAGCTCAAGATCGAGCGCGCTTTCGTGTCCCATCTGCTGCTGCGCCGCGCGTCGGAGGCGATTGTGCGCTCGACCATCGAGCTCGCCCGGCGCCTCGGCCTGCGCTGCGTCGGCGAGGGCATCGAAGACGCTGGCACCTGGCGCTGGCTTCGTGACGGCGGCTGCGAAGTCGGCCAGGGCTTCCTCTTCTCCCGCGGCCTCGAAGCGGACGCCTTCCTGGCCTGGCTGGACGACTGGCCGCGACGGCGCCGGGAGCTGCTCGACGCCCCTCCGCAGTAGCCCGGGCTCCGGGCTCCGGGCTCCAGGCTCCTCAGCGCATCGCGGCGTTGCTAACCTAGCGCGGCGAGCGGAACCCTCGATGTCGTGGCCGTCACACGACGGCGACAGGTGAGGTCGGTTCGCTGCGGAACACTCTTCTGGCGAGCGGCAACCGCGTCGGTTACCGCGTCCCGCGGATCGACTCGACCCAGCGAAGGGGCATCGCCACCGACCAGCGATTCGTTCCCGCGTTCTCGAATCCATCGACGAAGATGGCCGTCGGCGGTCCGAGATAGGTGACGCGAAAGGCATCCAGGCGAGGGTTGCCGGCGGCGCCGGCGAGCAGCCGGATCTCCAGTTCGCCGTCGACGACATCGGCCTCGTGCTCGCGGCTGAGTGCCGTATCCACGCCGACGACGGCGGCTATGTCGAGATCCTCTTCGACCGGCGTGCCTTCCAGTTCGAGATCGAAGAGGCGAGCTCCCGGACCTGTGTGGTAGGTCTCCGCGAAGTACAGGTCGACGCGATACCGCCCCGGCGGGACCGGTGCGAGGTAAGAGAACGCTCCGAAACGCCAGGCGTTGAACAGGTCATCATCGAGCGTGCCGGCGATAGCCCGGTTTGAGGTCTGGAGCGCTCCGCCGGCGAAGAGCGAGTCGCTGTCAAACACGGTTCCGTCCGTGGCCACATACTCGTCGCCGCCAGAGTCGACTGCGACGACCACCGTGCATGGCAGCGGTGGCGGCGCCGAGACGACGACGCGCAGCGTGTCGCTCCAGGTGCGGACCCCGGACCACGGGAGGTGTTCGGAGGGGCCTGTTGCGAGCACGCGAAGGGTCGTCGTGCCCGCACTGAGGGGAATTTCGCCCGCAGTCCATTCCTCCACGCCGAGAACCGCTCCGGAGCCGCCGGCGGTCGACGTCCAGACGATCGAGGTGACACCGGTTCCTGCCGAAGCGAGCGTGCCGGCGAGGTCGAGGGGGTCGCTCGCCGCCGTCAACCAGAGCGGTTCGATCGTTGGTTCCTCGATGCGCAAGAATGGCGCCGCCGGCAGGTTGCCGGCCCCCCCGCGCCGCTGTGACGAGAGCCAGGTGAAGAGCTGTGGCAATGCATAGGTGACGTTCCAGATTCCGTGGCCGCCGGTCGCGTACTCGGTGTAGATCGGATCGCCCCCGGCGGCGCGCAGCGCGGCGATCATGTTGCGTGAGCCCGCGACACCGACAGTCGGATCGTTGGCTGCGTGGAAGTTCCAGATCGGCAGCTGGATGAGACTGGGTGCGCTGGCCTGGTTCGCCCAGCCGCAGAGCGGTACGGCGGCCGCGTACCGGCCCGGGGCGGTCGCCACCGTGGCCCAGGTGCCGTTGCCGCCCATCGAGAGGCCGGTGACGTAGATGCGATCGGGGTCGATCGCAAATTCGGCCTCGAGGTCGTTCAGGATGTCGGTGAGCTGGGACTGGCGGACTGCGTCCCCCCAGTTGGACACCGGTGTCTGGGGTGCGACCATGAAGCTCGGCGAAAGCGCCAGATTCGTGCCGTCGACGAGATCCATCGCGCCATTGGCCCGGTTGTCGAGCTGGGCCTCGTTGTCCGTTCCGGTTTCGCCGAGGCCGTGAAGGAACAAGATCACCGGCCAGTTTTGGCCCACGTCATATTGCGGGGGAACGAAGAGCCGATAGTTCATCCCGCTGCCGTTCGGCTCGCTGTTGCGGTAGACAAAATCAGCGCGGCTGGTCGCTCCGGCAGCTGTCGCCGTCAGCGCCAACGCCAAGAGTACGAAAGGTTCGCTGCGCACCGCGCCAAGTAAAGTCGACTCAGCGCCGCAATGCAGCGAGAAAAGTCACAGCGGAAACCAGACCGCCGTCAACGGTCCGGCGAGGCCTTCTGGAATTGCTCGATGAGCTCGCGGATCCGACGCGCGTCGCCCTTGGTGTGGCCGTGACTCTCGATCGGGTTGCTGCCGCCGGTCGAGTCGATGCGGATGTCGGAGAACAGCAGTCCGGTGGCGATCTGCACCGAGGCGACGTTGGGGATCGCGATGCTCTCCTCGGTGCTGCCGAAAAAGCGCGGCTGGATGCGCGTCACGCGGTCCCGGCTCACCTCGATGCGGGTCGGAAAGATGCGATTGCCCTGGGTCAGGCGGCTGGCGAAGAACGATTCGGACATGGAGCCTCCAGGGATCGACTCTAGCTCTGTCTTTCGCCAGCGAGATCCTCTTCGAGCAGCTGTTCGTGCAGCTGAAGGGCCGCCTTCGCCCCTTCCGCGGCCGCCGCCACGACCAACTGGACGTCGCGCGACGCGTCGCCCACGACGTAGAGCCGGGGCACGCTCGTCTCCTGGTGTTCATCCGTGCGGATACAGCCTTTGCGCGTGAGGCGGCAGCCCAGCGTCTGCGCGAGGTTCGATGCGAGATCCCAGCCGAGGGTGAAGAAGACGGCATCGCGATCGAGCGCCGAGCCGTCGCGGAAACGCAGCCGCTCGAGCGTCGTGCCGCGGCCTTCGAGTCGTGCCAGCCGCTTCGAGGAGATGGGAATTCCGAGACGGTCGAGCGCCGCCTTCTCCTTGTCGGTGAGTCGGCTCGCGCCGTCGGTGCACAGGACCACGTCCGTCGACCAGGTGAGGAGCTTCTTCGCCAGCGCGAAGCCGGCGCGGCCGCGACCATGGACGGCGAGCCGCTGATCGCGGTGTTCCCAGCCGTCGCAGTACGGGCAGTGGTGAACGGTCGTACCGTAGAATTCCTCCAGACCATCGACCTCCGGCATGCGGTCGCGCACTCCGGTGGCGAGCACCAGGGCACGGCTCGAGACGCTCTCACCCGCATCGAGAGTCAGTTCAAAGCGGCCGTCCGAGTGCGTGGCGGCCGAGACGGTCGCTTCGCGAAACGCCACTTCGTAAGGGACGAGCTCCTGCCGCCCGAGGCGCCGGAGCTCCGCCGGCGCGAGGCCGTCGCGGGTGAGCAGGCCGTGGATGCCGTGGGCGGCTGCGTTGCGCCCGCCGCCAGCATCGACGACGAGGACGCGCCTCCGGCAGCGGCCGAGCCAGAGGGCCGTCGAGAGTCCGCCCGGTCCGGCGCCCACGACGACAACATCCCATTCCGGGACCGGGGTCTCCTTTTCGAGCAACATGGCGGACGGAGGCTATCCGATGAAGGGTCAAAGGCACGAGGGCGGCGGGGAGCCAAAATCTACACAAGGGCGTCGAAGATGCGCCGAATTCGCGCATCGCTCGCCCGTCTGGCGGTCGGAGGGCCACGGGCTCCGCGCTTTCCGGACTGGCATCCCACCTGCAAACGACGAATGCAATGGACACGACAAAACCCCTGCTAGAGGAGGACGCGATGTTGAAGACGATCGAAAAGACCAAGGACGGCGTCGGAACGCTGATCGAGCAGACCCGCGATGCGGTGATCGGGGCGACCGGGCGGGCCGAACGCGGCGTCGAGTCGGCGGCGGACGCTGTCGTTCGCAAGACGTATGCGACCGGCGAACGCGTACGCGAAGGTGCCGCTTCGGCCGCGAACGGGGCCCTGCGCGGCACCGAGAACGCGGCGCAGGCGCTCGACCACGGCGTCGAGCGGGCGCAGCGGGATCTCTCGCGCCTGAGCACGGCGACCTCGGAGTACGTCGCTTCGAACCCCGGCAAGGCGCTGCTCCTCACGGCGTCGGCGGGCTTTCTCCTCGGTTACCTGTTGCGGCCGCGCCAGTCTTAGCCTTTCGGGGCCCATTGCCCCTACGCCCCTGAGGTGGGCCGGCGTTACCGGCGAGCGTAAGAATCGGCCAGTCCCTGCGTAGACTAGGGTGAGCGACTCTCTCTAGAGACGCAGCGGACTGGAGATTCGATGAGATCGACGAGGCAGCAGGCGCGGCTGGCCGGACTCCTCTATTTTTTGCTCGCCCTGAGCGCTCCGCTCGGGCTCTTGTACGTGCCTGCCAAATTGATCGTCGCCGGCGACGCGGTGGCGACCGCCGACAGGATCCGCGCCTCCGAGGGGCTTCTGCGCGCCGGCATCGCCAGCGAGCTGGTGCATCAGGCGATCGCCATCTTCCTCGTGCTGGCGCTCTACCGCCTGTTCAGGCCGGTAGACGAGTACCTGGCGAAGCAGCTCGTCATCCTCGGCGCGCTGGTTTCGGTCCCGATCGTCTTCCTCAACGTGCTGAATGAGCTCGCCGCGCTGACCCTGCTCTCGGGCGCCGACTTTCTGTCGGTGTTCACGCGCCCCGAGCTCGATGCCCTGGCCTATCTCTTCGTCGGCCTCCACGGGCAGGGAATCACCATCGCCTCGATCTTCTGGGGCCTCTGGCTCCTGCCGTTCGGGCTGCTGGTCGTACGTTCGCGCTTCATCCCGAAGCTTTTCGGCTACCTCCTCTGGCTCGCTGGAGCCGCCTACACGATCGACGCTCTGGTGAACCTTGTCCTGCCGCAGTACCTCGCTCCGGTCTCGAACGTGACGCAGCTCCTGGTGATGGCCGAAGTACCGATCATCTTCTGGCTGCTGATCTGGGGGGCGCGGGAGCCTCCGCAGGGCTCCCCGGCTCCCGCTCCGGCCTGAACCCCGTCTCTCCGCGCGCCAGACCGGTGATCACCGCGGGTCACCGCGTGCAGCAGCGCATGGAAGCGCATCGCAGGGCGGCCCAGAGCCCTTGCCATTTTCATGGTGTTATGGTTGACTACAACACCAGAGCAGCGGGGCCGATTCGGCCTCGTTGAGGTTGCGGAGATACGGGAATTCATGGATCGCGAGTGGAACGACGGCCAACCGATCTACCGCCAGCTGCGGGATCGCGTCGTCGCGATGATCCTCGACGGCGTGCTCGCCGAGGGCGACGCGTTGCCGTCGGTGCGGACCGTCGCGGCCGAGCTCCGGGTCAATCCGCTCACCGTCCTCAAGGGCTACCAGGAGCTCGTGGACGAACAGCTCGTCGAGGCGAAGCGCGGGCGGGGGATGTTCGTCAATGCCGGCGCACGCGTCCTCCTGCTCCAGGCCGAGCGCAAGAAGTTCCTCACCGAACAGTGGCCGCAGGTCCAGGCGGCGATTCGACGGCTCGGCCTCGATGCGGAGGAGCTCCTGAAAGTGCCGGCGACCGAAAGTGAAAAGGAAGGTTGAAGCCATGACCTGCATCGCAGCCCGCGGCCTGCGCAAGGCCTACAAGGGGACCGTCGCGCTCGACGGCGTCGATCTCTCCATCGAGGAAGGCCGCATCGTCGGCCTCATCGGCCCCAACGGTGCGGGCAAGACCACCGCGTTGCACGCGATCCTGGGCCTCACGCCTTTCGACGGCGAGCTCGAGGTTCTCGGGCGAGACCCCTGGGCGGAGCGCGGCGCGCTCATGCGCGACGTCGCCTTCATCGCCGACGTCGCCGTCCTGCCGCGATGGATCCGCGTCGGCCAGGCGCTCGACTACGTCGCCGGCGTGCATCCGCGCTTCGATCGCGCGAAGGCGGAGCGGTTCCTGGCCCGGACCGACATCCGGCGCTCGAGCCGGGTGCGGCAGCTGTCGAAGGGGATGGTGACGCAGCTGCACCTTGCGCTGGTCCTGGCGATCGACGCGCAGCTTCTGGTGCTCGACGAGCCGACCCTCGGCCTCGACATTCTCTTCCGCAAGCAGTTCTACGACGCGCTGCTCGAGGACTTCTGCGATCGCCGCCGGACGATTCTGGTGACAACACATCAAGTGGAAGAGGTCCAGGACGTCCTGACCGACGTCGCCTTTATCCACCGCGGCCGCATCGTCCTCGACAGCAGCATGGAGGAGATCGAGAAGCGCTACCTCGAGCTCCTGGTGCGCCCCGACCAACTCGTCGCAGCGCGGGCGCTCGCGCCGGTCCACGAGCGCTCGCTGTTCGATCGCGCCATCCTCCTCTTCGACCTCTGCGAGGGCGCCGATCCCGCGAGTCGCGAACGGCTCGCCGCGCTGGGCGACGTGCGCCGACCTAGCCTCGCCGATCTCTTCGTCGCGGTCATCGGCGGCGCGGGCGGCGTGGCTGGCGCCAGTGGAGCCACCGGTCCTGCCCAGGGAGCCCGCTCATGAACAGCGCTGTCGCAGCACCGCTCGCCGACCCGGAAGCCCTCGAACCCGCGCTCGATCTCGCGACCCGGCCTTTCTTCTGGTCCGTGCGACGGGAGTTGTGGGAGAACCGCTCGATCTATCTCGCGCCGCTGGGCGTCGCGGTGCTCGTGCTGTTCGGCACGCTCGCCAACGTCGCCGGTCGGACGGACACTTTCCGGGCCGCGACGGCCCTGGCGCCGCTGGCCCCGATGCCACCGGCGGAACAGCAGGCTTTGATGCTCAAGCCGTTCAAGATCGCTCCGGCGCCGATCATGCTCGCCACCTTCCTCATCGGACTCTTCTACTCGCTCGACGCGCTCTACGGCGAGCGCCGCGACCGCAGCCTCCTGTTCTGGAAATCGCTGCCGGTCTCCGACGCGACGGCGGTGCTGGCCAAGGCGACAGTTCCGTTGGTCGTCCTGCCGCTGGTGGCCTTCGCGCTCAGCGTCGTCACCTGGGGTGTCCTGCTCTTTCTCGGCAGCGCCATCCTGGCGGCGAACGGCGTCAGTTCCGCTCCGATCTGGGCCGGAGTACGGCTCTTCCAGGAGCCGGCCATCATGCTCTACGGCCTGACCGTGCACGCGCTCTGGTTCGCCCCGATCTACGGCTGGCTCCTCCTCGTCTCCGCCTGGGCGCGGCGCCTGCCGCTGCTCTGGGCGGCACTGCCGCTCTTCGCCCTCGCCGTCGTCGAAGGCATCGCGACCGGCGGCGCCCGATTCGGCTCGCTGCTGCAGTACCGCGTGGCCGGCGCGATGTCGGAGGCGTTCGCCGCCGACTACGGCGCTCAGGGGCTGGAGTGGCCGCTCACGCCGGTGCGATTCCTGACCGCCCCGGGTCTCTGGCTCGGACTGGCGTTCGCGGCGGCCTGCCTCGCCGGCGCCACGCGCCTGCGGCGCCGGCGCGAGCCGATCTGATTCAACGACCCCAGCTAGCGACTGACAGCGAGAGACAGCGAGAGACAACGTGAGACACCGAGAGACCCTGGGAGGAGAACCGAGCATGAACACGGCCGCGAGCACCCCTG
>JAYTAM010000170.1:0-3819 GCA_043737505.1 Thermoanaerobaculia bacterium
GACCTCCCGGTGCCCACCGCCGCATCAGCCCACCCACCGACGCCGCGAGAGCCATCCCCTTTACTGAGCTTTTGCCTTTGCTCTTGCCTTTGCTTTTCCCCTTCACTGAGCCTTTGCCTTTCATTGAGGGGCACCATCACTCCCCCCGCCCCCTCCACGACGACTCCGCGCTCGGGAGATACGCCCTGCCACCCGGTCCATGCTCGGGCGATCTCGTCGAGGTCGATGACGACTCCCTCGCGACGGGCGGCGAGGTGAGGAGAGACCGGATCCCTGAGCAGGTACATCTCGAGCCTGACCTCGATGTCGTTCGCGGCGGCCGCCGCGAGCTCCGCCACCGTCGCGCTGTCGCGCTCCGCGTCGGGGCCAGCGGAGCCGGTGGCGATCGGCTTCCAGTAGGCGAGCTCGAGCTCGGCGGCGTAGCGCGCCAGGAGGAGCGCCGAGATGACGGTCTTGCCCACGCCGGTGTCGGTGCCGGTGACGAAGAGGCTCATAGCACCACCGCCGTCACCGCAGTCACCGCAGTCACCGCAGCCACCGCAGCCACCGCAGCCACGGCCCGCTCGATCGCCGCCGCCAGACCGTCGATTTCGGATTCAGTGTGGGCGGCATGCACGGAGATCCGCAGGCGCGCCGTCCCTGGCGCGACGGTAGGCGGCCGCACCGCGCGCACGTCGTAGCCGGCGGCGCGGACCGCCGCGGCAACCGCCATGGCGCGCTCGTTGGTGCCGAGTACCACCGGCACGATCGGGCTGTCGGAGACGGCGACGTCGAGACCGGCCGCGGCGAGGCGCCCGCGCAGGCGTTTCGCCCGGGAGCGCACCTCGCTCCTCCGCTCCGGCCGCCGCTCCAGCAGGTCGAGGCTCGCCGCGAGCGCCAGCAGGAGCACGGGAGAGACCGCGGTCGAGAAGATGAACGGCCGCGCCCGGTTGACGATCCAGTCGATGAGCACCGCCGAGCCGGAAATGCAGGCACCGGCTACGGCCAGCGCCTTGCCGAAGGTCGTGACGCTCGCCGCCACCCGGCGCTCCAGCCCGAAAGCCTCCACCAGCCCCGAGCCGCGTGCGCCACCGAAGATTCCGCTGGCATGCGCGTCGTCGACGACCAGAAGAGCGCCGTAGCGGTCGCAGAGGTCGGCCAGCCGATCGAGCGGTGCCACGTCGCCGTCCATGCTGAACAGCGATTCGACCACCACCACGGTCCGGCCAGCGGGCGTGCTCCCTGCTCCGGCGAGCGCTCGCTCGTACGCCGCGAGATCGAGATGCGGGATCACCTCCCGCCGGCAACGCGAGAGCCGCAGACCGTCGATCAGGCTCGCGTGGTTGCGCTCGTCGGAGAGCGCGCGGTCGTGCGGACCGAGGATCGCGGTCAACAAAGCGACGTTCGCCTGGTAGCCGGAAGGAAAAAGCAGCGCGCTCTCCGTGCCCTTGAAGGCCGCGAGGCGCCCTTCGAGCTCGCGGTGCAAGGCAGTCTCGCCGCGCAGCAGCCGCGAGCCCGGAGCGAAGAGCGCCGCCGGTTCGGCCGCGGCGGCCCGCGAGATGGCTGCCGCGATCGCCGGCGCGAGCTCGCCCTCGCGGGCGAAGCCGAGATAGTCGTTGGAGCTGAAGTCGATCCCCGAAGCGAGCACCCGCTGGCGGCGGAGGCCTTGCTTGTCGAGTGTCTCGAGCTCGCGCTCGAGCTCGCTCTGCCAGTGCGCGAGAGCCCCCACCGGCCTCTCCCCTAGTTGCCGGAGGCGAGCGGCAGCGGCTCGAGGCCGAGCTTGGCGAACAGCCGGGCGTCGGCCTCGGCTCCAGGGTTGGGCGTCGTCAGGAGCTCTTCGCCGGTGAAGATCGAATTCGCACCCGCCAGCAGGCAGAGCGCCTGGGTCTCATCCGACATGCCGCTTCGTCCCGCGGAGAGCCGCACGAAGCTCTGCGGCAGAACGATGCGGGCGGTGGCGATCAGGCGCGCCATTTCGATGCCGTCGACCATCGGACGCCCGGCGAGCGGCGTGCCGGCGACGGCGACCAGGGCGTTCACCGGCACCGATTCCGGGTGTGGATCCATTTGCGCCAGCACCCGCAGCAAGTCGAGCCGGTCGTCGATCGACTCGCCCATGCCGAGGATGCCGCCGCAGCACAGTGTGATGCCGGCTTTGCGCACCCGGGCAAGGGTCGCCAGCCGGTCGGCGTAGGTCCGTGTCGTGATGATCTGCTCGTAGAACTCCGGGCCGCTGTCGAGATTGTGATTGTAAGCGGTCAGTCCGGCGCCGGCGAGGCGCTCCGCCTGGGGCTCGGTGAGCATTCCGAGGGTGCAGCAGACCTCGAGACCGAGCTCCGCCACGCCTTCCACCATCGCCAGAACGCGGTCGAACTCCGGTCCGTCCTTGATCTCGCGCCAGGCCGCTCCCATGCAGAAGCGGCTGGAACCGCTGTCGCGCGCAGCGCGGGCCGCGGCGAGGACCGTACCGAGGTCGAGCAGTTTCTCGCGCTCGACGCCGGTTTCGTGATGGGCGCTCTGTGGACAGTAGGCGCAATCCTCCGGACAGCCGCCGGTCTTGATCGACAACAGCGTGCACATCTGGACCCGGGTGGGATCGTGGTGCGCGCGGTGCACCGCCTGAGCTCGAAAGAGGAGCTCCGGCAGAGGTAGATCGTGGATCTCGCGAAGCTCCGCGAGCGTCCAGTCGTGGCGATTTCGCTGGCTGTTCATCTCGTCCTCGCAAAAGCCGCGGCCGCCTTCGGCGCTTCGCGGGGCGCGAGCGCTTCGAGCAGGCGCGGTGGAAAAACTCAGGTTCCGGCTCGAAGCCGGCAGTCGGCGACCAACACCGTGACGTTGTCGGTGCCGCCTGCATCGAGCGCCTGGGCGACGAGCGCCGCGCAGGCAGCCGCGGGGTCGGACTCGCGCGCGAGAATCGCCGCGATCTTCTCGTCGGGGACCATTTCGGTCAGGCCGTCGCTCGCCACCAGCACCCGATCGCCGTCGCGGAGGTCGTGGCGACCGAGCTCGACCCGCGGCGCTCCGGATTTCGCTCCCAGCGCGCCGGTGAGGATATGGCGCTGGCGGTGCGATTTCACCTCTTCGGCCGCGATGACGCCGGCGTCGGCGAGGGCCTGGGCCATCGTCTGGTCCTGGGTCAGGCGCGAGAGGGAGCCGGCGCGGAAGCGATAGGCCCGCGAGTCGCCGACGTGCGCGAGCAGGAGGTCACGGTCGACCAGATAGACCATGGTCATGGTGGTACCCATGCCGGCGAGCGCCGGATCGGCGGCCGCCTCGGCCTCGAGGATCGCATCGACTCTGCCGAAGTACGCCTCGGCGCGCTGCATGAGCTCGTCGGCGTCCGCGTCGTCGAGCTTCAAGGTCCAATCGGGGATCTGAGTCGCGATCTCGATCAGCGCTCCGATCGCCCTGCGGCTCGCGTGCTCGCCGCCCGAACGTCCGCCGATGCCATCGGCAACCACCATCACGTAGCCCGCCTGATCCGACCGCGGCGGCAGGTCGCCCTCCGGCAGATTCGTGGCGAGCGTTTCGCGCGACCGATGGAGGCGCAGGGCGAGGTGATGGTCCTCGTTGTTGACGCGAACCTTGCCGGGATGCGACAGGGCACCCAGCTCCACCCGGAGCACGGCACGCAACGACTCCTCCTCGCGCCGGAGAAGCTCGGCCGCGGGCAGGCGCAGGGTTTTTTCATGGTCGAAATCAGCCATCGGACCTGAACGGAATCCTACTGCAATCGGCGGGCGCCGGCGGACTCATCGCCGCGTGAGCTGAAGCACGGCCTCCATGTGCCCGGTCTGCGGAAAGAGGTCGAGCAGGACCAGCGATTCGATCTCCATCACC
>JAYTAM010000171.1:0-3812 GCA_043737505.1 Thermoanaerobaculia bacterium
CGGATCGGTCGGGCCGGTCGCCCAGAGCGCGAGCAGCCCGACGACAGCGAGGGCGGCCAGGGCGACCAGCCCATACTGCACCATTCGCTGCGGGCCGAGCGGCGTTCGAGTCGAGGGCGAAGTCGGGCCGGGTGGGCTCACCGGCAGTGCTGGTACGGCAGATGGAAGCGGCCCGGCCGCGGCCTTTGGAGGAGCGCCGCCCCATTCCGAACTGAGGGTCTCTGCCGGCTCGGCGGCGCCGAGCGCTGGCGGGAGCACCGTGGAGAGAGGCTTCGCCGGCGAAGCTGGCGGCGGAGGCATGGGTACGTGAGCCATCCGGGTAGTGACGGCCAGCGAGGCATCGATCTCCGCCGCGCGCGGAGCCGTGTGCTCGACGGTCTCTTCCGGAATCTCCGGCACTTCCTGGGTCGCCGAAGTGTCATCGTCATCGTCATCGTCGGCGCCGGCGGAAGCGGCCTCAGCCAGCCGGGCGCCGCCGCGCCGCAGCTCGGCGGCGATTTCGGCCGCGCGCGGATAACGGCGGTTGGGGTCCTTCTCCAGACAGCGCGCCATGATCGCGGTCAACCCGGGCGGCAGGTCCTTGATGATGTCCTCGGCCGGAGTGAACGGTTCGTAGACGATCTTGTGGGTGACCGCGGTCAGATTCTCGCCCTGGAAGGGCTTGCGCCGGGTCAGCATCTCGTAGAACACCACCCCGAGCGAGAAGATGTCGGCACGGTGGTCGACCTCTTTGCCCTGGATCTGCTCCGGCGCCATGTAGTTCGGCGTGCCCAGGAGCTGCCCCTCCATCGTCAGGTTGGACGTATCGAGGCGGGCGATACCGAAGTCGGTGATCTTGACCTTGCCGTCCTGCGCGATGAGGATGTTCGCCGGCTTGATGTCGCGGTGAACGACGCCGCGCGAATGGGCGTAGTCGAGGCCCTCGGCGATCTGCGACAGGATGTCCACGAGGCGGTCGAAACCGAAGGTCTCAGGACGCTGCAGCAGCTGTTTCAGGTTCGTCCCTTTGACGAACTCCATGGCGATGAAGCAGATGCCTTCACCGCCTTCGTCGACGACGTCGTGAATGGTGACGATATTGGGGTGCGAGAGGATCCCGGCGCTCTGCGCCTCGCGGACGAACCGGCTGCGAAACTGGGCGAGCTCCTGATCCTTGGCGGAGAAACCGACTCTGAAGGTCTTGAGAGCGACCTGCCGGCCGATGAGCGGATCGCGCGCCAGGTAGACCACCCCCATGGCGCCCTTGCCGATCTCTTCGATGACCTCGTATCGGCCTAGTTTCTGCGGCGCGTGGGTTGTCATTCGGAATGGGCTCAGGGAGCGGCAAGGTCATTCTAGGCGCGGGGATCGGGACGGTCAATCGGCGCGGCCGAAAGGCCCGGAGCCGCGCCCGACAGGCGCCGGGAAGCGCCGCGGAGATGCCGGTTTCGAGCGCCCGCTTTGATATGGTGCAGAGGCCGTTCGAAGCGACTCGAAAGGAGATTGCGCCCGATGCAGGTCGACAGTCCATCCAGAATCCGGAACATCGCTGTCACCGGTCACAACGACACCGGGAAAACGACCCTGACGAGCGCCCTGCTCTTCGCCTCCGGCGCAATTCCCCGATTCGGAAAGATCGAAGACGGTAACACCGTCACCGATTTCGACCCGGAAGAGGTCGAACGCGGGATATCGATCGGACTCGCCGTCTGCCACCTGCCGTGGAAGCAGCACAAGGTGAATCTGATCGATGCGCCGGGCTACGGAATCTTCTTCTCCGAGACCCGTGCGGCCCTGCGCGTGGCCGACGCCGCAGTCCTCTGCGTGAGCGGAGTCGCCGGAGCCGAGGTCAACACCGAAAAGGTCTGGGAAGCTGCCTCGGAGCTCGCACTGCCGGTCATCCTGCACGCCAACAAGATGGACCGCGACCGGGCGGACCTCGGGCGCTGCCTCGAAAGTCTGCAGAAGACCTTCGGCCGCCAGGTTCTGCCGGTCCAGCTGCCGATCGGGACCGAGAAGGAGTTCGTCGGCGTCGTCGACCTCGTCCGCCAGAAGGCCTATCGTTTCGAGCGCGACGGCAGCGGCAAGGCGAAAGAGGAAGCGATTCCCGCGGAGCTCGCGGGCGAAGCGGAAGAGGCGCGTATCCGGCTGATCGAGGCGGTTGCCGAGGCCGACGAGCACCTGCTCGAGAAGTTCTTCGAGGAGGGCACGCTGGACGCGGCCGACCTCGAAGCCGGACTGAAGAGCGCCGTCCTCAACCGGAAGCTCTTTCCGCTCACCCTGGGCTCCTCGCTCCATCTCGTCGGGACCTCTACGCTGCTCGACTTCCTGGTCGACTATGCGCCCTCCCCCGCCGAGCACCCCTTCCCGGCAGGAACCCTGGACGGGAAGACTGTTCTGCTCGAAGCCGATGCCGCGAAGCCGGTGGTCGCGCTCGTCTTCAAGACCCTCAACGACCCGTTCACCGGCCGATTGTCGATCCTGCGGGTGATCTCCGGCACTTTGCAGAACGACGCCCTGCTGTGGAATGTCCGCGCCGAGGAGTCCGAGAAGGCTCACGGCATCGCGTTTCTCGAGGGCAAGCAGGGCACGGCGACTCCGAAGCTCATCGCCGGCGACATCGGCGGAGTGCCTAAGCTCAAGCTGGCAGTCTCGGGAGACACCCTCGCCGCCAAGGAGCAGGCGGTCGCGGCGGAGTGGATCCAGCTTCCGGAACCGGCGATGTCGTTCGCCGTCGAGCCGAAGTCGAAGGGTGACGACGAGAAGATCGGCGACGCCCTGCATCGTCTCATCGAAGAGGACCCGAGCCTGCGCGCCGGACGCGATCCGCAGACCCACGAGTTCCTGCTCTCCGGCAGCGGGCAGCTGCACGTGGAGATCGCCCTGGCAAGGATGAAGCGGCGTTCGAATGTCGAGGTCATCCTGCATCCCCCGAAGGTCCCCTACCGCGAGACCATCCAGAAGCCGGCGGAGGGGCACGGACGCCACAAGAAGCAGAGCGGCGGCCGCGGACAGTTCGCCGACTGCCGGATCAAGATCGAGCCCCTGCCGCGCGGCGGCGAGTTCGAATTCAAGGACGAGATCTTCGGCGGCTCCATTCCGCAGAACTACCGTCCGGCTGTCGAGAAGGGCATCCAGGAGGCCCGCACCCGCGGTTTCCTCGCCGGCTACCCGATGGTCGACTTCAGGGTGCGGCTGCTCGACGGCCAGTACCACGACGTCGACTCCTCGGAGCTGGCGTTCAAGATCGCCGGTTCGCTGGCCTACAAGGACGCCATGGAGCGCGCCGGAGCGACGCTTCTCGAACCGGTGATGAAGGTCGAGATCCACACCAACGAGGAGTTCATGGGCGACATCATGAGCGACCTCTCGCATCGCCGCGGCCGCCCGCAGGGGATGGACGTGAAGAACGGCGTCCAGATCGTCCAGGCCCAGGTGCCGATGGCCGAGATGCTGAACTACGCGCCGGCGCTGCGCTCGATGACCCAGGGGCGCTCGAGCTTCCACATGGAGTACTCGCACTACGAAGAGGTTCCGCGCCTGGTGCAGGACAAGATCGTCGCTGATGCCCGCAAGAAGATGCACGAGGAACACGAAGCTTGATTCCACCCCTACCTGAGGAGCACGTCTGATGCAGGCCAACGCTTTGCGCGCAGGAATGTGCGTGCTGCACAACAAGGAAGTCTGCAGCATCATGTCGGTCACCCACCGCACCCCGGGCAACCTCCGGGCCTTCGTCCAGGTGCGGATGCGGAACCTGAAGAACGGCAACAGCTTCGAGCACCGCTTCGCCTCGACGGAGTCGGTCGAACGCGCCATCCTCGACACGATCC
>JAYTAM010000172.1:0-8692 GCA_043737505.1 Thermoanaerobaculia bacterium
GCAACAGCAAGCAGAGTCATCGACGCTCGAGTGAGTCGGGGGCGTCTTTTGATTTTCGCTGTCAGGTATCACGCGTCGACCGGAGGTCTTTTCTGATGCATTCGCGCCGAACCCGAGCGCTTTTCACATCGCTGTGTCTGCTGGCCGCCTGCAAAGAGGAGCCGGCCGCCCAGCCGCCGCCGGGCCCGGTGCCAGTGACAGTCGTGACCCTGAAGGCCGCCTCGGTGCTGCTGACCCGCGAGCTTCCCGGTCGCACGAGCCCGTTTCTGGTCGCCGAGGTCCGCCCGCAGGCAAACGGCATCATCCTCAAGCGCCTCTTCACCGAAGGCGGAATGGTGAAGGCCGGCGAGCCGCTGTACCAGCTGGATGACGCGATCTACCGGGCCGACTACGGCACGGCGAAGGCCGCGGTCGATCGCGCGCTCACCTCGCAGCAGTCGGCCCAGCACGAAGCGAAGCGCGCGGCCGAGCTGCACCGGCAGGCCGCCTTGAGCGCCGCGGAGAACGAGAAGGCCGAGGCCATGCTCAACTTCGCGAGCGCCGACGTGAAGTCTGCCCAGGCCGCGATGCAGCGCGTCGGGGTCATGCTCAACTTCGCGCGAATCACCGCCCCCATCTCGGGCCGCATCGGCAAGTCGGCTGTTACCCAGGGCTCACTCGTCACCGCGAACCAGCCGCAGGCGCTCACGACCGTTCAACAGCTGAACCCGATGTACGTCGACCTCACGCAGTCCAGCGGTGAGCTGCTTGCCCTTCGCAAGGAAGTGGCCGCCGGCACGCTCGAGAAGACGGACACCACGCCTGTCACGCTGCTGCTCGAAGACGGCAGCGTCTACCCGCACGAAGGGAAGCTGACCTTCAGCGACGTCACCGTCGACCCGAGCACCGGCGCATATTCGCTGCGCGTCGAAGTGCCCAACCCCGAGTCCACGCTGCTGCCGGGCATGTACCTTCGCGCGCGCATCGGCAGTGGTGTGCGGCAAGAAGGCCTGCTCGTGCCGCAGCAGGGCGTGACGCGCGACCCCAAAGGCAACGCGTCGGCGATGGTCGTCACCCAGGACGGCAAGGCCGAGTCGCGCATGGTGAAGGTCAGCCGCACGGTCGGCGACAAGTGGCTGGTCGACCAGGGCCTCGCCGACGGCGACCGCGTGATCATTGAAGGCCTTCAGAAAGTTCAACCCGGCGCCCAGGTGCAGGCCACCGAGGCGCCCTCGCAGATCGAAGCGGCCCGCTAAATGGCGCGCTTCTTCATCGATCGCCCCATCTTCGCGTGGGTGCTGGCGATCATCTTGATGATCTTTGGCGGCCTGTCGCTGTCGCGGCTGCCGATCGCGCAGTACCCGGCGATCGCTCCGCCCACCGTCAGCATCAACGCCACCTACCCGGGCGCGTCGGCGAAGGCCGTGCAGGACTCGGTGACCCAGATCATCGAGCAGTCGATGAAGGGGCTCGACGGCCTGCTGTACATGTCGTCGACCAGCGAATCGAACGGCAGCGCCAGCATCACCCTCACGTTCGCGAACGGCACCGACCCCGACATCGCGCAGGTGCAGGTGCAGAACAAGCTGTCGCTGGCCACGCCGTCGCTGCCGCAAATCGTCCAGCAGAACGGCATCAACGTCAGCAAGGCGAGCTCGGGCTTCCTGCTGGTGATCGGCTTCGTGTCGGAAGATCCCAGCTTCGGCGGCGATGACCTTCAGGACTACGTGTCGTCGAACATGGTCGACCCGATCGCGCGCGTGCCCGGCGTCGGCAGCACCCAGGTCTTCGGCGCGAAGTACGCGATGCGCATCTGGTTGGATCCCAACAAGCTCGACACCTACAAGCTCACGCCCGGTGACGTGACCTTCGCGGTGCGCGCGCAGAACCAGCAGGTCGTCGTCGGCCAGCTGGGCGGCACGCCGGCGGTGAAGGGCCAGCAGCTGAACGCCGCGATCACCGCGCAAGACCGCCTGCAGACGCCCGAGCAGTTCCGTCAGATTCTGGTGCGCAGCAACCCAGATGGTTCGGCGCTGCGGCTCGGCGATGTCGCGCGCGTCGAGCTCGGGTCCGAGGACTACAGCATCATCGGTCACTTCAACGGCAAGCCCGCGACGGGCATCGCCGTTTCGCTGGCCACCGGGGCCAACGCGATCAGCACCGCGCGCGGAGTGGAAGCGGCGTTGAAAGAGCTCGCTCCGTCGTTTCCCAAAGGACTCAAGGCCGTCATTCCGTTCGACACCACGCCGTTCGTGCGCGCTGCGATCGAAGGCGTCGTCACCACGCTGTTCGAGGCGGTGCTGCTCGTCTTCCTGGTGATGTTCCTGTTCCTGCAGAACTTCCGTGCGACGCTGATTCCCACCATCGCGGTGCCGGTCGTGCTGCTCGGGACGCTGGGCGTGCTCTCGGTGCTCGGCTTCTCTGTGAACATGCTGACGATGTTCGCGATGGTGCTCGCCATCGGCCTGCTGGTCGACGACGCGATCGTCGTGGTCGAGAACATCCATCGCCACTACCAGCTGGGCTGGACGAACCCGCGCCAGGCGACCATCTACGCCACCGACGAGGTCGGCAACCCGACGATCCTCGCCACCTTCACGGTCATCGGGGCGCTGCTGCCGCTCGCCTTCGTCTCCGGGCTCATGGGCCCCTACATGCGGCCGATTCCGATCAACGCTTCGGCCGCGATGCTGTTCTCGCTGGTCGTCGCCTTCGTCGTCTCGCCCTGGCTCACCTACCGCCTGTTCAAGAAGCACGCGACGGAGCTCTCCGAACGCAAGCTCGCAGCCGAGAGCGCCCTGCCCGACACACTCGCCCTCGAGACGGTGCAGGAAGACCGCCTCCACCGGCTCTACCAGCGCCTCTTCCGGCCGCTCCTCGAGAGCCGCCCGCGACGCTTCGCGCTGCTCGCCGGCGTTGCCGTGCTGCTCCTCGCCTCGATGACGCTCTTCCCGCTGCGCATTGCGGCGGTGAAGATGCTGCCGCACGACAACAAGAGCGAGCTGCAGGTAGTCATTGACATGCCCGAGGGGACTACGCTCGAGCACACCGCCGCGGTGGCGCGCGAAATGGCGCTCGCTCTGCGCGAGCTGCCGGAAGTGACCGACATCGAGACCTACGTCGGGACCTCGGCCCCGTTCAACTTCAACGGCCTGGTTCGCCACTACTTCCTGCGCTCCGGGCCGCTGGTCGCGGACCTGCAGGTGAACCTCCTGCCCAAGCACGACCGCGAGACCGCCAGCCATCCGTTCGCCAAGACGCTGCGACCACTCCTCTCCCCGATCGCTGCGCGTCACGGCGCCAACGTCAAAGTGACGGAGGTGCCGCCGGGGCCGCCGGTGCTCTCGACCCTGGTCGCCGAGATCTACGCCGCGACCGCCGCCTCCCGCCTCGACCTCGCCGGACAGGTCAAGGCGATCTTCGAGGGCACCGCGGGCGTCGTCGACGTCGACTGGTTCGTCGAGGGTCCCGGCCCACGCCTCGAGTTTGAGGTCGACCGCGAGAAGGCCTCGCGCGCCGGCGTCTCGCCGGAGGCGATCGCGCGGACGCTCCGGGTCGCGCTCGCCGGCGCCGATGCGGCGCATCTCTCTGATCCGCGAGCACGCGGGCCGGTGCCGGTCGTGCTCCGCCTCGACCCGGCGCAGCGCGCCGGTTCGAGCGAACTGCTGGCGGTCGCCGTGCCGGGGAACCAGGGGTCGTTGGTACCGCTCTCCGAGCTCGTCCGCCCGGTGGCGACCGCCAGCACCCCGTTCATCTACCACAAGAATCTGCGACCGGTGACGTACGTCGTTGGCGACGTCGCCGGCGCATCGGAGTCGCCGGTCTACGCGCTCCTCGACATGAAGGAGAAGATCGCCGCGGTGCGCGACGCCTCCGGCCGACCGATGGAGGTGCTGTTCACAGGCCGTCCGGCAGACAGCACGCGCTCAACCCTGATCTGGGACGGCGAGTGGCAGGTCACCCACGACGTCTTCCTCGACATGGGGATCGCCTTCGCCGTCGTGATGGTCCTCATCTACCTGCTGGTCGTCGGTTGGTTCGGCTCGTTCGTCACGCCGCTCATCATCATGGCGCCGATTCCCTTGACCCTCATCGGCGTCATTCCGGCGCACGCGTTTGGCGGGGTGTTCTTCACCGCCACGTCGATGATCGGCGTCATCGCCCTTGCCGGGATCATCGTGCGCAACTCGATCCTGCTGGTCGATTTCATCAACCTCGAGCTCAAGACCGGCGAGCAGCTCGACCGGGCGGTCATCAAGGCGGCCGCAGTCCGCTTCCGCCCGATCGCGCTCACCGCCGCCGCGCTGGTCGTCGGCGGTGTCGTCATCCTGCTCGATCCGATCTTCCAGGGGCTCGCCGTGGCGCTCATTTCGGGCGTCGTCGTTTCCACAGCGCTCACCCTCGTGCTGGTCCCCCTGCTCTATTGGATGTACGTCGCCACTGTCGGCATCGAAGCCGTCGTGGAAGTTTCTTCGCCGGAGGAGAACAACTCGTGAACGTCAACGAAGCGCTGCGCCTGATCGCCGGAATCGCCGTCCTCGCCTCGGTCGCCCTGGGCTGGTTCGTCCACCCGGGCTTTTTCCTCTTCACCGCTTTCGTCGGGCTGAACCTCCTGCAGTCCGCCTTCTCGAAGTGGTGCCCGATGATGGCCCTCCTGCACAAGGCGGGCGTGAGCGAATCGTGAGTCGGTTGGCATGCACGCTGGAGGAAAGATGAGACCCGAACCTTCCGACGAGTTCTTCGAGCGCATTGCCGAGCGCCTGAAAGCGCTCGCCGATCCGACCCGGCTGAAGATTCTGCATGCCGTCGAGGATCGCGAGCTTCGCGTCTCGGATATCCTGGCGGTCGTCGGGGGCAGCCAGGCAAACGTCTCGAAACACCTCTCGAAAATGCGGGCAAGCGGCGTGCTCGGCTCACGCAGGGAGGGCACCAGCATCTTCTACCGGGTCATCGATCCGGCCGCCTTCACGATTTGCCGCGCGGTCTGCGACGCCCTCGAGCAGCGCGCGGCCTACGAACATCGACTGCTCAAGAGCGTCGCCCAGGCGGCGCGAAAGGCTTCTACATGAGAGACATCCTCGTCTTCGTTGCTTTCGTCGCCCTCTGGTGGGTCCTGCAGACCAAGATCCTGCCGCGCTTCGGCGTTTCCACCTGAGCGGTGCCGACTCCGGCCGTGCGCCGGAAAGGCACTGAAGGGGCAGGTACGACGTCAGCGAAGGTGCCGGAGCCACCGGTGCAGAAGGTGGAGACGAACGAGGCGCGCCGGACTCTTGGTCCACTGCCGTAGACGCCGACTCAGTCCTTGTACGGATCGTGCTCGTCGGCGCCCGCCATGACCACGGCGAGCGGCCGGAGGCGGTGCAGGATCTCGATGGCGGGCTGCTCGGCGAGCACGGCCTCGAGCTGGCGATAGACGAACGGGCTCTCGTCCGGTCCGCCTCCCCGCAGCACGACGCCGGACTCTTTCACCGCAGAGCGCAGCATCTCGTCCGAGACCTTCCCCGGGCGGACCGGTTTGCCGTCGGCCCCCCGCACCAGGGTGCCGGCCTTAGGCCCGAAACGATGGCGCTTGCCGGCGGCCTCGGTGCGCGACATCACCCGGCCCGCACCGTGGACGGTAGAGAACATGGCGGCGCGCTGGGCCTCGCCAGCGTCGCCTGCACCCGAGACGCCGCGCAACACCACCGAGATTCCGGTCATCGACGCGCCAACGAAGCCCGCCTGGCCGGGGAAGGCCGGAGTCGCCCCCTTGCGCACGACGATGAGCTCCTCGCCGAAGTGGCGCTCGCGCCAGGCGAAGTTGTGGTGGTTGTGGACCAGGTCCGAAACCTCCCCGCCGACAATCGCCGTCGCCACCTTGCGGCAGACCCACTCCCGGCCGGCGTAGGCGTAGCGCCCCGCAAGCTCCATCAGGCGCCAGTAGCGGTCGCCGGAGTCGCTCGCGAGGTCGAAGAGCGCCTCGCTCTCGGGCACGCGCTCACCCCAGCGTTTGCCGGCGGCGATCGCCATGAAACCCGAGGCGATGGTGTGCCCGAGCCCGCGTGAGCCGAAGTGGACACCCACCCAGACGCGTTCCTCTTCGTCGGCGAAGAGATCGACGTAGTGATTGCCTGACCCGACCGTCCCGAGCTGATCGCGGGCGAGCTTGCGCAGGCGTTCGCGTTCGCCGGGCTGGGCCGGCACCGCCTGCCAGTTCGGGTCGTCGAACAGGGGATGATCGTCGGGCGCATCGTGCGAGGCGTTCGTCCGCCCGATCCCGAACGAGATCTCGCGCTGAATTCTGTCCGCGAGGAGCTCCAGCCGCTCGCGCGGCAGATCGCCCGCATCGAGATCGGTGCGCATGGCGCAGTTGCCGCAGGCGATGTCGAAGCCGACGCCGGCGACGGAGATCTGGCGGCGGTAGGCGGCAACGCCGCCCACCGGCATGATGTAGCCCAGATGTCCGTCGGCCATGAGCGCCACGCGGTGGGCGCGCTGGGCCACCTCTTCGAGCTGGGCGAGCGTGTTCGCCTCGTGTTTGCCGAGAACCAGCATGTGCGCATTCTGTCAGGACAAGCAACTCCGCAGCGGGTGACAAACGGCCCCTCACTGCCGGTTGTGGTGTAATCGCCGCCCGTGCCATCCACTCCTACCGGCGCCGTGGCTCTGTTCGATCGTGGCCCCGTCTGGTGGCCCATCTCCGAGCTCCGGGCGGCGGGCGCGAGCGCCCGGCTGCGGAAGCTCGTGGGGATCTGGTTCCTGCTGGTGCTGGCCTCGGTCGCCTTCGGCCTGCTGAACGTCTGGCTGGAATGGAACGGGCTCGCCCTCTCGATCGGTGGCATTCCGTTCGAAGTGACGATCTATCCGCCGTTCCTCTTCTCGGTTCTGATCGCGCTCTGGCTGGGACCCACCTGGGCGGCGGTTCCGATCTATCTCGCGAACCTCGCGAGCGCCCTCGCCTCGGGGCTCGAATTCCCGCTCGCCGCGCTCTTCGCCGTCGCCGGCGTGATGGAGACCCTGATGCTCTGGGCCTCGCTCGTCGCGGTGCGGGTCGATCCCGACCTGCGGCGAGGCCGCGACCTCGCCTGGTTTGCCGGCGCCGGCCTGGTGGCAGCGGTCACCGGCTCTCTCGCAGCGATCCTGTGGAACAGCAGCCATGCGCTCGATCCCGTGGCCGGACAGCGCATCTGGCGCGGCTGGGTGATCGGCGACCTGTTGCAGCTGCTGTTCATCGTTGTGCCGATCCTCCGCCTGGGCGGGCGCCGCGTGCGCGGTTGGGTCGACCGCCATTTCGTCTCGCCTCCGCTGAACGACTTCAGCTACACCCACGGGGTCGCGCTGACGGTCGTCGGTTTCGGCGTCCTCGGATTGGTGGTCTTCCTCGGCGTCCACCAGGCGCTGGGCACGATCGAGGTAGCGCTCGATGCGCGCACCGCGAGTGGCGATCTGCTCCTTCCCCGGTTGCGCGAGATCGTCCTGGTCATGGGCCTGCTGTCGACCGCCCTCATCGTCGCCACCGGCATGTTCTCGACCGCGCTCGCCCGGCTCGGCGAGCGCCAGCGCCGCGACGCCCTGCAGGACAGCCTCACCGGCTGCGCCAACCGGCGCGCCTTCGCGCAGCATTTCCAGAAGGAGTCGGAGCGCAGCCGGCGGCTGAAGCTGGGAATCGGCCTGCTGTTCGCCGACCTCGACCGTTTCAAGGAGTTGAACGATCGCCATGGCCATGCCGTCGGCGACGTGATCCTCGAACGCGCGGCGCGCAGGATCGAAGGCGCGCTGCGCGAAACCGATCTGCTCTTCCGCTGGGGTGGCGAGGAGTTCGTGGTCCTCATGCCCCACACTCCGGCGGCGGAGGTCGGGGCGATCGCCGAGCGCGTGCGCGAGGCCCTCGACCGCGCGCCGCTCCTCGCGCTGCCCGGCGGCGAAGAGGTGGCGATCACGGC
This sequence comes from Thermoanaerobaculia bacterium, assembly GCA_043737505.1. Taxonomy (GTDB): domain Bacteria; phylum Acidobacteriota; class Thermoanaerobaculia; order Multivoradales; family JAGPDF01; genus JAGPDF01. Next base: position 7,902 of record JAYTAM010000172.1, read on the forward strand.
CAGCCTGGGCGGTGCGTCTTCCGCCAGCTTTCCGTTCGACTCCGCCGAGCTGCTGCTGCAAGCCGACGCCGCCTGCTACGAGGCGAAGCGCCTCGGCCGCAACCGGGTCGAGATCGCCTAGGCCGTCAGGGCACGGTAAGCGACCAGGCGGCCGTGCCGTCGACCTCGAAGCCGTCGCTGAAGGGCAGATCCGGAAAATAGGTGAAGGCCGAGCTGAGCAGGCTGCTCAGGGTGTCCGGATTGGTGACCGTCACGTCGACAACGCCGGCGAGGTGGGCGGGCGCTGTAACGGTGAGCGACGTCGCGTCGTTGAAGGTCACCGACGTGGCCGGTACGGTGCCGAACAGGACCGTCGCGCCGCTCGCGAACTGAACTCCGAGGAGGGCGACCACCGTGCCGCCCGGCGTACCGCCGGAGATCGGTAGCAGCGAAGCGAGAGCGGGCCCCGGCACGGCCGCCCCGATGGTGAAGTTCGCATTCGAAACGTCGAAGAAGACGTTGCCGACGCAGCTGACGCGGACCCGCGCCTGAGCTGTGGGCAGGTTGGGGACGGTCACGGACTGCGTGCCGTCGTTGGGCGTCGACGCCAGGAGCACGGTCGGAAAGGTCAGGCCACCGTCGGTCGAGAGGTCGAGCGCCACGTTGGCGCACGAGACTGGAGCGCCGGACGTCCCAGCCACGTCCCAGTCCACCCCCTGGGAGCTACCTGCCGGCCAGGTCACCGCCGTGTTCGGCGCCGTGACGACGAATGGACCCGCCGCTGCATTCACCGTCACCGTCGTCGCTGCCCA
>JAYTAM010000173.1:0-8683 GCA_043737505.1 Thermoanaerobaculia bacterium
GGAACTCATTCGGCAGGGTATGGAGAGAGCGCGCCGCAGGGCGCGCTCTTTTTTTTCAGCTCGCGCGGGCCAGTGGAACGTCACGCGCCTTCTCCGCTCGCACCCAGGCGAGGAGCCGGATCTCGCGGGCCGACAGCCCGCGAACTCTTGTTGCGTCCCGGTCCTCTCCACCTCGCAACAGCAGACCTGCCGCGAAGGCCTGCGGCAGGCCCGGATGAATGTAGTGGCTCCGGCAGACTGCGCGGGTATTGCCGAGCCGGCGGGCGACACCGTCGACGACCTCCAGGAAAACGTTCTTTGCCGCGGTTGCCGTCTCAGGGACGGTGCGCTTCTGCAGCGCATCCAGGGCCAGTGCCGAACCGTGCCAGGTGCGAAAGTCCTTGGCGGTGATCCGGCAGGCGGCGATCTCCCGCAACCAGTCGTTGACATCCTGCGAGTCGATCGCCTGGACCTCGCCAGCGGTATCGACGTACTGAAAGAGACGCTGGCCCGGCAGGCTCTGGCAGCGCTGGATCACGCGGGCGACACGCGGATCGCCCACCTCGAGCGTGTGCGCGACTCCGGACTTGCCGCGGAAGACCAGCCGCAGGTTGCCGCGCGAACCCCGCGCGTGGCGGTTCTCGAGCGTCGTCAGCCCGAACGAACCGTTCGTGCGCCGATACTCCGCGTTACCGATGCGGGCGAAGGTCGAGTCCAGGAGACTCACTACCGCCGCCAGCACGCGCTCGCGCGAGAGATCCTTCTCCCCCAGCGCTTTTTCGACCCGCCGCCGGACCTGTGGCAGAACCTCGCCGAATTCGACCAGGCGGTCGAACTTGTGCCCGTCCCGCTCGGCTCTCCACTGCGGGTGATAGCGATACTGCTTGCGCCCCCGGACGTCACGGCCGGTGGCTTGAAGGTGGCCGCGTTCGTCGGTGCAGATCCACACCGAGCTCCAGGCCGGCGGGATCGCCAGACTGCGGATTCTCCGCAGCGTCGCCCGATCCGTCACGCGTCCGCCGTCCACGTCCGCGTAGCTCCATCCTCTTCCACGCTTCTGCCGGCGGAGGCCCGGCTCCTCGCCGACATAACGCAGGGCGACCTCGAGCTTGCCCACGGCTACCAACTCCTTTCGACGCCCATGCGGAAGGCGAGCGGCACGGGCGCGAAGCCGTGGAGCGACTCGCCGTCGAAGGTGGCATTCGGCAAGACGTAGGCGAGCTCGAAGGCGTCCTGATCGAACAGGTTGAGCACGTCGAGGCGCAGCCTGAAGTCGCCTATCGCACGCGCCAGTCGAAGATCGGTGCGCAGGACGTCGTCGAGACGGTACCTGTGAGCATCGTCGGCCCAGCGCCCGGCGAGGAACGACTGCCGCAGGTCGAGCTCGACACTTCCGGGCAGGCGGACGTTCCACCCCACCCGCGCCACGTCCCGGGGGATGTTCTTGAGCTGCCCGGTCGGCGTGTGTCCTTCGGCCTCGACGTGCGAGCGCACGTAGCTCGCGCGGACCTCGCCCGCGCGGCCCACGGCCCGCCTCCAGGAGCTCTCGATTCCCTCATGGCGGCTGCGCCCGATGTTGGCGTAGCGAAAGGTCGCCGGGTCGAAGTCGATCTCGTTTTCGACGCTCATCCGGTAGGCGACGAGACGCCAGCTGGAGAGGCGCTTTCGGCCCTCGAGGCCGACTTCCCAGCCTCGAGTCCGCTGCGGCTCGAGCCTGGCATTCGACAGTGTGAACGGGCCGTCCGGCCCCGCGAACGGCCGCGGATCGAAGAGCTGGTCGAGGGTCGGCGCGCGGTAGGCCCGCCCGATCTCCCCGTGAACCTGGAATCCGTCCTCGGCCTCGTCGCGCAGCTTCCACACCGCGCCGAAACGTGGCGAGGCCGCGGAATGACTCGCCGCACCGTGGACGTCCGAGCGGTCGCGCACGCGATCGCCACGCAGCGAGAGGTCGAACTCGAGTCGCTTCGCCGCGCGCAGCGCGAGGCCGACCTCGCCACTCAGATGGTCACGCCGGGCCCCGTCGGCGCCGGTCGTCGCGCCGCTCTCGAGCTGTTCGTAACGCAGGTCGGCGCGCTCGCTGCGGTAGTCGAGCGCGAATCGCACCCCGCCTCGTCGGCCGAGAACGATCTCGCGCGAGCTCGCGAGGCCTAAGCCCAGGCCGCCGGTGTCGACGAACCGCACGGCGCGGTCTCCAAGGCCCTCGGCGACCAGGAGCGTGCGAACGAAACGCGTGTCGCGTCCATCCGCAACCAGGCGCGCTGCGAGCGGCACGCGTTCGGAGCCCCCTTCCCACTGGCCGGCGACACTCCAGCGTGCGCTTCGTTCGCGGTCCTCGTCGAAGAGCGGATTCGAGGCCCGCGGATCGAGCGCGAGCTCGGACAGCGAGAGCGGACCCGGCTCCTCGCGGTCGCGGAAGCGCGCATGGCCCGAGAGATCCCAGCGGCCGACCCCGGTTGCGCGTGCCAGCCGCACCTCGAACCCTTCCTCCTCCGCTGCGCCATTGTCCCGGTAGCCCGCCGTCTGCGCGACGTCTGCGGCGAGCGCTGCGCGCCAGCCGCCCAGTGCGCCGTTCCAGCGCGCCCACGCGGCAGCTGTTTCGAAGCTCGCCAACGAGAGGGCCGCCTCCGCGCTGCCTGCGGCAGGCTCTGCCGGGCCCCCGGCACCTGGAGGCGTCGTTGGCGGCGGGCGCGACACGACGCGAATCGTCCCGGCGAGCGCCGGATCGAATCCCCCGCGGCGCATCGACGGGCCGGAGAGCAGGTCGATGCGCTCGACGTCGTCGAGGCGCTGCCCGCGCCAGTCGGCGACGCCCGACTCGGTCGCCGAGCGCGCCACACCGTCGACCTCGAGCCCGACATAGTCGACCTCTCCGCCGCCGAAGAAGCCGCGCGCGATGACCATGGGGATGCCGCCGAACGGGGCGTCGAACAGGACAACGATGCCGGGGAGCTCCGAGATCGCCTCCGCCAACGTCTCGGCCGGCAGCGCGGCGAGAGCGCTGCGCTCGAGGGAGATGCGGCGCGCAGCTTCTACGGCATCGTCGTCCGCCGTGCCGACAACGAAGATCTCCTCGGTGATCGCAGGCACTTGAGACACGGCGGCGGACGGTCCGCTGGCGGCCAGGGCGAGGCCGGCCCAGACGCAGCTGGTGCAGCCGAAGGTCATGGCTTCACGGCTTCATCGCTCTGACGCGGCGCTCGGCTCGACTCGGAAGATCTTTCCCGTCTTGGGAAAGACCTTCGCCCCGTCTGCGGTCGGCACGAAGACGCCGAAGTCGAGAACGTAGATGTGGCCGTCGGGACCGACTCGCACATCGACCGGTCGCTCCAGGCCGTGAGCGAGATCGAGCGCCGAAGCCGGCAGGCTCGAGCCGTCGGCTCCGGTCCGCACGTTTCTCAGGAACGGCCTCGCCTCGCCGGTCGCCGGATCGACGATCTCGACCTGGAATCCGGCGCGGACGTCAGGCTGCATGGGGTCCGTCGTCGGGCGAAAATCGCCCATCTCGCTGACCAGGATCTGCCCCGCCCAGGCGCGAAAGGGACCCTCGGCCGGGATCGCCGCAATGCCGCAGATCGCCGCATGCGGCTCGGTGGGGAAGATCAACCAGGCGGGATCCGGCGCCGCTAGCCCACTCGCCGCGAGGTCGATGATCGGTCTCGGTCCTGCCTCGCCGGCCGCGGACTGTTCTGCCGGGACGGCGTAGCGGGAATCCGAATACGGCGTCAGGTCGCCGCTGAACTCGGGCCAGCCGTACCAGGCGTTCGGCATCAGCCGATAGAGTGCATCGGCGTCCTCGCGCACCGGCCTGGTCCCGCGAACATCGGCGCCCTGCGCGCCGACGTAGATGGCGCCGTCGCCGGTCATGGCGAGACCCACCGGATTGCGGAAACCCCAGGCGACGAGCTCCGGCCGGGATGCACCCGCTGCCAGCTTGTAGATCGCCCCGGTGCACAGCGCCTCGCCCTTCACCACGCGCGCACCGGCGGTGCCATAGGGCTGATAGGCGCCGGTCGTCGCGCGATCGTCCGCAGCATCGGTGAGGGCGTTGTCGTCGATGAACCGGGCTTCGGCAAGAGTGAGATCGCGGCAGGGAATGTCGCGCGCCGAGGGCCGGTCCTTGAGCCATTTCATGTTCACTGGATCGTGGCTCGACACGACGCCGGAGTTGGTCGCGCTGCCGATCCCGAAGTAGAGCGCCCCGTCGCGATCGAACAGCAGGTGATTGACCCAGTGGTCGCCGTTGCCGGGCAGACCACGGAGCACCGCCTCCGTCGTGCCGTCGTCGGGGCGGAACCGGCTCACTCCCCAGGTTCCGTCGCTCTCCTCGTGCGAAAGGTAGAACCAGCCACCATGAAAGGTGAGGCCGAGCGCCACCTTGCCGGTCGGGGCTCCCGGGCCGTGGAGCTCCACCTCCTCCAGCCGATCGTCGTCATCGATCCGCACCACCTTGACACTCGTCAAGGGCAGCGGCACGGCATGCGACTGCAGCACGAAGAGTCGTCCGCGGTCATCCCAGTCCATGGCGCTCGGATAGTTGAAGCCCTGAGCATGCAGAAAGACCTGATAGCCCTCCGGCGCGGCCACCTCGGACACCGGCTGGCGCGGCACCGAGCGCACCGCCGCCTGGTCGGCGCCTTTCATCGCCAGCTGGCCGCAGCCGCCGCACCCGAGAGTCGAGACCGCTAGAACGAAGACGGCTCGACTCGCGTTCACGAGCGGCCCTGGGCGTCCGCCGAGTGGACGACTCCGGCTCCGAACTCGAAGACCATTTTGCCCCCGAGCCAGCCGGAGAACCCCAGGAGCGCGAAACCTAGGAAGGAAAGGGCGAGCGCCGTCGTGCTGGGGGCGAACGTCCCACCCGAGGCATTGCACCGCAGATAGAGGCTGGCCGCGTCCAGGCCGACGACCGTGAAATTGAGCAGCATGTGGGCCGTCGCTACCGAACGCACACGGGACGCGGCGGGTAATCCGGAGTAGTCGACAAGGCCCGGAATCGCGGCGACCAGGGCGCCGATGACGCCGATCGCCAGGCCGACTCCCGCCATCTCCGACCAGAAGGCTAGACCGTTGACGAGGAAAGCGATGTCGGCGACGAACACGAAGAAGAGGGCCCCGACCGGAATGGCGACCAGTGCGGGATGGATCGGATGATTCCCGATAGCGGCTCGGCTACGCATGGCAAATCTCCTCCAGGCGCGGGGATAGGGCTGGCGCTGCGGTGCGGCGCTCGCGTGCCCGGCCTTCGCCTGCGGAGCAGGAGCAACCCTGATGCCACTGAGAGAGGGCGGCTTCGCGCTGCTCCTCCAGTGACTAGCGCTTCGAGGGCGGTTCTTTTTTGTAGAAAGGGCGCTCGAACTGTGCGCGCTCCCGGGTCGCCCGGCCCCTCCGGGCCATCCGGTCGAGAATAAACGCCGCCGCCGCCGTCGCGACCGTCGGGCCGATCGCCCGCAGAAGCGCCATCGCCGGAGACAAGTCCTCCTGCGCCATTGCCGCCCCCGCCCGCTGACCGTCGCGCCTCTCGGCCTCGTCGGCGCGGCGGGACCGCGCCGCTCCGGGTAGCGCTGCGGGATCGTCGGCAGCCCGTTTGGCGCCGCGCCGCGCCCCTGGCTTCGGAGGCTGCTGCGTCCGCCCGGTCCGGCGCCGTGCCAGAACCTGGGTGAGCTCGGCGCCGAGGAAGAGAATCTGCGACGAGTAGTAGACCCAGACGACCACCGCCACCAAGGACGCCGCCGCACCATAGGCCGAGTCGAGGGCGCTACTGCCCAGGTAGTAGCCGATCGCCGCGCGGCCGAGGGCAAAGAACGTCGCCGTGAGAACGGCTCCGACCCAGACGTCGCGCCAGGCGATCTCGGCGTCGGGCACGAATTTGAAGATCAGAGCGAAGAGTACGCAGGGCAGCAGCAGTCCGAAGAGCGCACTGGCGACGCTCCAGGCCGCCTGCGCGAAGGTGGAATCGAAGGTGAAGTGACGGCTGGCAGCCACCGTCGCCGCACTCAGGAGGAGCGACACGAGGAGAAGAAATCCAGTGCCCAGGACCATCGAGAAGGAGAAGAAGCGGCGGCGCAGGAACGTCTTCCAGCCGGCGTTGGGCTTGGGCGCGACGTTCCAGATGCTGTTCATCGCATCCTGGAGCTCACCAAAGACTCCCGAGGCGCCGATGAGGAGAGTCACGAGACCGAGCAGCGCCGCAGTCGCCCCCTTCGCCGGCGAACCGCTCGAGGCGAGGAGATTCTCGACCGCCTCGGCTCCTGCGCGACCGATGAGCGACGTGAACTGCGCCACGAGCTCGCCGCGCGCCGCCTCGCGGCCGAAGAAGAAGCCGGCGACACCGATCGCAACCACCAGCAGGGGCGCCAGCGAGAAGAGCGCGTAGTAGGCGAGTGCCGCAGCGAGCCGCGGGACCTTGTCGGCGCTCCACTCGCGCCCGGTCTCGCGCGCGATCGCGAGGAGTGCGGCAAACGGACCGGGCGGTGCCGCCGGCACCGCGACATGGGAGGCGAGCAAAGGGTCTCTAGGGCGTTGCACGTTCGATTGCACCTGGAAGGAGGCGGGCGAACGGGTCAGGCGCGATCCCGCAGGCGCGCCTCCCCTTTGTGCTCGGCGCAGTTCACGCAGCAGTAGATGACGCCTTCGGCCTCGACGCCGTGGCCGATGATCCGGCAGCCGCAATGGGCACAGACAGGCGCCAGCAGGTGCACGGCGCACTCGAAGCTGTCGAAGACGTAGCGATGTCCACCCATGAGGATCTCGAACGCCTTGTCATAGACGTTGCCACAGGTCGCGCACGGTTCCATTGCAGAATTTTTGGAGCTCGCCATGTCCATCTCCATGGCAAGGGCAATGCCAGCGCGAAGTTGCTGCAACTCGCTGTCTTTCCAGCCTTTTGACGCTCCTCAGGAGAGGACCCGTCGGCCCATTTCTACACAGTTCCGAGGCGAAACGGCGCTGCCGCCGCGAGGTTCAGGGGCGAGGAGACGGAGCGGGCGATGCCGGCGGAGCTGCGCGGTTGAGCTCGTCCGCCCGCGCGTGCGCGTCGGCGATCGGCGGCAGGCCCCACTCCGCGCGCAGATCGTCGGTGATCGCCGGGTCGACTTCGTAGACCTTCCACTTGCCGTCGACCTGAACCAGCTGCGTGCCGTACTTCTGCGGCCGACCGGCGAGCATCTGCCCGCGGTCCACGGCAACCGCGACGAGGGGCCGGGCGCGCAGCAGGTCCGGGTCGCCCGCCGCCGCTGCACGAGCGAGCTCGGCGGCGCGGTCGACTTCGGCTACCCGATCGCTCTCGACCAGAATCGAGGCGGCGTGAAAGGCGTCGTCGGGCCGCTTCGCCCGACCGTTCTGGACCAGCTCCCAGGCCTCCCGCCGACGCGCGAGCGCGCGATCGAGGGCCGGCTCGAGAGCAGCGCCCTTCGCAGCTTCGGGGCTCGCGGCCGAACCGCCGTTCGCGCCGTCCGTTGCCGCAGGTGGCGGCTCGCGACGCGGCGCTGCGGGACCCGCCTGCTGCTCGAGATAGAGGCGCAGGAGGTCGGGGTCGAGGGACAGCTGGTGCGCCTGCTGGCGCTCCCCGGTCATGGTGGCGAATTGAATCCACCGCGAATCGGCGCGCAGCGTTTCGAGCCGCGGGTCGACCATAGCGCGCTCGAGGTCGATGAATCCGTTCGCCAATGCCAGAGCCAGCGATTCGAAACCGCCGTCCAGGTCGTTGCGCAGGGCGGCGCAGCAGGCGGCGCCGTAAGCGGCGCGAGCCGCGAGGCCGGCGCGCGGCGCCTCGGCGGCGGCACGGGCGAAGGCGAGCTGGCAACCCTTGTAGTCGTTGGCGAGGAACCGGGCGACGGCGTCGCGAAAGGTCGGCGACAGCTCCTCCGCCGGGAGCAGGGGCGCGCCGAGCAGCCAGGCGACCAGCGCACCACCCACCCTCAGCGACTGCTGCCGCCCGTGTCGTCCCCTGCCTGAGCCTGTCTTCATCTCATTCTCCTTCGGCCGATGCCGATCCTAGACCGGGCTCGAGCCCGGCGCTGTCACGCGCGTTGCAGCCGCACCGGCGGCCGTCTCCGGCCGCCCGGAGACACCGAGCAGCGCGGCCACTGCAGCCTCGGCCCGGCGCGCGAGCTGCGCGCGATCGTCCATGACCAGCCCGGCGACGGAAATCGGCTCGCCGATACGCACCTCGACCGTGCCGGGCCGGACCCTGAAACCTCCGCGCGGCATGATCCGCCCCGCTCCGACGATCCCCACCGGCACGACCTCGACGGCGCGGCCGTGCGGCTCGAGCACCGCCGCGAAGCCGCCCGACTTGAAGCGCCCGAAATGGTCCGGCGCTCCGCGAGTGCCCTCGGGGAAGGAGACCAGGCTGCCGCCCGCCGCCAGGAGCTCTCCGGCCCGCCCGACGCTGGCGAGCGCCTTCCGGCGATCGCTGCGATCGACGAAGACCATGCCCATGGCGGCGATGTACCAGCCGAGGAACGGCACCCGGGCGAGCTCCTGCTTGGCCAGGAAATGGAGCGGCGCCGGCACGGCGGCGAAGATCACCGGAATGTCGAGCCACGACTGATGGTTGGCGACGAAGAAGTAAGAACGGCGAAGATCGACACGCTCGCCTCCGACGACCACCAGCCGCGCCAGTCCGATGGCGAGCATCCCCGGCGCCCAGATGCGGCGCGCCAGCCAGAGCGCCGGCTCCCGCCGCCGGCTGACGACCGCTACC
>JAYTAM010000174.1:0-3804 GCA_043737505.1 Thermoanaerobaculia bacterium
GCTGCTAGCCCGACCTATGCATGAAGCTCTGTAGCGAGGGGCGCAGCCGGCCGTGGCTGCAAGGCGCGCGACGGGAGGGCGACGCAGGCGTACTGGACAGTACGTCGAGGAGCCGGGGTACCCGTCCTGTGGACGGGTCGTGAGCGTAACGCAGCAGACGCGGCCGGATCCGCCCCGCAGTAGGAGTTTCATGCATAGTTCGGGCTAGGATGCGCTCGCATGCGCCACTGGCAAGACGAACTCGACCAGGCCGTGAGTCGCTGGCGGGAGCTCGGACGCCCGGCGCCGGACATCGCTCTGGTCGCCGGATCCGGACTCTCGGTCGACCTCGCGACGCCGGTCGCGGGACCCGAACCGCTCGCCGGCTGGCTACCCTTTGCGGTGCATTCCGTCGCCGGCCACCGGCATGAGATCGAGCTCCTCGAGCTCGATGATCCGAGCCACCCGAGCCACCCGAGCCACCCGAACCGCTCGCGCCGGGTGCTCTACTTCCGCGGACGCATCCACGGCTACCAGGGCTATTCACCGGCGGACGTGGTCTTCCCCATCCGTTTCGCGGCGTTGCTGGGTGCCAAGGTTCTGGTCATGACCAACGCCGCCGGCGGCGTCCGGCCTGAGTGGCCGGCGGGAACGCTCGTGGCGATCTCCGACCAATTGAACCTCACCGGAGCCAGTCCTCTGTCAGGAGAGCCGCCCGCCGCCTGGGGGGTGCGTTTTCCCGACATGGTCGATGCCTACGAGCCGGGCTTTCGCCAGCTGGCGAAGTCGCATGCCCGGGAGCTCGGCTTCGATCTTCCGCAAGGGGTCTACGCCGGTCTGCCCGGACCGAGCTACGAGACACCCGCCGAAGTCAGGATGCTGCGCACCCTCGGCGCGGACCTGGTCGGGATGTCGACCGTGCACGAAGTCATCGCCGCCCGGCATCTCGGCATGAAGTGTCTCGTCCTCTCCCTGGTGGCGAACCCGGGGGCCGGAGTCACCGATGCACCCCTCCACCATGAAGAGGTGCTCGAGGCGGGCAGGGCCGCGGCGTCACGCGTTCGTGCGCTCCTTGGCGCGCTGCTGTCCGATTCCCGTCTGTCCGGATAGCGGTCAGGAACGGACCCGAAAAGGCGCTGCGGCTATCGAGTTGGAGGGCGCGGGCAGGCGAATTCAGGTCGAAGCCGGTCGATTGACCAGCAACCAGAGTCCCGAATAGTCGCGGATGAGGCGCATCCGCAGCAGCTGCAACTGCTGTGCCTCGATGAAATTGCCATCTTGAACGGCCACGTCGATGACGCTGCTGAAGCGCTGCACGACGGCGTCGGCGGCGCGGGTGGTGGCGCGCGCGCGTTCGAAGACCGGGGCGTCCTTGGTCACCGCCGTCTCGTCGAGCAGCTCGGCGATCTCGGCGGCCTCCTGGTTGATTCGCAGCCGGAGCGCCGCCGCCTCGAGCAGGAAGGTCTCGACCTCGGTGTCGCCGATGTGGCTGACGTAGATCTGGCGGTAAGCGACGATCTCGCGCGGCTCGAGGCGCAGGTGGTAGATGTCCCGCGCCAGCGCGACCGCCTTGGGATCGTCCTTGCTGTCGGTCGAATCCAGCGCCTGGATGATCTCCTGCAGGTGACTGTCGGCCATGCTCCTGGCCTGGGCCGACGCAATTTCTCCCATCGCGGCACGCGCCTCGGGTGAAGCGGCGATCGACAGGGCGATGTCCTGCCGCGAGTCGCGCAGCTCGCGGCGGGCCGCGAGTCGAGGCGCCAGCTCCCCGACCTGCCGACGCAGCAGGTCGAGGTCACCGAGCTTGACGTTGTCGCGCTGCTGGCTGCGCTCGAGGTGCTCCATCGACTGGCGAAGGTCGGAGATCTCTGCCGCCAGGGGCGGATCGCTGCCGACCTCGCTCTCGAGCTCGAGAATGCGGTTCGATTCGTCGAGGATGCGCTGTTCTTCGGAGCGGTAATACTGCCGGACCTTGTTCTTGACCGCCAGGTTGGACTCGACGACCGCCACCATCAGCTCGGGATGGAAAAGGTAGCGTCCCATCTCGTGCTTGAGATCGCGATAGCGCTGGATAAAACCGCTGCCGGTCAGCGCCTCGAAGCTGCCGAGCCCGCCGAGCTCGCGGCGAAACTCTTCCACCTGGGCCCGCCTGGAGGCGAGCATTCCGTCGTCGATCTCGACCCCGGGAAGAGCTGCCCAGAATCCCTCGAAGAGCTCGCGCAGCCGCGTCCGATCCCGCAGGACGTACAGTCCGGTCACCCGGTCGAGCTCTTTCGACAGTTTGGAGACCAGGAAGTCGAGCTTGTCCTGGCGTTCGCCCCCCAGGCTGGTTTCCGAAGAGTTGGCGAGGTAGAACCGCACCATCTGGGCTAGGATCTGTTCGTCGAAGTTCTTGACGCGGTCGAAAAACTGCCGCAGCAGGGAGGCCGAGACCCGGGAATCGGTGGCCGACAGGATTCCGGTCATCTGGGCGAGCTGGCGCTCTACCTGGTCCAGCTGACGGTCCAGCTTGTCGCCCTCTCCCCCGCTCAGGTTGTCGGCGATGGACTTCAGGGTGCTGTGAATCTCCTGAAAATCGGACGGGTAGCGGCCGATCTCGACCTCGGTGAAGAATTTCTGGATGCCCTGCAGGAATTGATGGAAGGTCCAGGCCGATTTGAATCGGCTCGCCAGGTCGACATAGCGTCGATGCAGAACGGCGATGTCGGGTGTGGTCACAGTTGCCTGAGTTCGAATGGGGATTCTAAAGCATGGAGAGCCAGAAGGATAGCCACGGAATCCGGGTGCTCCTCGACGAGCAGACGATCGCCAGCCGGGTGGGAGAGCTGGCGCGGCAGATCGACTCCGACTTCGCCGGCAGCGAGGATCTGGTCGCCATCGGCGTGCTCAAGGGATCGGTCTTCTTCTTCACCGACCTGGTTCGGCGATTTGAGACGCCGCTGCGGATCGACTTCTTCCAGACCACCAGCTACGGCTCCGGAACGACCGCCGGCGAGGTCCGCATCAAACGCGACATCGATCTGTCGATCCGTGGCAAGGACGTCATCCTCGTCGAAGACATCATCGACACCGGCTGGACCCTGCGCACGATCCTCGATCTCTTCCGCTTCCGCGGCGCGCGAAGCGTCAAACTCTGCGCCCTGCTCGACAAGCACGAGGCACGTGAGGTCGAGGTGCCGATCGACTACTGCGGCTTCCGCATAGGACGCGAGTTCGTCGTCGGTTACGGCCTCGATTTCAACGAGCGCTATCGCAACCTGCCCTACATCGGAGTCGTGGAGAACGCCGGAGAATGAGCCAGGAACCGATCCGCAGTTACCATTCCAAGGGCGCTCCCGAGGCGATCGGGCCCTACAGCCAGGCGGTCTCGGTCGCCGGCATGCTCTACACCTCCGGCCAGACCGGCCTCGACCCGGCGACCGGCGCCCTGGCCGCCGGCGGATTCGAGGGCCAGGCGGAGCAGGTCTTCGCCAACCTCCGGCAGGTCCTCGAGAGCGCCGGAGCGGGCTTCTCCGACGTCGTCAAGGCGACGGTCTATCTCACCGACATGAACGACTTTCCGGTTCTGAACCGGATCTACGCCCGGGTCTTCGGCGAACATCGCCCCGCCCGATCGACCGTCCAGGCCGCCGCCCTGCCCAAGGGCGGCGTGGTCGAAATCGACCTCATCGCCCGCCTGCCCGCCTAGGGCGTCTTGGGTAGGGCCGCGCCGCCTGGCGCGCCGGGAGGCGGATAACCTGCAGTTGTCAGGCGCTCGCGCAACCTGAAGGTCAGATCGGCGGCCCATTGCCGCCCGGCCTCGCTGCTGGCGCGAAAGATCTCGGG
>JAYTAM010000175.1:0-19946 GCA_043737505.1 Thermoanaerobaculia bacterium
ATCTTCTCCTTGAGTCCGCCGATCGGCAGCACCCGGCCGGAGAGCGTGATCTCGCCGGTCATCGCGAGATCGTGGCGCACCGGTCGCCCGGAGAGAACGGAGACGACCGCCGAAGCCATGGTGACGCCCGCAGAAGGTCCGTCCTTCGGGATCGCGCCCGCCGGAACATGAATATGCAGGTCGCGATCGAACGCCCCCTCTTCGATGCCGAGGTAGGCGGCGTGCGCACGGGCGTAGCTCCAGGCAGCGCGTGCCGACTCCTTCATCACGTCTCCCAGCTGGCCGGTGAGGACGAGGTCGCCCTTGCCCCGCATAGTCTGCGCTTCCACGAACAGGATGTCGCCACCGACCGGGGTGTAGAACATGCCGGTCGCGACGCCGACCTGGTCCTGCCGCGAGGCGCGCTCCGGGTGCACCCGCGGCCGACCCAGCAGGTCGCGGACTTCGGAGGTTCCGACTTCGATGCGTTCGAACTCGCGGGCGGCAACTTTGCGCGCCACCTTGCGGGACATCTTGCCGAGCTCGCGCTCGAGCTGGCGCACGCCGGCCTCACGGGTGTAGTTCGAGATCAGATCGCCCAGCGCCGGCTCTGCGATGACCAGCTGGCCAACGGCGAGGCCGTTCTCTTCGAGCTGGCGCGGCAGCAGGTAACGCCGTGCGATCTCGGCTTTCTCCGACTCGGTGTAACCGGAGAACTCCACCATCTCCATGCGGTCGAGGAGCGGTCCGGGGATGTTCTGCGAATAGTTCGCAGTGCACAGGAACAGCACCTCGGAGAGGTCGAACGGTACGCCCAGGTAGTGGTCGGTAAAACTGTCGTTCTGCGCCGGATCGAGCACTTCGAGGAGCGCCGAAGCTGGATCGCCCTGATAGGAGACGCCGAGCTTGTCGATCTCGTCGAGCAGGAAGACCGGATTCTTGGTGCCGGCCTGCTTCATGCCCTGGAGGATGCGCCCGGGCATCGCGCCGACGTAGGTGCGGCGGTGGCCGCGGATATCGGCCTCGTCGCGCGCGCCGCCGAGCGAGATGCGGACGTATTCGCGTCCCATCGCCCGGGCGATCGACTGCGCGACCGAGGTCTTGCCGACCCCGGGGGGGCCGAGGAAGAGCACGATCGGGCCTTTGGACTGCTTCTCCTTCTCCTTCTCCTTGCCCTGCTTCTTCGACTTGTCGCCCGTGCCGGGTGAGTCGGGAGACTGTGCGGCCTCTTCGCTGCCAGCATCCGTGCTGGCTGCGGTGGCTGCGGTGGCTGCGGTGGCTGCGGCGGAGGCGGCGGCGAAGTCACCTGCGTCGCGGTCGCCAGCTTCCTTTACCGAGGCCTTTGCCTTTTCTCTCTCGGCATTCTCCAGGCGCAGCTGCCGCACGGCGAGAAACTCGAGCACGCGGTCCTTCACGTCCTTCAAGCCGTAGTGATCCTGCTCGAGGATGCGCGCCGCCTCCTGAACGTCGAGCTTCTCCTCGCTGCGCGCGCTCCAGGGGAGCTCCGCCACGGTCTCGAGGAAGGTGCGGATGACCTGAGTTTCCATCGACTCGCGGCCGATGCGGCGCAGGCGCCCGACCTCGCGGTCGACCTCCTTGCGCACCGCGGCGGTGAGCTCGAGCTTGCCCAGGCGCTCGACCAGCTCATCCAGGTCGCCGCTCTCGTCGTTGTCTCCGAGCTCCTTCTGGATCGCCTTCATCTGCTCGCGCAGTACCATCTCGCGCTGGCGGTCGCCGAGCTCCTCGCGCACCTTGGTCTTGATCTCCTCCTGGGTATCCAGGACGGTGAGCTGGCGCTGGACCTGGATCAGGACGGAGCGCAGGCGCTCTTCCACCGAAAGGAGCTCGAGGAGCTTCTGGCGGTCGGCGGTGGGGAGCTCGACGTAGGCAGATACCAGGTCGGCGAAGCGCGACGGCTCGGACGCGATCGAGATGACCTGTTGCACCAGCTCTTCGGGCAGACCAGCGCGCTTGGCGAGCTCGATGGCGCGCTCGCGCGCTTCGCGAAACAGGGCGACGAAGGCTGCGTTGCCGGGATCCGACGGGTTCTGGTCGGTGGCGGTGATGGCGGTGGCGATGTAGTAGCCGTCCCGCTCCTGGTAGCGCAGAGCGACGCCGCGCCGTTCGCCGTGCAGCACCAGCTGCATACCGGAAAGACTGCGCTGCACCTGCCCGAGGCGGGCGATGGTGCCGACGCTGTAGAGGCCGTCGGGATTGACGTCATCGACGTTCTGGCGCTGAGCGACCGCGAGCACCAGCGGCTCGGGAGCGCGCAGAGCGGCTTCGATGGCACGCAGGGTGCTGGGGCGTCCGGCGCCTATCGGCAGCGCGATGCCCGGGAAAAGGACGGCGTCACGCAGAGGCAGAACGGGGATCATCAGCTGTTCGTTCATTGAGTCTCCTGCGACGGACTGCCCGCGACCTTGCGGGCTCTCCTGTCGTTGGCAGAGAAAACCGTCCGGTCGGTGCGCTTATTCCAGCCGGTTATCGCTGCTGCCACCAGAGCAGGCCGGCCAGAGCGACGCCGATGACGATGACAGCGCCGCGGGCCTTTTCCTGGCCGATATGGCGGCCCAGGTTGGCGCCGGCGAAGCCGCCGATGACGGCTCCCAGCAGCATGACCGTCGCCGCCGGCCAGTTCACCCGCCCGGAAACGATGAAGACCGCCGCCGCGACGCCATTGATGCACATGCCGAAAAAGTTCTTGAGGCCGTTCATGGCGTGGATGTTTTCGAGACCCAGCGAACCCAGTACGACCAGCATCAGGATTCCGATCCCCGCCCCGAAGTAGCCGCCATAGATGGCCACCGCGAGCTGTGCGAGCCAGGCGGCGGTGAGGCGGTGAACCTGCTCTCCGCCGCCGCTGGCTGAGGAGGGGGCGCTGGTGAATCGGCGGCGAAACTTCGCCAGCGACTGGAGAAAGAAGAGCAGCGTGGCAAAGAGGATCAGGGCCGGTGCGAGGCGGGCGAAGATGCGCTCCGGCGTCGAGAGCAGCAGCAGAGAGCCGGCGGCACCGCCGAGCAGGCTGGGAACCAGGAGCGACGAGAGCCACTTGCGGTGCGTTCGGACCTCACGGCGATAGCCGTAGAGGCTCGCCGCCGCGCCGGGGAGCAAGGCGACGGTCGAGGTGGCGTTGGCCGTGATCGCCGACTCGCCCAGCAGCAGCAACACCGGAAAGGTCAGGATGGTACCGCCTCCGGCGAGCGCGTTCATTCCGCCGGCCGCCAGAGCGGCGGCGAAGAGTGCTGCGACCTCTCCGGGAGACAATCGCCGGGCAACCTCAGGTGGCGAGGTGCAGGACGAATCGCGAGGTGCCGAACTGGACCCGGTCGCCCTCGGCGAGCAGACGCTCGGTGACGCGCTGGCCGTTGACGTAGGTGCCGTTCTCGGACGAGAGATCGCGCAGCATCCAGCCCTCGTCGGTCTCGGTGATCTGCGCATGCCGCCGCGAGACCGCGGGTTTGTAGATCCGGATCTGGTTCTCCGGTGTCCGGCCGATGAACGTCAACGGTTCGAGGTAGTGGGGCTGCTGCTCGAGGTCGGCATCGAGCGCCTCGAGGCGGGCACGTGATCCCGGTGCGGGATGCGCCGGGAGGCCGCTGGTCGGCGCCTCCGGCTCGAACTCGGCCGTTGGCCCGCGCTGGAGGCCCTGCGGACCCCGCGGGCTCGACGCCTGGAGGGTCGGTGGGGCAGCAGGAGGCTCGGTGAACGGCGCGGCGGCCGCCTTCCAGGGCTCTTCCGAGGACCCTGAGGCGGGCCCTGAGTCCCGCCAGGCGATCGAGGGGACCCAGACCGGTGGCTCGTCTGAAGCCTCCTGCCGCGGTGGCGGTGCCGGCGCCGCGGGGGGCTCTGGCGGCAACATCAGCGTGCCATCTTCCTCCTGCGCAACGGCGGCTGCGCCGCTTTCCCCGGCTGCGCCGGCGCGGACATCTCCACTGGCTCCACTGGCTCCAGCGTCTCCTGCGGCCGCGGCCGGGATACGGAGCTCCGAGGTCGTCAACGGTGCGAGCTCGGCGGGAGAGTCGAAAGCTCCTGCCAGGCGCTCCACCACCTCGGAGATCGCTGCGGCCTTCTCTTCGGCAGTACGCCGGTTCGAGTCGAGCTCGGCAGTCCTGTCGCGATGCTCGTCGTCGTCGAACTCGCCCAACCGGTGCCGGAGCGCGAGCTCCTCCTGGTCGAGCCGCAGTGTCTCGCACGCTTCGCGCGCCTTTTCGAGGAGGGGAAGCAGCCGCCCATAGTCACCGCGCGCGGTGTCCTGCAGCGGCGCCGCCTTGTCGGCGAGAGCCGCGATGCGCGCCTCGTAGTCGCCGCGCACGCGCGCGAGTACCTTCTCCGGAACCTCGGAGCCGGCCTCCTGCATCCGCGCCAGCCTCTGCTTCAGAGCCTCACGCTCGCGCCGCAAGTCGTGGAGCGTCGTGAGAACGGATTCATCGACCTGCCGCAGTTCTTCGATCATGTCCAAGGCTCCCGAGACGGCCGAAGGCAGCCGATGCGTCTCTGCCGACTCTACCGGCGGGATTCTACTTCGCGCGGCGGTCAGCCGGCCGGGCGGCCGTGGGGCGTCGGCGGGGGCGCGAGGTCGCCGGGTGGCAAACCCGGTTCACTCTTCGGACTGCCAGCGCGGCAACCGGCCCGGCGTCCACGGTGCGCCGGTGCGCTCGAGCTCCGCCTCCACCGCCGCGAGGTCCACCTGGAGGAACTTCTCGAGCCGAGCGAGCTCGCGGGCGAAGGCGGTGCCGGCGATCGTGTAGGCGTCGCGCTGCGTCTTCGTCGGCTCGGCGCTCGACGACCAGCTGGACGAGACGACGTTTCCGACCCGGTCGGAGATCGACGGCAGCTCCGCCTCGTTGCGCGCGCGCAGGAAACGGTCGCCGGAGAGCGCGATCGAGATCTGTTCGAGCTCGAGCGTGAGGGCCCGCAATCGGGCGTCGAGCTGCGGGTTCTGGCCGGGCTGGAGGCCGCCGGCCTGCGGCGAGTCGACGGCGATGCGCAGGAGCGCCAGGCGCTCCTCGAGCTCAGTGACGAGCTTTTCAGCGCCGAGCACTGCGCGCTGCAGACGGGCGGTCTTCTTCTGCCAGGCGAGAACCGCGGCGCGATCCTTCGCCGGCAGGGTCGCGTTCGACAGCAGCTCGACCTCGAAGTCGACCTCGCCCAGAAGCTGGGTCGTTCCGGCGACCGTCTGCTCCAGACGGGCGCGGTAGCGACCGGGGGCCGCCAGCGGGCCCTGGGCAGGAGCGGAGAATGGCGGCGTGACGACGACCTTCGCCGCCGGATCCGCCGGCGGGTAGCGCAGGTCCCAGGTGAGGCGCTGCATCCCCTTGGCCGGCTTGATCTCCAGGCGGCGGACGGTCGATCCCTGGTCGTCGATGACGGTCAGCGCGACGATGGCGGCCTCCTCGTGGGTCTCGGCGCGCAGCGCGGCCAAGGTCGGATAGGCGATCTCGCGCTTCTCCTCGCTCGCCTTCTTCTCGCCTTCGGCGCGCACCTCCTTCGCTGTCTTGGGTACTTCCTTGAGGTACCAGGTGAAGGTCGCGCCGAAAGGCGGGTTGGGGGCGGTGTAGTACGACTCGCCCAGGAAACCGCGCTCGCGATCGCCGATTCGCGAGCCGGGAACGAACAGGAGCGCCTTTTCGGTGGGGAAGAGGATCGCGGGGGTGTCGAGCTTCGCGGCATCGAGACGACGAAGCGCCTCGAGGTCGTCGAGGACGTAGAAGCCGCGGCCGAAAGTGGCCAGCACCAGATCGTCTTCGCGCTCCTGGATGGCGAGATCCCTCACCTGGATCGTCGGCAGTCCGCCCGAGAGCCGGATCCACTTCTTGCCGCCGTCGGGAGTGAAGAAGAGGCCGAACTCCGTACCGGCGAAAAGAAGATTGCGGTCGCGCGGATCCTCGACCACGGCGTAGACGGTGCCGCGGGCCGGCAGGTCGCCGGCGATTGAAACCCAGCTCTTTCCACGGTCGGCGCTGCGCAGGACGTAGGGCTTGAAGTCGCCCATCTTGTGATTGTCGAAGGCGGCGTAAACGACTCCGGCGTCGTGCCGCGAAGCGACCAGCCGCGAGACGTAGGTGGTGTCCGGTACACCGGGAAAGCTCGCGCCCCGGCGCCACGCGCCGCCGCCGTCCTCGGTCACCTGGATCAACCCGTCGTCGGTGCCGGCGTAGAGAAGCCCGGCGGCGAGCGGCGACTCAGCGAGGGCGACGATGTTGCCGTAGATCGAGGTCGAGGCATTCTTCGCCACCGCTTCGGGACGCTGGATCCGGCCCATCACCTTGAGTTGATTTCGATCCAGCTGGCGCGAGAGGTCGGGCGAGATCGCCTGCCAGCTGTCGCCCCGATCTTCGCTGCGGAAGATCCGGTTGGCGGCGAAGTAGAGCCGGGTTGGCGAGTGCGGCGAGAGCACGAGCGGCGAATCCCAGTTCCAGCGCAACGGCGCATCGCCGGCCCCGGGCTGCGGCTGAATGTCGAGGTTCTCGCCGCTCCGCCGGTCGAAGCGGGTGAGGACACCGTGCTGGGCCTCGGCGTAGACGATGTTCGGATCGGTCGGATCGGTCACGGTCCAGAAGCCGTCGCCGCCCTGGACGGTCTCCCAGTCCTCGTTGGCCGGACCCTGGAACCGATCGGTGCGCGACGGTCCGCAGAGGGTGAAGTTGTCCTGGGTTCCGCCGCAGACGTTGTAGAAGGGCAGCGCGGTGTCGACGCCGACGCGATAGAACTGGGTGAGCGGGAGATTGTCGAAGTAGCGCCAGGTAGTGGCCCTGTCGAAGCTCTCGTAGAGGCCGCCGTCACAGCCGACGAGGTAGTGGTCGGCATCCTTCGGGTCGACCCAGATCACGTGGTTGTCGACGTGCTTCGACTTCTCGCCCAGAGCGCGAAAGCTCTTGCCGCCGTCGTCGGTGACCTGGAGAAAGGTGTCCATCGAGTAGATGCGGTCGAACTGGTGGGGGTCGGCAAAGATCTCGGTGTAGTAGTTGCCGCTGGTCGCGTGCGCGGAGCGCTTCTCCCAGCTCTCGCCACGATCGCTCGAGCGGAAGAAGCCGCCCTGATCGGCTTCGGCTTCGACGATCGCATAGACGACCTCCGGATCCTGGGGCGAGAGGGCGAGGCCGATCCTGCCGATGTCGCCCTTCGGCAGTCCGGATTCGAGCTTGCGCCAGCTCTTGCCGCCGTCCACCGACTTGTGGAGTCCCGACTCGGGTCCGCCGCCGACCATGGTCCAGACGTGGCGCCGACGTTGATGCGCGGCGGCGTAGATCGTGTCCGGGTCGCGCGGGTCGAGCAGGATATCGGCGATGCCGGTGTCTTCGCTGATCTTGAGCGCTTCTGTCCAGGTTTCGCCGAAGTCGACGCTCTTGTACACGCCGCGCTCTCCGCCGCCACTCCAGAGCGGGCCGTAGGCCGCCACCCAGATGACCCGCGAGTCCCTGGGATCGACCAGGATCCGGCCGATGTGCTCGGACTTTTCGAGTCCCATGCGCTTCCACGACTTGCCGCCGTCGAGGGTGCGGTAGACGCCGTCGCCGTAGGCGACACTGCGCTGGTTGTTGTTCTCGCCGGTACCGACCCAGACCACGTTGGGGTTCCTGGGGTCGATGGCAAGGGCGCCGATCGAGTACGAGGCTTCGCCGTCGAAGACCGGTGTCCAGGTGGTGCCGGCGTTGGTCGTTTTCCAGAGGCCGCCGGAAGCCGCTCCCACCCACCAGATCTTGTCGTCGGTGGGATCCACCGCGAGATCGGCGATGCGGCCGGAGGTGAGCGCGGGTCCGATGGAGCGCAGCGCGAGTCCGGCGAACGTGGCGCTCGCCAGCGGTCCCTCTTCCTTCTTGGGCTCCTCCTTCGCGGGCTTTGCCGCGAAAACGGCCGGTGAGACGGACAGCAAGAGGGCGGCGGTGAGCAGCGTTCGCTTCATGATGGCTCCTGGAAAGGAATGAATACGCAGAAACGCCGGGCCAAGTTGCGGCCCGGCGTCGAAATGCTAACAGGGGAGGTGAGATCGCGTCAGGAGCTCTGCTTGGCTTCCATGCTGATTTCGACCGTCACCTCGTCCGAGAGCAGGACTCCACCGTTGTCGAGGGCCCGGTTCCAGTTGATGCCGAACTCCTTGCGGTCGAGCTTCGTGGTCACGGAGAAGCCAGCCGTCGCTTTGCCGTCCTTGCCCTTCATCTCACCCAGGAGGGTGACGGGCAAAGTGATGACCTTGGTCACACCGCGCATGGTGAAATCGCCGGTGACCTTGAGCTCGGTGTCCGAGACTTTCTCGACCTTGGTGCTCTTGAAGGTGATCTCGGGAAACTTCTCGACGAAGAAGAAGTCCTCGGCCTGCAGGTGCTTGTCGCGCATCTCGTTGGCGGTGTCGATCGACTTCGCCTGGATGGTGAACTCGACCGTCGAAGCGGCGAGGTTGGCGTCGTCCCGGACGATCGTGCCGCTGAACTCTCCGAACGAACCGCGCACCTGCGACATCATGTGGCGGACGACGAAAGAGACCTGCGTGTGGGCCTTGTCGGCGGCGAAGGTGGTCGCGGCCTGGGCGGCCACCGGCTGGAAGGCGACCGTCGCGAGGACGGCCAGGCTAAGGGCAAGGGCGGGAATCTTTTTCACTTTTCGATCTCCTCTTTCGTTGCTGGGTTGAGATGCGGACAGGTGCTGTAGAGCCCCTCGCGCAAGTCGTCAAGGAGCTGAATGAGCTGCTGGGTTTTCGCCGCTGGCAGGGACTCGAAACAGTCGCGCAGAGTCTCGAGCATCGGCTGGTCGAGGGCGGCGAGCAGGGCAAGCCCCGGGGCGGAGATGGTGCAGAGCACGCGGCGCCGGTCTTTGCGGCAGCGCACGCGCTCGATGAGCTGCTTGGATTCCAGGCGATCCAGAAGGCGGGTGATGCCGGGCGCCTGCTCGATCATGCGGGTGGCGATCTCGAGGGTCGGGACCGCTTGAGGATGCGCGCCGCGGAGGATCCGCAGGACGTTGTACTGCTGGACTGTCAGGCCGCGCGGCTCGACGGTGGCCGAAAGACGCCGCTGCAACTGGTCGCTCGTCCGCAGGAGGGCGATGCCGGCCTCCTGGAACACCGACTCGAACGGGCGCGTCTGGCGGATCTCCGCCTGGAGCTTGCTTTGGGCCATGGCAGGAAAACTATCAGTAAATAAATGACATGTCAATTATTCGATCGTTACCAAATCCTCGCCGCGACCACCACGCTGAGGCTCCGGATGTCTGCATCCTTCATTTACCGGTCTTTTTTCCTAGAAAGCATTCCCCGGCAACCTTTATCCAGGGCCTTCTACGGTCCGGCGGCCTAAGTCGGGACGTCGAGCCGGGAGCCCAATCGGGCGAAGATTTTCACCCCCTCGCGGCGGATCTCCACGGTGCGCAGTGGGAGCGCTGGGTCCGTCAGGCACTCGCCCGTCGCGAGGTCGTAGCGCCAGGCGTGCCGCGGACAGGTCACGACGTTCCCTTCCCGGCCGCCCGCGGAGAGGTCGGCCCCCTGGTGCCGGCAGGCGAGCTCGAGGGCGGAAATCTCTCCCGCGACGGATTGGCGGACTCCGACCGGGCGCCCGAGGAGGTGGCGCACGTGGAGCACTCCGGGAGGGAAGTCGGCTGTAGTCCCGATGCGGATCCAGGTCACGTGAGGGAAGATAGGTGCAAAGGGGTCCTCATGTCACGAAGCCCGAATCTCTTGATTCTGGCCGCGGCCTTTGTCTGTGCCGCTGCCGCGCACGCCGATGTCGAAGCCGATCTGCGCTCCGCGCTGGTCGGACGCTATGCCCTGGCGAAGAGCGAGCTGGTGTCGGAATGCACCGAGCACTTCACGGACATGAAAGTGGTCGGCGGACGGCTCGCCGGCGGAACCGGGACGCGCTTCGCCGGCGGCGAGCTGCTGCGGATCGACAACGTGAACGTCGGCGCGCTCGCCGGCCTCGACGTCAATCTTTCCCTGGTCGAGCCGTACCGTCTGTCGTTCGAAGACGGTCCGTTCGAAGTGTTCGACCAGCGCCGCTGCCGGGTGCAGCTCAACTTCGAAGTGCCGCGCGAGGTGCGCAAGGACGTGCAGAAGGCGCTCGCTGCCGTCGGCGCGGTGCTGGAGGTCTTCGACGATGCCGCCGCCGCGAAGGGAGCCGGCTGGAACGGCCGCCAGGTCGAGCCCTATCCGAAGGAGTGGGAGCAGACGAAGCGCGAGTACGACGCCTGGAAGCTCACCCAGGTGAACGGCCTGGTGCGGGCGAAGACCGAGCAGGTGCTCGACGAGGGCCGGCGCGTCCTCAACTACATGGCTTCGGACGACGACTACCTGTGGAGCTTCGCCGCCGGCGCCCGTGCCCGCTCCGACTCCTGGTCGGACTGCGAAGCGATGCTCGAAGCCACCTTCTACAGCACCGGTTCGGGCGGCAAGAGCTCCCGCGGCTGGTCCGACGGCCAGCACGTCGCCTGGGCCAACCATCTCGCGCATGCCCTGCAGGATTGCTACGTCGAAGCGAAGTAGTCCTGCTCTACTCCAAACCTCTCAGGCGCCGGCGAGGCCCTTCTCGGTCATCCACTCGGGGTTGAGCTTCGAGAGGTAGCGTTCGCCGGAGTCGGGGAAGAGGGTGACGACGAGGGCGTCCGCGGGGAGCTTCTGCGCGATTTCGCGCGCGGCCCAGGCGGCTGCCGCGCCGGAGGAGCCGGTGAAGATGGCTTCGCTCTTCGCCAGGGTGAAGACTTCGTCGTAGGCGATCTGATCGCTGACGGTGATCACTTCGTCGATCGTCTCCGGCCAGCACGAGTCGGGCATGTAGCTCTGGCCGATGCCGTCGATGAGGTAGAAGCCGAGCTCCTCCGGCGGTGGCAGGTGTCCGTGCTCGTTCCAGTAGGCGTAGACGCTGCCCACAGGGTCGACACCGATCGTCCGGATGGCCGGGTTCTGCTCTTTGAGAAAACGCGAGACGCCGGAGATCGTGCCGCCCGTACCGACCCCTGCCACCCAGTGGGTGATCTTGCCGTCGGTCTGGCGCCAGATCTCGGGGCCGGTGGTCTTGTAGTGCGTCTCGGGGTTGGCGGCGTTGTGGTACTGATTGGGGAGGAAGGCGCCCTCTTCGTCGCGAATCCGTTCGGCGACCTTGTAGTACGAGCGTGGATCGTCGGCGGCGACGTCCACCGGGCAGATGACGACGCGCGCGCCGTGCGCCTCGAGCAGGCCGATTTTCTCCTGCGAGATCTTCGTCGTTGCCGTGCAGACGAGCTTGTAACCGCGCAGGATGCAGGCGAGCGCCAACCCCAGGCCGGTGTTGCCCGAGGTGGGCTCGACCACCGTCATGCCGGGCCGGAGAGTGCCTTCGCGCTCGGCGGCCTCGATCATCGCGATGCCGATGCGGTCCTTGACGCTCGCCCCCGGATTGAAGAACTCGAGCTTGGCGGCGAGCAGAGCGCCTTCCGGGTGATAGCGCCGCAGAGCGACCAGGGGGGTGTTGCCGAGCGTGCCGAGGATGTCGCTGTGGATTTCCATTCTTCCTGCCTTCAGGCGGACGGAAAGTCCGCCGGTTCGATTGCGGTCTGGGAGTGGATGTCGCGCGAGCCCGGCTGCGGGCGCCCGGCAGGAGCGAATCATAGCGTCCGGCGGACGAAAGCCCAAGAGAGACCGGCGCCGTTGGCGAGCTCTCGGTTCGATGGCCGGCCTACCTGCTGGATTCGTCCGGGATCAC
The DNA here is from genome assembly GCA_043737505.1 of Thermoanaerobaculia bacterium. Classification (GTDB taxonomy): domain Bacteria; phylum Acidobacteriota; class Thermoanaerobaculia; order Multivoradales; family JAGPDF01; genus JAGPDF01. The sequence continues at coordinate 11,649 of JAYTAM010000175.1, forward strand.
CGGCAAAGAGACTGAGCGGAAGATTTCGTCGGCCTCGAGCGGGCGGGTCGAGCGCGTGAAGTCGAGGCGCCACCGGAGACCGTGCAGGCGGCAGAGCTCGGCGAGGCGGGCAGCGACCTCGCTCGCCGGTCCGAGGCGACGTTCGGGGCTCTTTTCGAGCAGCGCCCGGACCAGGTCGATGAAAGGTCGCGGAATGCGCCCGTCGAACGTGGCGACCTCGGGCGCCGGATCGTTCAGCGTCGAAGCGACGATCGCGCGCAGGTTCCTGCCGGCGAAGGGGTAGTGCCCGGTGAGACTCCGGCAGAGCAGGACGCCGACCGCGAAGAGGTCGCTCCAGGCGGTGACCGGTCGGCCGCGAAGGGCCTCGGGGGCCAGGAAGCCGGGAGTTCCGACGACCGTTTCGCCGGGCTCGCCGCGTTGGGAGAGGAAGAGCGCCAGGCCGAAGTCGGCGATCTTGATCGACCCGTCCTGGCCCAGCAGGATGTTGCCGGGCTTGATGTCGCGATGGACCAGGTCGTGCGAGTGCGCTGCGGCGAGCCCTTCGCAGATCGCCTGGCCGAGCGGCAGCACTTCGCGCCAGGAGAGCTTGCCGCGCTCCTCGAGGTAGCGATCGAGCCCGGTGCCGTGCACGTACTCCATCGCCACGTAGGCGATCGCTCCGATCTCCTCGGTGTCGTATATCGCCACCACGTTCGGATGCACGATCTGCGCGGCCGAGATCGCCTCGGTGACCAGGCGCGAGGCGGCCAGCTTCTCCTTGTCGTCGGACTCGCGCCGTTCGAGGTGGATCGTCTTCAGTGCGACGGCGCGCTGCAAGCGCGGATCCCAGCCGCGGAATACCGTGCCCATGCCGCCGGAGCCGAGGATCTCGACCACCTGATAGCGGCCGAGAAAAATCTCGTCGAGCGCCGAGCGATCGCGGGCTTTGCGCTCGAGCGCCGCCATCGTCGTCTGCAACTGGGCGACCTCGGAACCGCGCGCAGGCGCCCCCGACAGGCCGGCGACCCGGCGCTGCGCAGCGAGCAGGCCGCGCAAGGGCCGCACCAGCGCGCGGTAGGCGAGCGCCGAGATCGCCACCACGAGCGCGAGCGCCAGACCGACGGCGAGGAGGCTGCGCTGGCGCATCCGTACGGCGGCTGCCTCGGCGATGGCGGCGGGCTGCGTCGAGACGACGATCCAGCGCCCGGAGTCGGCGGCCGACCAGGCGCCGACGATTTCACGCCCGGCGCGGTCGCGGAACCGTCCTGAACCCGACAGGCGTGCCGAAAGCGCCGATTCGACGAGCGGCGAAGGAAGATCCTGGATCTGTTCCGTCGGGCCGAGCAGGGCCCTGCCCTGGCGGTCGAGCAGAAGGAGCTGTGCCTGGTCGCCGAGCTCGTCGGGAGCGAGCGTCCGCAGCAGCGGCGCCCCGTCGACCGCCAGGCGAAGGGAGCCGGTGGCGGCGACCGGCTGCTCGAGCCGGATCCAGGGGTGGAGGTCGATCGTGCGTAGCTCGGAGGGTGCCTGCGCCGCGTCCGCGGACACGCCGCCGAGGAGCTGATCGGCCAGCGCGCCGTAACCTTTCTGCTGCACCTTGACGATCAGCTGGCCGGAGGAGTCGTAGAGCGCGGCGGCGACGACTCCGGCGCCGCTCCAGCTGGCCAGGGAGTCGCGCAGCCTGGACTGGGCGAGCTCCGAAGTCGGATCGGCGGCGAGCTCCGGCGACAGCAGCAGAGTTCCCGCGAGCGAGCGCCGCGCGGTGAGGAAGCCGTCGATGGCGTCGGCGGCGGTGCGCGCCGAGACCGTATGGGTGCGCAGGAGCTGTTCGACGAGTGCCTCGCGATTGACCGCGGCGAGCTGCGCGGCGGCGATCGCCAGCGGCACCGTCCCGACGACTGCGAGCGCGAGGCCGATCTGGGAGAGGAGCCCGAGCCGGGGACGTCGCAGAGCCGGGAGCCGGGGCATGCGGGGCCGCGAGGCTAGCGCTCCGGATCGAGGTGAGCGAGGGCCGAGTCGCCCATCTCGACACCCCCGTCGGGAAAGTAGTCGCGCCAGCGGCGGTCGACCGTCGCCGCCGTCGCGGGGTCGGCGAAGAGTTCCTCGGGGTACCAGGGCTTGCGCCGGGCGTCGATGAGGATCGGCGGCGTGCGGACGAGGTGATTGCGCGTCACCGAAAGTTTCGCGGCATGGATGTCGGCCGCCGGCTCGAAGCGGGTGAAGGTCGTCCAGAGGAAGTTCATCGGACTGGCCGCCGCGCGGCGCGGCTCGTCGGCGAGGATGACGAGCGGCCAGCCGGCGAAAGCGGGGTGGCCCGCGAATCGCGCTGCGGCGAGCGGTTCGGCTCCGTAGGCTGGACCGCCGACGACCAGGCAGCCGGGCGAAAAGACGCGGACATCGGTGGCGTCGGATGGCGGCTCCGCCGCAGGACGGAACTCGCGCGGCAGCTCGCGCACCGCTGGCCCGAGACCGAGCCAGACTCCCTTCGATCCGCGGTTCACTTCTGGACCGGTGTAGTCGAGGGTGTCCATCGCCAGATTGGCGAAGACGAAGAGGTCGGTCTCGGCGTGGGTGCGCGCGAGAATGTGGGTCAGGAGCGCTGGGAAGTCGCGCAGATCCACCTTGCCGTCCGTGACGAAGAGGAACTTGGTCAACGCGAGCTGCCCCTCGCCGAGAATGCGGAAGGCCGAGGTCATCGCCTCACGCGCATAGCGCTCGCGCACCACCGCAGCCGCCAGCGAATGGTAGCCGGTCTCGCCGTACGACCAGAGGGACTCGACCGCCGGCATCACCAGCGGGAAGAGCGGCGAGAGCAGCTCCTGCAGGAGGTCGCCGAGGAAGAAGTCCTCCTGCCGCGGCTTGCCGACGACCGTTGCAGGGAAGATGGCGTCCCGCCGTCGCGCCATCCACTCGACTTCGAAGACCGGATAGTCGTGGCGGAGCGAGTAGTAGCCGTAGTGGTCGCCGAACGGTCCCTCGGGGCGCCGGATTCGCGGCGGTACCTTGCCGATCAGCGCGAACTCGGCGCCGGCGACGAGCGAGCGCCCGTCGGGAGCGCCTGCCCCGCGCACCATGCCGAGTCGCTCGCCGGCGACGAGCGAAGCGAGCAGGAGCTCGGGCAGGTTTTCGGGCAGCGGGGCGATCGCCGAGAGCGTCAGCCCGGGCGGCCCGCCGAGAAAGACCGTCGCTGGCAGGGCGGCCCCGCGACCTTCGGCGACAGCGTAGTGGTAGCCGCCCCCCTTGCCGATCTGCCAGTGCATTCCGGTGCTTCGGGAGTCGTGGATCTGGCAGCGATACATCCCGAGGTTGTGGCCGTGCCCGTCCGGGTGATCGGTGAGGACGAGGGGAAGGGTCAGAAAGGGCCCGCCGTCCTCCGGCCAGCAGGTCAGCGCCGGCAGGCGGTCGAGCCGCACGTCGCGCGTCACGACTTCGGTAACCGGACCGCGGCGGTGCGTCTTCAGCCCGACTCGGAGCGCTTCTCGGGCGAGGTCGCGGGCGCCCCAGAGCTTGGCGGGAGTCGGCGGCAGGATCTCCTGGGCGAGCCTCGCGATCCGCGCGATGAGCTGCTGCGGCCGCCGGCCGAAGGCGAGCGCGGCACGGCGCGGAGTCCCGTAGAGATTCGTCACCAGGGGAAAGTCGGCCCCGCGGACGTTGGTGAACAGCAGCGCCGGCCCTCCTGCGGCGATGACCCGGCGATGAATTTCGGCGATCTCGAGGTGCGGATCGACCTCCGCCACAACCTCCACCATGTCGCGATCCCGCCGCAGCTGGGCGAGGAAGGCCCGGAGATCGGGAAAGGTCGGCTCGCGCATCGGACTCGCTCCACTCGCTCCAGTCGTTCCAGTCGTTCTCGTGCTCAGGCCTCAGGTTCAGTCGGCCGCTGTGCCAAACGGCAGCGCCGCGCCGAGCTTGCGCTTCAACCGGTCTTCGATCCAGTGCCCGTCCCACCATTCAGCAGGCCGTACGGGCAGGCCCTGGAGGAGGAAGGAGAAGTGGAGGTGATCGCCGCCGGCGAGACCCGTCGCACCGCTCTTGCCGAGCGGTTGCCCGCGGCGGACGGCAGCGCCGACTTCGACGCCGATCGAGGAGAGGTGCGCGTAGAGGCTCATCAGGCCGTAGCCGTGATCGACCACTACGGTGTTGCCGTAGATCCCGAGGTACTTCGCGAGCACCACCACGCCATCGTTGGCGGCCGGTACGTCGGCCCGGGCGACCGAGGCGAGATCGAAGCCAAGGTGGACCTGGGTATCGATTTCGCGGCCGCCGTAGACGTAGGACCGCCGGTCGGCGAACGAGGACATGACCTGACCGCCCGGCAGCGCCAGGAACGCCGCTCGCCAGAGAAAACTCTGCGGACTGGCCGGCGCCAGGGCGGCCAGCTCGGCGGCGTTCCTCTTGCGCAGCTCGCGATTGATCCAGAGGTAGTTCTGCACCGCGTCTCCGGCGTCCGGAGCATCCGGGGTCTGGGAGAGGATCTCGGGCACGACCTTGGCGAGAAACTTGTCGTCGAGCTGGATGTCGTCCGCCGGCGGAGGGTGCGGAAAAACCTGGTCGACGAACGGGAGCGTGCTCCGGTTGTCGACCTCATCGGCTGCCACGAGGCGCAGTCCTTCGGCGCTCCCGGTGTCCCAGGGGAGCGCGAAGAGGGCGAATCGCGTGCCCGGTGCGCCACCGGGCAGCGCGAAACCGGGAAAGAAGCGCTCGCCGATCTCGACGCCGTCGCGGACGCTGGTAGGGCCGGCCTGGTAGACGACGACTTCAGAGCCCCCCTGCGCCACGTAGTGCTGGCTCGAGAGCAGCCCCAGCGACGGCGGCACCAGGCGCACCGGCAGGACGACCTCGGCCACGGACGCCTCGCCGCGGCGGAACCAGGCGGGCGCTGGCGTCGCGGTCACGCGCAGGGTCGCCGGGCCTTCGACCAGCGACGGCTGCGCGCTCTTGCCGATGTCGAGTTTCCAGACTTTGGCGCCCAGTCCGTGACTCCAGAGCTTCCAGCCCGGCGGCGTCTCAAACGCCTCCGAGAGCAGCGCGATCCGGTTGCTTCCCTGGACGAGCTCCGCTTCGACATTCGCGAAACCGCGAGAGGTCTCGGAGACCTCGATTTCGACCGCTGCGTGGCGCCCGATCGCCGGACGCTCCGGACGCAGCGAGATCGTCGGCGCGGGCCCCCGGCGCAGACCGCCGAGCAACACGACGGCCGCCGCGAGAAGGACGAGAAGAATGAGAAAGAGGCGCAGGCGCGCCCGGCGGCCGCGGCTGCGCATCGAGTCGGTGTCGGGGGCCAAAGGGGCGAATCGCATCGGGTGGTCGTGCTCCTTCGAGACGTCCGGCTGCGGATCGCAGCGGTCGTGGAAGGATAGCAGCCGGATGCGCGACGAACTCGACCCGGACGAACTTCCGCCGCTCGTCGGCGGCATCCTGATCGGCGGACGGAGCCGGCGGATGGGCACCGCCAAAGCGTTGCTCGAGTGGGAAGGCCGGAGCTTCGTCGAGCGCATCGCCTCGGTGCTGGCGACGGTGGTTGCGGAGAGCTGGCTCCTGGGTTCCGGGCTCGAGCTGCCCGCTGAGATGGCGCGTCTCCCGGCGGTGGCGGATGCGGCGGGTGTCCGCGGCCCGTTGGCCGGACTTCTGGCGGCGTTCGAAGCCCGGCCCGGCGCCGCCTGGCTGGTTCTGTCGTGCGATCAGCCGCTGCTTTCCACGCCGACTCTGGAGTGGCTGATCGGCGAGCGGCGCTCCGGCCGGATCGCCGTTCTACCCCGGCTGGTGCCAGGCAGGATCGAGCCCTTTCCGGCTATTTACGAGCCCGGAAGTCGCGCCGAGCTCGCGGCGATGGCGGCGCGCGCGTGCGCCGCAGCCGGCAGTTCTGGCGCTGGTTCCGGAGCTGGCAGCCTCCAGCCTCTGGCGGAGAACGCCGGGGTTCGGGTCGTGGAAGTCCCGCAGCGTTTCGCCGGAGACTTTCGCGGCGTGAACACTCCGGAAGAGTGGTCCGAGCTCCGCCAGGGCATGGCTGCGGAACCAGACCGTCGGCGGCAGGACGCCCGGGATCCCGGCCGCGCCTGAAAGCCGCGCACGCAGCCGGTACAATCGCGACAACGTGAGAATGCGGAAGTGAATCTGGGCGGGCCGGTGCCAGCGCCGATCTTTTCGCTCGACGAGACCGTCGCCGGGCGCTACCGCATCCTGCGCTACCTCGGCCAGGGAGCCGCGGGCGAGGTCTATGGCGCCGAGGACCTGCATCTCCGCAGCCGCGTCGCCCTCAAGGTCCTCCGGCCCGGTGCGAGCCGGGACCCGCAGTCGATCGAGCGCTTCAAACGCGAGATTCTGCTCGCCCGACGGGTGAGCCATCCGAACGTCTGCCGGATCTTCGATCTCGGTGTGCACGAAGTGCGCGGCGCCGACGAGACCGGCGTCCAGTCGCTGCTTTTCCTGACCATGGAGTGGCTGGAGGGAGAAACGCTGGCGCGCCGGATCCAGGAGGAGGGCGCTTTCGATGAAGGGCCGTCGGTGGCGATCGTGCGGCAACTCTGCCAGGGGCTCGCCGCGGCGCACGACGCCGGCGTCGTGCATCGCGATTTCAAGAGCTCGAACATCCTGCTCGTCCCGGGTCTCGACGGGGAGCGCGCGGTGATCACCGATTTCGGTCTCGCGCGAAGCTCGAATCAGAGCGCCGAAGGCCTGACTCTGACCGAGGCCGGCGGCCTTCTGGGAACGCCCGCGTACATGGCTCCCGAGCAGGTCGCGGGCCTCCCGGCCTCGGCGGCGAGCGATCTCTACGCTCTGGGAGTGGTGCTGTACGAGATGCTCACCGCGTCGCTGCCGTTTCACGGCGAATCGCCCCTCGAGGTGGCGGTGAAGCGCTTGCGGGAGGCACCGACGCCGATCGAGACCTATCGCGCCGGGATCTCGGCGCGCTTCCGGGCGACCATCGAGCGCTGTCTCGCGCGTGAGCCCGAGAAGCGTTTCGCCGACGCCGAGGCGGTGATCCGCTACCTCGATCCGCCCACCGTCATGCTGCGCGCCGAACGTCTGCACAGCGGGCGACGAACGAAGCTCGCCCTGGTCGGCGTGGCGTTGCTGGCTGTGGTCGCTGTCTTCGGCCTCCGGTTCGCCGTCGCGCGCTCCCATCGCGCTGCCTCGGCCGACGCCCAAGCCGGGCGGTCCTCCGGCCTCGCGAGCTCTGCGGGCAGTGCGGGCGTCGCGGGCGTAACGACGAGCTCCGCGCCGCGGCGCGCCATCGCCGTGCTCGGCTTCGCCAATGCGACCGGCCGGCCGGAGGCGCATTGGCTGTCGTCGGCACTCTCCGAGATGCTCACTTCGGAGCTCGCCGCGACCGACACGCTGCGCGCGGTGCCCGGCGAGGTCGTGGCCCAGGCTCGTCAGGATCTCGGACTGTCGCTGTCGAGCTCGCTCGGAGTCGAGACGCTCGCCCGCCTTCGCCGGATCCTCGGTGCGGATCTGGTCCTCCTCGGCAGCTTTACCGCCCAGGGCGGGGTCGAGGCGCCGCTGCGCGTCGACCTTCGCCTGCAGTCGACCGACGGCGGCTACATCAAGCCGTTGTCGATCGAAGGCAGCGAGGCACAGATCTTCGCGCTCGTCCGGCAGGCGGGTCTCCGCCTGCGCCGCGAGCTCGGAATCGGCGAAGTCGCGAGCAGCGCCGCAGCGGTGCCCGACGTCGCTCATCCGGCCAGCCCCGAGGCCGTGCGCCTTTACGCCGGGGGGCTCGAGGCGCTGCGCTCGTTCGAGCCCGGGCGGGCGCGCGAGCTCCTCGAGCGCTCTATCGCGACCGATCCGGAATTTCCCCTGGCGCGCGCGGCACTCGCTGCCGCCTGGTCCGACCTCGGATACGACGAACAGGCGCTCGCCGCGGCGAGCGCGGCGCGAGGGCTAGCCTCCAGGCTCTCCCGCAGCGACCAGCTCATGATCGAGGGCCTCGAGCGCCGGCTGTCAAGCGATTGGCCCCGAGCGATCGAGATCGCCCGTACGCTCTGGCGCTTCTATCCCGACGATCTGGAGCAGGGCTTGCGGCTGGCGCGAGTCGAGCTCGAGGCCGGCGAGTCGACGGCGGCCCTTTCGACGATTGCCGAGCTGCGGCAGCTGACGCTGCCCTCCGGCGAGGATCCTCGCATCGACCTCGTCGAGGCGCGTGCCGCCGAGGCGCTTTCGGATTTCCCTCGCCAGCTGGCCGTGGCGGAGCGCGCCGCGGCGCGTGCGGAGTCGGCCGGCTCACGCTCGATTCTGGCGCGCGCGCTTTTCGAGCAGGCGGCGGCCGAGCGCAAGCTCGGCAACTCGAATCGCGCTGCCGAGCTCTTCGAGACCGTGCGC
>JAYTAM010000176.1:0-3801 GCA_043737505.1 Thermoanaerobaculia bacterium
CTGCAGGCGCCGGTCAAGGTGAGCTATAGCCGGGCGACCGGCGCGGTCAGCTTCCTCACCGTCGCGCCCGGCTCGGCGGCGAGCCTCGCTCCCGCCGCCGCCGGCTCCGCCGACGATCGCGCCCGCGCTTTCTTCGCCGCCCAGAGCACGCTGTTCGGCATTCGCGACGTCCGCGCCGAGCTCTTCCTCAAGGGAACGAAGACCGAGGCCTCGGGCCAGCAGCACCTCACCTACGAGCAGTTCCATCGCGGCGTGCCGGTCTTCGCCGGCCAGCTGCGCGCTCACTTCGACGCCTCCGGCCGCCTGCAGACGGTGAACGGCAGCTTCGTCCCCGGTCTCGACGTCCAGGTCCGCCCGGCGACGAACGCGCTCTTCGCCAGCCAGCGCGCCATCGACTTCGTGCGTGAGCGCAACGGCCGAGTCGACGCCGACGGGCTCTCGGCCTCGACGCCGACCCTCTTGATCTATCGCCTCGGCCTCGACAAGGGCGTCGCCGGACCGAGCCAGCTCGCCTGGCGGGTCGACGTCTCGAACGGCGGCGAAATCCGTGAGTTCGTCTTCGTCGAAGCGCAGTACGGCAAGGTGATCGACTTCCTGCCCGGCATCCACGATGCGGCCAACCGTCGCGCCTTCATCGGCACCGATGGCGCCGCGCCGCCGAACTCGCCGCAGGCCTGGCCGCTCTCGCCGGACTGGGTCGAGGGCAATGCAATTCCCTCGGGCAACCAGGAGCGCGACAACATGCTGCTCTCCTCGAAGGATGTCTACGACCGTTTCGCCGTCGGCTTCGGCTACAACTCCTATGACGACGCCGAGCACGTCATGGACCAGGCCTACAACCGCGACTACGCCTGCCCCAACGCCTCCTGGAACGGCAACCTGATCTCCTTCTGCCCCGGCTTCACCACCCATGACGTCACCGCGCACGAGTGGGGCCACGCCTACACCGAGTACACCCACGGTTTGATCTACCGCTGGCAGTCGGGTGCGCTGAGCGAGGCCTACTCCGACATCTGGGGCGAGGCGTTCGATCTCAACACGAACCTCGCCGGGATGATCGACACCGATGCACCCGCGACCCTGCGTACGGCGAACTCCTGCACCTCTTCGCAAGTCGGTTTGCCGCGGCAGCTGCTGGTCAACAGCCCGGCGACCATCGACGGCGTTTACGCTTCGGGCCAGCCGCAGTTCGGGCCGAACATCGTCGGCAACGCGCCGACCCAGGACGTCGTCCTGGTGGTCGATGACGGCACCGTCACCCCGGACATCAACGATGCCTGCGAGACCACGCCGCTGGTCAACGCCGCGGCGCTGGTCGGCAAGATCGCCTTCGTCAATCGCGGCACCTGCAACGTTTCCGTCAAGACGGAGAATGTCCAGGCGGCCGGTGCCGTGGGAATGATCCTCGGCAATGTCGCGACGAGCGCTAACCCGACCGTGCCGGCGAGTCCCGGCTGCGGATCCGTGCCGGACTGCTCTCTGATCACCATTCCGACGGTAACGCTCAACCTCGCCGACGCCGATCTGCTGCGCACGGAGCTGGCGGCGCCGATCAATGCGACCTTCCAGCCGACGCCGAGCCAGCCGGTCGACAACTCGGTCCGCTGGCTGATGGGTGAAGATGTCGCCGGTGGCGCCCTGCGCGATATGTGGAACCCGACCTGTTACGCGAACCCGGGCAAGGTCACCGACCCGCAGTACCACTGCGCCGATACCGACAACGGCGGCGTGCACTTCAACTCCGGCGTTCCGAACCACGCCTTCGCGCTGCTGTCCGATGGCGGCGTCTACAACGGCCACACGGTGACCGCGATCGGCATGGTCAAGGCGCTCCACCTCTACTTCCGCACCCAGACGGTCTATCAGTCCGCGGCCTCGGACTTCGGCGACCACGCCGACGCCATGGAGACCTCCTGCAACGACCTCGTGACGGCGGCGACTTCGCTCACCGATCCGTGGGGCGGCGCGCCGCAGACCATGGTGGCTGGAGACTGCGTGGAAGTCGCTGACGCCATGCTGGCGGTCGAGATGCGCACCGAGCCGACGGCCTGTAACTTCACGCCGCTGCTGACCCAGAATCCACCGGCGATCTGCGCCACTGGATTCGCCTACCCCACGCACGTCTACGACTGGGAGGGCGGAGCGGCCGGCTGGACGGTCACCCGGCGCGGAGTCGTGAACCCGGGCACCTTCCTCGATCGCGACTGGACGATCGACGCGAGCCTTCCCGGAGGCCGGGTAGGAAGCGCTTACTTTGCTCTCGATCCGACCGACGGCGACTGCGGCCCCGACGACGAGAGCGGCGCGCTGGTACTCGAGAGCCCGACCCTGTCGATGCCGTTCGGCGGCGCCGTGCCCCGGGTGACCTTCGACCACTACGTCACCACCGAGGCCCAGTACGACGGTGGCAACCTCAAGGTCAGCGTCAACGGCGGGCCGTATACCGTCGTGCCGCCGGCGGCGTTCTCGTTCAACGACCAGATCGGCGCGATGGCCGCAGCGCCAGGCAACACCAGCCCGCTCGCGGGTGAGCAGGGCTGGCACGGCAGCGATGCCGGCTCGAACTCGGGTACCTGGGGTCGCACGATCGGCAGTCTCACCGGCATCGTCGCACCCGGGCAGAACTTCAAGCTGCGCTACGAGTTCGGTAGCGACGGTTGCGGCGGTACGGACCTCGGCTGGTGGGTGGACGATGTGCAGATCTACACCTGCCAGGCCTTCGATCCGCTCTTCATCGACGGCTTCGAGGGCTCGACTTCGTCGCGGTGGAGCTTCACGGCTCCCTGACGCAGGACGGCTGCGATGCAGAACGACGAAAGGGCCGCCCACCGGGCGGCCCTTTTTTTGTTTCCTTTGGCCTTCGTGAACTGCGGTGTGATTTCGGCCCGAGCTCGAAGCGCGGCTACTTCGCGCCGCCGCTGCAACAATCGGTGGTGCAGCAACTTTCGACGGCAAGCATCCCCGGCGCCGGCTCGAGCGCGGCCTTGCCGTGGCGGGCGCGATAGGTCACCGAGCGGACGGTGCCTCGAATCTCGGCGAGCGCGGTGCCGGTGCGCGCGAGGAGCGCCTCGACCTCTTCCGGCATCGTGGCCAGAAGACTCTCCAGATAGTCGACGTCGCGGAGGATTTCGATCTCGCCTAGCCCGGCCTCGGCTAGGCCCGAGAAGTAGCACGCTTTCTGCTCGGCCCCCGAGATGCAGCCGACGTAGCCCAGGAGATCCGCCGCGAGGGCCGGAGGCAGCGGCCGTTCGAGCACGATGTCCGAGACCACCAGGCGCCCGCCCGGCCTGAGGACGCGGGCGATCTCGCGGAAGACCGCCGGCTTGTCGGGTACCAGGTTGATGACGCAGTTGCTGGTCACGGCGTCGATGGAGGCGTCGTCGACCGGCAAGGCCTCGAGCCGCCCGGCGCGAAACTCGACCTGCGAGAAGCCCATGCGCGCGGCTCCGGCCCGCGCCTTGTCGAGCATCTCGGGAGTCATGTCGACGCCGATGACGCGGCCGGTGGGGCCGACTTGCCGCGCTGCAAGGAAGGCGTCGATGCCGGCGCCCGAGCCCAGGTCGAGCACGGTCTCGCCGGGTTGCGGCGCGAGAAATCCGATCGGCGCTCCGCAGCCCAGACCAAGGTTCGCCTCTTCGGGGAGGAGGGCGAGATCCGCCGCGGCGTAGCCCAGCTCCTGGGCGACTGCGGTTTCGCAGCCGGCGCCGACACCGCAGCCGCAGCCGGAGATCTCTCCCGTGGCGATGCGGCCGTAGCGGTCACGGACGTCTCCGACTCGGGCTTCGTCGTTCGAGTGAGCGA
>JAYTAM010000177.1:0-3794 GCA_043737505.1 Thermoanaerobaculia bacterium
GCGTTCTTCGCCACCGGCGTCGGCATGGCGATGATGCTGGCCTACGGCGCCTACCTGCCCCGCGGCACCTCGCTGGTGCGCTCGGCGCTCGGCATCACCGGCTCGATCCTGCTGGTCTCGCTGCTGGCGACAATGATGATCTTCCCGCTGGTCTTCCGCTACGGGATGAATCCGGCGGGCGGGCCCGAGCTGGTCTTCGGCGTTCTGGCGACGGTGTTCGCCGAGATGCCCGGCGGACGGCTGATCGGCACTCTGTTCTTCGTGCTGCTCCTGCTCGCCGCGTTCACGCCATCGCTGGCGGCGTACGAGCCGATGGTCTCGTGGCTCGAGCGGCGCAGGGGAGCTTCGCGCCGCCGCGCGGTGGCGATCGTCGCGGTGGCGGTCTGGGTGGGGGGGCTGGGAACGGTGCTGTCGTTCAACCGCTGGTCGGCCTGGTTCCCGCTCGGCTTCCTGCCGACCTTCGCCACCAAGACTTTCTTCGATGTCGTCGACTACGTCGCTTCGAATCTGCTGCTGCCGGTGGGCGCGCTGGCGACGAGTCTCCTGGTGGGCTGGAGGCTCCGCCCGGAGATCCTCGCCGAAGAGCTCGCGGAGACCTCCCCAGGGGCCGCGAAGGTGGTCATCTGGCTGCTGCGCTTCGCCTGCCCGGCGGCGCTCGCTGCGGTGCTCATCTCGTCGCTGCTGTAGGCGTGAAGACTCACTGCCGCATGCGGAAGGCGGCCTCGTAGAGGACCGGTCGCTTCGGCGAGTCCGGGAGCGTCCGAGATCCCGGGGCGACGGCGTTGTACTCGGTGAGCGGGACCGCAGGCTCCGGGGCGAAGCCGACCTCGGCGAGCTCGGCGAAGAGCTCCCCGGCGGTGAGGAAGCACTGCGGCCGTCCCGAGAACTGGGTGAAGACGAACGGCTCCCCTGGAACCGGGGCCGCGTCCGGCGGCAGCGTGTGGCGCGAGAAGGTGAAAACGAACAGCGCGGCGCCCGGCGCGGCGACCCGGGCAGCTTCGCCGACCGCCCGGCGGAACTCCGCAACCGACCGCGCCAGGTTCCAGATGCCGTGCGCGACCACGAAGTCGCAGCTTCGACCGGGCAGCGGAAGGCGATCCATTTCGGCGAGCGCGAGACGCAGGCGGTTGCCGGGCGGGACCTCGACCGAGCGCTCACGCGCGGCCTGCAGCATGGCGAGCGAGTTGTCGAAACCGATCACCTCGAATCCGAGTTGGGCGAGTGGCAGGGCGTTGCGTCCCGCGCCGCAGCCGAGGTCGAGCGCCACTCGTCTCCGCGGCGCCACCGGCGGCCGAGGCTCGAGTTCGGTGGCGCGTTCGAGCTCGGCACCCGCGAAGCGCATCAGGACCTCGTTGGGGAGGGAGCTGGCGAATCCGGCGACGACGTCGGGTGCGCTCCACGGCGAGTCGGCGTGGGCGGCCATGCGGTTAACGTAGCATGCGACGACAGGGGAGGGGACCGATGCCCGCTGACAAGCTCACGCTGCCATCCGCTCAGGCGCTCGCGCTGCAGGACTTGATCACCCCGACCGAGCAGGGGATCGCGAGCCGGGTGCTCGCCCGCGCCGGAGGAGGCAACCTCACCCTCTTCGCCTTCGACTCCGGGCAGGGCCTGACCGAGCACACCTCGCCCTTCGACGCCATCGTGATGGTCCTCGCCGGCAGGCTCAACCTCACCATCGCCGGCGTCGCGGTCGCGGCGACGCCCGGCACGATCGTGCAGATGCCGGCCAATGTCCCGCACGCGGTCGAGGCACCCGAACCGGCGCGCATGCTGCTGCTGATGTTGCGCGACGCCAAGCCGGCCTGAACCGCGGCCGAAGAGGGACGATAGACTCCCCCGACCCAACATGGAACTCGAGCCTCCCCTGTCGACGTCCGAGCCGGCGGCGCCGCCCGAGCGCTCGCGCTGGCGCGCGGCGCTCGACCGCCTGCCGCTCTATCCGTTCGAGTGGATCTGCCTGGCGCTCACGCTGTGGAGCATCGGCTTCCTGCGTTTCAAGGGGATGCGCATCGACTGGAAGACGGTCGAGTACACGGTCTATCCGATGCTCGAGGCGCTGCCGAAGCCGCTGCTCCTCGGTCTCGGCCTGCAGTTCGCGGTGAGGCTCCTCCTGCGCAAACCCCTGGCCGACTATTTCCGCGTGCTCCGCAACTGGCGCTGGTGGGTGCTCTGGCTGCGCCTGTGGATCGTCTGCATGGCGCTCACCTACTCGTACTTCTGGGTCAAGGTCTGCGTGCCGCTGCTGCGCACCGACCTCCTCGATCCGCAGTTGTGGAATCTGGACCGGATGCTGCACCTCGGGATCTCGCCGTCGATCTTCGCCACCGCGCTCTTCGAGGGCAGTGCGCTCGCCGGCGGCATCGACCGCTGGTACGGCCTGTTCACCGGCTCGGTCCTGTTGATGATCGCCTACTTCACCGCCGACACCGACGACCTGCTGCGCCGCCGGTTCATGCTCTCGTGCGTCTTTCTCTGGGGCCTGGGCTCGTGGATCTACGTCTCGCTGCCGGCTTTGGGCCCGATCTTCTACGTCCCCGAACTGTGGAACGAGCTCGGGGCGCGGCTGCCCCGGGCGAGCGCCATGCAGGCGGCGCTCTGGCAGAACTACCAGACGATCCTCGCCGGACGGGAGAGCGGCATCCTGCGCGAGTTCAAGCCGGTCTACGCCATCGCGGCGATGCCGTCGCTGCACGTCGCCGGGCACGCTCTCTTCGCCTTCTGGTCGTGGCGCCACGCGCGGCCGGTGGCGTGGCTCTTCGTCGCCGCGACCTGCCTCACCTTTCTCGGCTCGCTCGTCACCGGCTGGCACTACGCCCTCGACGGCTATGCCGGGCTGCTCCTCGCCTTCGTGAGCTACCGCCTGGCGCTCTTCTTCGAGCGCGGGCCAGTGGCGATCGGCGTGTCGGGCGAGGGCTCGCGCTAGCGTCCGAGGACGTACGGTACGACGGCCCAGCACCAGAGCGCGGCGACCAGCGCCGCGGCCAGATCCAGCTGCACGCCGATCTTCGCCATGGTCGGGATGCGCACGTAGCCGCTGCCGAAGACGATTGCATTCGGCGGCGTGCCGGCCGGAAGCGCGAAGTCGCAAGAGGCGGCGATGGTCGCGGCGAAGAGCACGCTGGTCATCATTTCGGGCGCGACGGCATCCTTCAGCACGGGCAGCATGACGGCGATCGTCGCCGTGTTCGAGGCCACCGCCGAGAGCGCCACGGTGGCGATCGCCGCGAGGACGATCTGCGCCAGCGGCGGCAGGCTCGCGATCCCGGCGAGTTGGGCCCCCATGTAACGCGAGAGCCCGCTCTGCTGAATTCCGGCCGCCATAGCGAAGCCGCCACCCAGCAGAAGCAGCGTCTCCCACGGCACCGTGCCCAACGCCTTGACCTCGAGGACCTGGCGGCCGCGGAAGCGCCAGACGAGGAGCAGCAGCGCAGCAGCGATGGCGACGGCCCCCTCGACATGGGCGGTGCCGATCTTGAAACTCGTGACCGCGGGCGCCACGGCGGCGACGATCGGCTGGCTCACGATCCACAGCGCGGCGGCGGCGAGGAAGACGCCGGCGACGATGCGCTCCGGCCTCTGCACCGCACCGAGCGCGGCGATCTCGCGCAGCACGACCGCGCCGGCATCGCCGATGAGGTTGTCCTTGCGGCCCAGCTGCCAGAGCAGCAGCCAGACCAGCGGCAGGAAGACGAGCACGAACGGCAGCCCGACGAGCAGGAACTCGATGAAGCTGACCGACTTTCCCATGCGCTCGAGGAAGCCCGCGAACTGCCCGTTGGGAGCGGTGCCGA
>JAYTAM010000178.1:0-3781 GCA_043737505.1 Thermoanaerobaculia bacterium
AATTCCGGCTTCCGCCGTTCGCGAAAGGCCTCGTAAGCCTCGCGGAAGTTCGGATCCTGCATGCAGATCGACTGGATCTCGACCTCCGCCGCGAGCGCCGCGTCGAAATCCATCGCCGCTTCGCGATAGAGCATTCTCTTGGTCACCTCGAGCGCGAACGAAGGGCCGGTCGCGAGGCGAATCGCCCACGCACGCCCCTCCTCCACGACCCTTTCCTGGGGGACGACCCGGTTGTAGAGCCCGATGCGCTCAGCGCCGTCGGCGTCGAGGAAATCGCCGGTCATCAGCAGTTCGGTCGCACGGCCCATCCCGACGAGCCGCGGCAGGAGCCACGAAGCCCCCATGTCGGCCCCCGAGAGGCCGACCTTGGTGAACAGGAAGGCGATCTTCGCGCTCGGCGCGGCAATCCGGATGTCGCACGCGGCGGCGATCACCGCGCCCGCGCCGGCCACCGTGCCGTTGAGCGCGGCGACGATCGGCCGCCGGCAGGCGACCATCGATCGGATGAGAGCGCCGGTGGCGCGGGTGAACTCGAGGAGCCCCCGGGCGTCGGTCGCGAACAGCTTGCCGATGATCTCTTCGACGTCGCCACCCGAGCAGAAAGCGCGGCCGGCTCCGGTGAGCAGGATCGAGCGCACACCCGGCTCCACGTCGAGCGCGTCGAAGGCGAGCTTGAGTTCGTCATAGACGTCGAACGTCAGGGCATTCAAGCGCTCCGGCCGATCGAGGGTGATTGTCGCCACGCTGGTCGTTTCGTCGAACTGATAGCGGAAGCTCTTGGGCTGGATCATTCGGCGGCTCCGGTTGGCGGGTTGGCGGGTTCGTCCAGGGCGAGCGGAGCGATCGGAGCCAGCGCAGCCGTCGCTTCGATCTCCACCAGCGCCCCCGGCTCGAGGAGCGCGGCGACTTCGACCAGCGCCATCGCCGGAAAGTGCCTGCCCATCACCCGCCGGTAGGCGCTACCGACAGCGGCGAGGTCGCGCTCGTACTGGCTCCTGTCGGTGACGTAGATCGTCAGCCGGCAGACCTCCTCGACTCTTCCGCCGGCACTCTCCACGACCACACGGACGTTGTCGAGCGCGCGCTCGAACTGGGGAGCGAATCCGCCGGGCTCGAGTCGCAGATCGTGGTCCCAGCCGATCTGGCCGGCGACGAAGAGGAGGCGGCTGCCCGCCGGAGCGAGGACGCCGTGGCTGAAGCCGCGCGGCGCGCCGAGAGCGACGGGGTTGATCGTCTCGAGGCGCGCGCTCATCCGAGGAACCCGCCGCCGTCGATCCCGATCGCCTGTCCGTTCACTCCGCGCGCCCGCTCATCGCAGAGCGTCAAGGCGAGGAAGGCGACCTCTTCGGAGGTGATCAGCCGGTGCTGTGGGTTCGCGGCGACGATCTTCTCGCGCGCGGTCGCGGCAGCGACGCCCGCCTTCGCCACGATGCGCTCCACCGACTGGTCGGTCATCGGCGTGTCGACATAGCCGGGACAGAGCGCGTTGACGGTGATCCCTTTGTCGGCGAGCTCCGCCGCCAGCGACCGCGTCAACCCCACCAGAGCGTGCTTGGTCGAGGCGTAGGCGGAGATGTAGGGCGCGCCGGTGCGGCCGGCGATCGAGGCGATGTTGACGATCCGGCCCCAGCGCCGACCCACCATGCCGGGCACGAACGCCTGCGCGCAGAGAAACGGCCCGGTACTATTCACCGCGAAGAGCCGATTCCACTCCTCGAGTCCGACCCGCGCGAGCGGCGCCGAGCTCGCGATGCCGGCGTTGGCGACCAGGATGTCGACCGTCCCGAAGCGCTCTTCGGCGGCGGCCCGCAGACGGGATATTGCCGCGGCATCGGACACGTCGCAGGGTATGGCCTCGGCGAGCGCGCCGGTCTCGCGAATCTCGGCCGCCACCGCTTCGATTTCACCTGCGCTGCGCGCAGCGACGATGACCCGCGCGCCGGCAGAGGCGAGAAGTCGAGCCGTCGCGGCACCGATGCCACGGCCCCCGCCGGTGACCAGCGCCACCCGCCCCTGGAGATCGATCTGCACCCTCCCTCCGCCTTCGCACCCCATCCCCTAGCCGCGCGCTTTCAGCAGGTCGCGAATCTCGCCGAGCAGGCGGACCTCCACCGGAATCTCGGCCGGTGCCGCCGGCGCGGGCGGCTCCTTGCGCTTCATGCTGTTGACCGCCTTGACGATCAGGAAGACGCAGAAGGCGAGGATCAGGAAGTCGAGAGCGGACTGCAGGAGGCTGCCGTACTTGAGCAACACCGGCTCCTCGGCCGTACCGCCAACGGTGAGCGCCAGCTTGGAGAAATCGACGCCACCGAGCATCAGACCGAGCAGCGGCATCAGGACGTTGTCGACCAGCGAGGTGACGATCTTGCCGAACGCCCCGCCGATGATCACCCCAACGGCCAGGTCGATCACGTTGCCGCGCTGCATGAAGGTCTTGAACTCCTGCACTATGGCCATGTTTGGCTCTCCTCCCGGTCGTCCTGTCGCGGCCTGCTCGATTCAGCCTAGTTCGCCCCGAACCGCCTCGGCAAGGATGGCACCTAGCTCGGCCACCAGGGCGCGGCCCTCCGCCGGCGACGCCGCAGCCGGATCGCCGCAGTAGGCAAGCCCCAGGCCGGCCTCGGTAAACGACTTCTTGCCGGCGAGCCCGGCCTCCACCAGCGAGATGGGCAGAGGCGGAAGTCGCCGGCGCGATGCTTCGTCGACCAGATCCGGCCGTTCGGCGAGCAGGATCGACGTTTCGTAGCGTCCCGCGTGACAAGCGCCGGAACGAAACTCCTCGCCGAGTCGCTCCGCCAGCCGCCGGCGGGTCAGGTCTGGGTAGACCACGCGCAAACGATTCGAGCTCCGCAGCTGCTCCGCTGCCGCTCGCAACGCGCCGACTTGCGCGGGATCGAAGTGCGCATTGGCGAGCGCCAGAATCGCAACTCCGCGGCGGGCAGCGGCGTCCGCGATATCGAGCACCAGGGCAATCAGCGTCTCCGCTCGGATGGAGAGTGTTCCCGCATGTAGATCGGCGAACGGGGCCGGCGCATAGGCGAGCGAAGGCAGGACAAACACCGAAGTACCCTCTTTGCCGAGCTTTTCAGCGCCCTTCCGCGCCATCGCTTCGGCAATCCACACATCGGTTCCGACAGGAAGATGCGGTCCGTGGGCCTCCACCGCGCCCAGCGGGAGGATGGCGACGAGAGACCCCCGGACGAGCTCCGGATCCAGTTGAGAAAAACGCTTCTCTTGCCAGTTCATATCCGGCCGGATGCTACCAGCCGGGCCTCCGGCGGCGAGGAGACTCAGGGAATTCCGAGCCGCTTGCGCTTCTCCCACAGGCCCTTGCGGCTGATACCCAACAGCGCCGCCGCCTCGCCTTGATGCCCGCGGCTCGCGGCGAGCGCCGCCAGGATGGCGAGGCGCTCGGCCTCGACCAGAGAAGACGGCGCGGGTGCGACGACCTCGGCGGGGGGTGGCGGGTCGAGCATTCTGCCGTCGGCGCGGAGCATCGCGCGCTCGAGCACGTTGCGCAGCTGGCGGAGATTTCCCGGCCAGGCATAGTGGGCCATCCAGGGGGCGGAGCGCGGCAGAAGCTCGAGATTCGGACGGCCGAAGCGTTCACCGAGGTCCGCCAGCATCGTCGCTACGAGGGCGGGAAGTTCGGCCAGGCGCTCGCGCAGCGGCGGCAGCAGGAAAGTCAGAACTTCGAGCCGGAAGTAGAGGTCCGTGCGGAAGGCACCGCACTCGACGCGCGCCGGCAGATCGTGCGCGCCGATCGCCACGAACCGAACAT
>JAYTAM010000179.1:0-8603 GCA_043737505.1 Thermoanaerobaculia bacterium
CATGATCGAGGATCCGCGCACGGTGACGCGAGCGCTCCACCTGCTGCTCATCGCCAGGAACTACGAGCGCATCGCCGACCACGCCACCAACATCGGCGAAGACGTCGTCTTCTACGTCGAGGGCCGCGACATCCGGCACCTCACCCCCGCCGACATCGCCGAGCGCATGTAGCCCCCCCCGGGGGGGGGTCGGCGCTCGACGCCCTCAGGGCGTCGAGTCGCTCCAGCGAAAGTGCGATCCCATCTCGAAGCCGTCGATGAAGAGGCCGTTGCAGGACGGTTCCGAGCGCTCGACGGAGCCGACGTCACAGGCGATCCCCTGCGGTCGCGCGACGCCGCGCTGATCGAATTCCAGTTCAGGCAGGACGCACCCCCCCGTATCGACCGCGCTGCTTCCCGCCGGCAGTTCGTGAGTCCGAGTGCCCTCCACCTGCAGCGGAGCGAAACAAGAGAGCGCGAGCCGCGGCAGCGCCAGCAAGGTGTTCGGCTGATTGCCGTTGGCGGTGCTCGCCCCGCAACTCGTTCCCGGCCACAGACTGAAGGTGATCGAGTCCACCGCCACGGCGAAGTGGCAGTCGGAAGAGCCCGAACTCGCCGTATTTCCGGAGAACAGGACGTTCTTGAGGCTCGTCCCATTGGAGGCGGGGCCCCCCAACCAGAGGCCGCCGCCTACGTCCGCGCCATTGCCCGCGATGGTGACGTGGGTGAGGTCGAGATCGCCGTCACTGAAGATCGCACCGCCGGTCCCCAGGGTCGCGATGTTCCCGGAGAGAGTCGCGTTCGAGAGCCGCAGGGGGCCCGAGCTGAGGATCGCGCCACCGCCATTACCTGCCCGGTTCCCGGCGAACGTCACGTTCGACGCCTCGACCTCGGCCGCCGATTCGACGAACATGCCGCCGCCCAAACCGTCGACCCCCTGGTTGTCGGTGAGCTCCGTTTCGGAGAGCAGGAGGTTGGACGCACCCCAGACGTGGAGGCCGCCCCCGGAGCGGGCGCTCCGGTTGCCGGAGAATCGGCTGGTCTCGATGCTCGCGATCGCGAGATCGCGTATCGACATGCCGCCGCCGGAGGTCAGAAACAAGGGGTCGTCGGCCACGTTGCGATCGATCGACGTGCCGTCCATGAAGAGCTCGCCGGTCCAGAATTCGACGCCGCCGCCGCTGCCACCAGCGCGATTGTCGGCGATCTCACTGCTGAAGAGCTGCAGCAGCCCGGTGTTGAGATTGATTCCGCCTCCGCCGCCGGTCGATTCGTTCCCGGAGACCGAAGTGAGGAGCAGCGAGAGAGTCGCGTTCTTCGCCGCGATCCCTCCTCCCCAGGCGCCGGAGATGCTGTTGCGGACGCTCGAGTTGTGAAGCGAAAAGCGGGTGTCGCCGATCGCGCCCGTTCCGTCGACGAAGATCGCGCCACCCGCTCCGGTGCTCGAAAAGCCGTGGGTGAAGGAGAGACCCTGCACGAAGACGATCGCGGGCGAGAGAACGTGCAGGATCCGCGTCCCAAGGCCGCCCGAGAGGGTGATCCGCCCGCCGCCGTCGAGGGTCACTTCGCCGAAAACAATCTTCTCGGTGGTGACCAGGATGGTGTGGGGCGCAGCGCCGCAGGCGAACGAGAGGGAGCCGCCGCCGGTGGTGACCGAGAGGATAGCTGCGTCGAGAGCCGCCTCGGTGCACGAGGCCGGCGTGCCCGAGCCGACGACGGCATCGGAAGCGCACAGCGGCGCCGCGAGAGTCAGGCAAAGGAGAAGTGAAGCGGTGGCGAGACGATCGAGCTGGCGGGACGGATGCATCGGGGTCCTCCGAAGTGGGCGGGCAGGGTTAGGGAGCCGCCGCGTCACGGGACGCGCGCGCTCCAGGCGAAGGTGGTGCCGCTCTCGAAGCCGTCGCGGAACGGGGAATGGCACGACTCTGCGGCCCACTCATAGGCGCCGATGTCGCAGGCGGCGCCCTGCGGGCGGACCACCCCGCGCTGGTCGACGGTGGTGAGCAGGGCATCGCAGACGCCGCTGTCCACCGCCGCGTTCCCGGCGGTGGCGAAAGCGTGCGTCCGCGTCACTTCGGCGGCGAGGCCACTGCAGGAGTACTCGAGCGGCGAGAGCTCGACGACGGTGTTGGGCAGGTTCGAGCCCGCCGAGGAGGCGCCGCAGCTGGTGTCGGGCCAGAGGCTGCGCGAGACGGTGATCGGGCGCAGCAGCGAGCAGGAGGGCGCCGCGGTGGTCGCGACGTTGCCGGCGAACAGGACGTTGCGCAGGTCGAGGAACCCAAACGGCGACACCGCACCGTCCGCGATCGCGCCGCCGGTGCCCGCCCGATTGCCGGCGAAGGTCACATCGAATAGCGTCGCTTCGCCGGTGTTATGGAGCCCGCCGCCGGCCGCCGCCGGAGCCAGGAAATTCTCCGAAAAGGTGACATTCTCGAGCTCGATCGTGCCGTAGTTGGAAGCGCCGCCGCCGTTGTTCGCGCGATTGCGCTCGAAGGTGACCGCGGTGACGTAGGCGGTCGTATCGAAGCCCAGGCCGAGTCCGCCTCCATACGAAGTAGCGACGTTGTCGGCCAGGGTCGTGGTTTCGAGGCGCAGGGTTCCTTCGAAGTAGACGCCGATGCCGCCTCCGACGTCGGACTCGTTGGCCCGAATCCAGCTGCTGTAGACGAACGTGTTGCCGAGGTCGTCTCCGCGCAGCGCGATCCCGCCCCCGTAACTCGGGTTCGGGCCTGGATTGTCGGCCAGGTTGCCTTCGATCCGGCTGTTGCCGAAGCTCGCCAGCGCATTCAGGAGCTCCGCTCCGCCGCCGTCGCCACCCAGAGCTCGATTCGAGGACAGCTCGGACTGGACGAAGAAGAGCGAGCCGTAGTTCAGGCTGAGACCCCCACCCCCGCCCCCGCCCACTCCGTCGGCTCGATTGTCGACGAGCCGGCTGTCGGAGATGAGCAGGTCGGCATTCTGGGCGCCGATGCCGCCACCCCAGTTCGAGGCGACGCTGTCGCGGACCGTGACATTCAACAGAAAGAGCTGGGTGCGCGGATTGCCGACCTGACCGGCGACGAGGATCGCGCCGCCGGTGGCGGCGGCGCCGTTGGTGAGGACGAGATTGAGAATCTCGGCATCCGCCTGGTCGGCGACGTAGAAGATCCGCGTCGAGTTGCCGCCCGAGAGGGTAATCTTCCCGCCGCCGTCCACTTGCACGAAGTTCGCCCCATCGAGGTCGAAAAGCGACTTCTGGTTGGTCACGACAATGAGGTGTGGAAGAGGTCCGCAGTCGAAAGTCAGCCTGCCACCGCCGAGCGCGAGGTCGAACATGCCGGCGTCGAGGGCGGCTTCGGTGCACGACTCCGGAGTCCCGGTGCCGACGACGGCATCGAGCGCAGCAAGGGGCGGGACGCCGGCGGCCATTGCGCAAGCGGCGATCCAGGCGTACGGCGTTGGGAGTCGGTTTCGGGTTCGCATGGTCTCTCCGTAGCGCCCAGTCGTCTGCTTCGTGAGCGGGTCCTCTGGTCTGGCGAACGGATCGCCGACCCGAATCCGGACATCGGGTGCAGTAAGCTCGCTGGGTGACGGCCTCTCCCCTACCGGGCGACCTGACGGAGTTGATCGAGGCCTGGAAAGACGGCCCCGGCGTACCGGTCGACGCCCTCTGGCAAGCGGCCTATGGCGAGCTCAAGAAGGTGGCCCGCGCCCGTCTGCGCGGCAGCCGACCGCACACGGTTCTCGACACCACGGCGCTGGTCAACGAGTCCTACTTGAAGCTGGCGCGGCTGGGCCGGCTCAAGGTCGAGAGCCGGAGCAAGTTCTTCGCCTATGCATCGCGCGTCATGCGTTCGGTGATCGTCGATCTGGTGCGCGAGCGCCAGGCCGAGCGCCGCGGCGGCGGCGTTTCGCCGGTGACGCTCGATACCGCCGTCGTCGACGGCGGACGGATGGCGCTCGCCGCCGAGCCTCTGCGGGTCGACGACGCACTGCGCGAGCTCGAGAAGGTCGAGCCCCGTCTGGCCCGGGTGGTCGAGATGCGCTACTTCGGCGGACTCTCGGAAAGCGAGATCGCTGACGCCCTCGCGCTCACCGATCGCACCGTGCGGCGCGACTGGCAGAAAGCCCGGCTCCTGCTGCACACCATGCTCTCCGCATGAGCCGGCTGCCCTGTCCGGCCGAGCTCTGGCCGGAGTTCTCGCGCCTCCTCGATCGCGCCCTCGAGGTGCCGGAGGAGGCGCGCGAACTCTGGCTCGACGCCCTACCGGCGGCGCACGCCGAGGTCCTGCCCTTCCTCCGGGAAGTGCTCGCCGCGGACGATGACGCCGCGGACCTCGGGAGCGGAGCGCTGGCGGCGATGCGGGCCGGTACCGACGCTGCCGACGATGCCGACGCTGCCGACGATGCCGAGGATGCCTCCGACGCCGAGGAGCGCGAAGCCGGGCCTCTCGCCGGCGAGCGGATCGGCCCCTACACCCTCGAGAGTGAGCTGGGACGCGGCGGCATGGGCGTCGTCTGGCTTGCCGCGAGGAGTGACGGCGCCTACGAGCGCCGCGTCGCCCTCAAGCTTCCGCACACGCACTTTTCCGGGGCCGCGATGCAGCGCCGCTTTAGGCGGGAGCGCGACATCCTCGCCGGGCTCAGCCACCCGAACATCGCCCAGTTCCTCGATGCCGGCGTCACCGCCGAAGGTCGCTCCTACCTCGCTCTCGAGCTGATCTCGGGCATCCCGATCACGGAAGCCTGCCGCGTCGCCGCCCACCCGTTGGCGGTCCGCCTGCGCCTGCTTCGCGACGTTGCTGGGGCAGTTCAGTCGGCGCACGCGCGTCTCGTCGTCCACCGCGACCTCAAGCCCTCGAACGTGCTGGTGACGCCCGAGGGAGTCGTGAAGCTTCTCGATTTCGGAATCGCCAAGCTGCTCGAAGGGGACGGCAGCGGGGAATCGGGCGAGCGCAGCGTCGGGCTCACCCAGCTCACCGTCGAGGGGACGCGGATCGCGACGCCGGACTACGCCGCGCCCGAGCAGCTGACCGGAGCGCCGGTGACCGTCGCCACCGACGTCTACTCGCTCGGCGTGCTGCTCTACGAGCTCCTCACCGGCCGGCGGCCGTTCGCCTCGACCTCCGGTCCGGCGCGGCTGCTGCAGGTCCTCGGAGCGGTGGGCGAGGCGCCGCGCGCTTCGAGCCGGGTCGACCCCAACCACGCTGTCACCGTCGGCGGACTCTCTCCCGCGGCGCTCTCCCGCGCTCTCGCCGGCGACCTCGACGCGATCCTCGCCAAGGCGTTGGCGATCGATCCGGCCGATCGCTACCCGTCGGCCGAGGCCTTCGCCGCCGACCTCGAACGCTACTCGCGCCTCCAGCCGATCCAGGCGCGGCACATCGGAAACACCACCCGCATCCTGAAGTTCGCCCGCCGCCACCGCCTGAGCGTCGGGCTCGCCGCAGCGCTGACCCTGGCCTTGGCGATCGGGCTGGGCGGCATTCTCTGGCAGAGTGCGCGCACCGCGAGCGAGGCCCGGCGCGCGAATGCGACGGCAGATTTTCTCGTCGGCGTCTTCAAGGCGAGCGACCCGCGCGTCGCCAGCGCGCGCCCGCGGGGTGAGATCACCGCCCGGGAGCTGGTCGACATCGCTGCCCTGCGCCTGGAGGGCGAGCTCGCCGAGGACCCCGAAACCCGCGCCACGCTGCGCGACCTGACGGCGACGATCTACACCTATCTCGATGAGCTGGAACCGGCGCGGCGGCTCGCCCGGTTGAACAGCCAGGATCTCGCCCAGCGCCTCGCAGCCGACGATCCGGAGCTCCTCGACAGCCTGATGTTCGAGGTCTGGATCGCCCTGCAGGCGGGCGATGCCGAGGATGCCGGGCGCCGGCTCGATGAGCTCGACCGACACCTCCGCGACACCGGCCTGGATCGTTCCCGGCATCGCGCCGACTGGCATCTCGCGACCGCCGACCGGCTCGAGGCCGGCGGCGATACCACCGCGCGCCGGAGTTCTCTTCTGCTCGCCGTCGAGATCTACGAAGAGGTCGCGCCCACGGACAGCGGGCACGAAGCGGCGCTCTCCAACCTCGGCGCTCTCGCCTTCGCCAGCAACGAACCGGGGGCTGCCCTCGGCTACCTGGATCGTGCGCGAGAGGTCGCGCTCGCCGCAGGACCGGGAGTCGCCACCGACCTCGCCCGCATCCAGAGCCGGCGCGGACGGGTGCTGCTCGAGCTCGGCCGCCTGGCAGAGGCCCGGGCGGCGTTCACGGAGGCGCGCCGGCTGTTCAGCGAGACCCTCGGGCTCGATCACGCCACGGCATGGCAGGCGACATCGGGGCTCGCTCTGGTCGAGCATCGCCTCGGCAACACTGCCTCCGCCGAGCGCCTCTTCCAGGGCGTCGTGGACGCCCCGGGCTACGGCCTGCCGGTGAACGAGGGGCGCCGTGCCGAAGCCGACGCCCTGCGCTCCCGTTTCCTCGCCGAGACCGGGCGCAGCCCCGGCAGTACCACCCCGCCGGCGCTCTGACGTGGTTGTCACACCGCTGTCACATAGCGGTTCCCCGCCTGACAAACCCGGTTGACAGAGTCTCCCTGCCACTGGAGCGCGGCGCCCTCGGGTGCCGCGGCCGGGATCACCACCTACACGGAGGAATCACCCATGAAGCGCAAGTCGCTCCTCGCTCTCGCCGCAACTGCACTCCCGCTGCTCGCACTCCAGGCGGTTGTCGCCACTGCACCTCTCGCAGCT
This sequence comes from Thermoanaerobaculia bacterium, assembly GCA_043737505.1. Taxonomy (GTDB): domain Bacteria; phylum Acidobacteriota; class Thermoanaerobaculia; order Multivoradales; family JAGPDF01; genus JAGPDF01. The sequence goes on from JAYTAM010000179.1 coordinate 6,698, forward strand.
CAGCAAGTGCAGGTGGACGCGGCGATCGCGCCTTACGCCAAGTCGAGCGGCATCTCCGGCAACCTGAGCTCGATCGGCTCCGACACGCTGAACAACCTCATGACCTTCTGGGCCGAGGGCTTCAGCAAGCAGTATCCGAACGTGCGCATCCAGGTCGAAGGCAAGGGCTCCTCCACCGCCCCGCCGGCCCTCATCGCCGGCACCGCCCAGCTCGGCCCGATGAGCCGGCCGATGAAGGCGGAAGAGATCGACGAATTCGAGAAGAAGTACGGCTACAAGCCCTCGATGGTCCGCGTCGCAGTCGACGGTCTCGCGGTCTACGTCAGCAAGGACAACCCGATCGAGAAGCTCTCGCTGAAGGAAGTCGACGCCGTCTTCTCGAAGACCCGCAAGCGCGGCGGCAAGGACGCGAAGACCTGGGGCGACCTCGGTCTCTCCGGCGACTGGGCCGCGAAGCCGATCTCGCTCTACGGCCGCAACTCCGCTTCGGGCACCTACGGCTACTTCAAGGAGATCGCGCTCGCCAAAGGCGACTTCAAGGACACCGTCAAGGAGCAGCCGGGCTCGGCGTCGGTGGTCCAGGGCGTCACCGAGGACCGCTTCGGCATCGGCTACAGCGGCATCGGCTACCGCACCTCGGGCGTCAAGGCGCTCTCGCTCTCCGAGAAGGGCGACGCCTACTACACCACCAGCTCCGAAGACGTCCTGTCGGGCAAGTACCCGATCTCGCGCTATCTCTACGTCTACTACAACGCAGCGCCCGGGAAGCCCATGGATCCGCTGGTCCGCGAGTTCCTGCGCTACGTCGGATCGCGCGAGGGCCAGGAGACCGTGGTGAAGGACGGCTATCTGCCGATCCCGGCCAAGGTCGCGGGCGAGGAGCTGGCGAAGCTGAAGTAGGCAAGCGGGAGACTCCGGGACCCGGCGGCGGTATCGTCGTCGGGTCTTTCGTTTCCTGCCTGGCTGCGACTCGACCTCACCTCCCGCCGAATGACGACTCTCGACGGCACTCTCCCGCCCACCCCCGCCCCCGACCTCTCGGACAGAGGCCGGCCGCGGAGCTCGCAGCGGCCCGCGACGAAAGCGACGGAACGGACCGCCGCGCGACGCCTGATCGTCGATCGGATCGCCCGCTGGGTCGTCACCGGCGGAGGCATGGCGATCATCGCCAGCATCCTCGGCATCCTCTTCTTCATTCTGCTCGAAGTGATTCCTCTCACGCGACCGGCGCAGATCGCCCTCGGCGCCACCGTGGCGGTGAATCGCGAGGTCCAGGCGCTCACCGTCGACGAGTACCAGACCCACGCAGCGCTGCTCGAACCGGGCGGCATCATTCAGATCGTCCGCCTGGCCGACGGCGAAGTCGTCGTCGAGCAGCAACTCGCCGGCGAGGGGTTGGTCGCGGTGCGAGTTCCGCCCGGCGGCACCGCGGTCACGGCTTCGACCAGCGACGGCCGAGTCATGGCCCAGACGATCGACTGGCGAGTCGACTACGCCCAGGACGGCAGCCGGAGCGTCCATCCCGAGTTCCCCGCGCCGATCGCGCTGGAGGTGGATCTCGAGCGCCGCCCGCTCGGCATCTTCGCCGCCCAGGTCCAGGGGGCCGAGAAGGCGGCTGCCGCCGCGCAGCTCGCCGACGGCAGCCTCGCGGTGGTCAAGCGGGAAGCGGTCACCAACACCTTCTCGGGCGAGGTCGCCGCTTCGGAGGAGCGCATGGTCTTCAGCGGCGTGCCGCCGCTCACCCAGATGCTGATCGACCGCGACCAGGCGAATCTCTTCGGCGGCACCGCCACCGGCGACATCTATTGGTGGAGGCTCGACCAGGGCGACGACTTCCCGCCCCAGGTCGCCTCTGCCGGCGCTTTCGAGATCACCGCCATGAGCTTTCTGATCGGCGACCGGTCGC
>JAYTAM010000180.1:0-3776 GCA_043737505.1 Thermoanaerobaculia bacterium
GCGACCAAGCCTCACTAGGAGCCGGCCCTGAGATCCCGACTGCCGGAGACCACACGCCCCAGCGGACGATCCAAGCGAGCCCGCGACGGACGAGCGAGCCTGACCCCTCACTCCCACCAGAACGGCGCGCGCTCCTTCGCCTCGGGCGCAATCTCGTTCATCGTCGCCGAGTCGTAGAGCCGGCCGTTGGCGAGGACGTAGCGGAGCCTCGTCGACTGCCGGATGTCGTCGAGCGGATTGGCGTCGAGGACGACGAGGTCGGCGAGCTTGCCGGCCTCGATCGAACCGACATCCTTATCCAGTCCGAGATACTTCGCCCCGGCGAGCGTCCCGGCCTCGAGCGCCTGATGTGGCGTCATACCGCCCTGGACGAACATCCACAGCTCCCAGTGCGCCGCCAGCCCCTCGCGCTGCCCGTGCGCACCGAGCTGTACCGAAACACCGGCCGCCCGCAGCTCCGCGGCGTTCTTCGCCGCCAGCAGGTGGTTCCACTCACCGTCCGGCGCCGTCGCCCGGCGACGCGAGCGCGGATCGAGGAGCTGCCGCGGCACCAGGTCGGCGAGCGGCTTCTCCGCCCAGACGTCGGTGTGGGCGTACCAGTACTCGTCGCCCATCAGGCCGCCGTAGGCGACGCCGAGGGTCGGCGTGTAGCCCACTTGGGTGCCGCTCCATAGCTGGGTGACGTCCGCGTAGATCGTGCCGACCGGCAGCGAGTGCTCGACGCCGGTGTGGCCGTCGACCACTTGAGTGAGGTTCTGCGCCAGCAGCGAGCCGCCCTCGGGGACCACCATCATGCCGAGCTCGCGGCCGGCGGCGATGACCTGCTGCCGCTGCTCGCGCCGCGGCTGGTTGTAGCTCTTGACCGAGAAGGCACCGGCCGCTTTCAAGCGGCGGAGGTTGGAAAGCGCGTCCTCTTCCGACTCGATCTCGGCCTTGAAGTCGCCCTTGGCGCCGTAGAGGATCGTGCCGGTCGAAAAAATCCGCGGCGCGACGATCGTGCCGGCCCTCTGGAGCTCGGCGGCGGCGAAGATCTCGCCGGTGTCGTTCGACGGATCGTGGAGCGTCGTGACGCCGTAGGCGAGGCTGGCGAGGTTCACCCAGCTCTGCTGCGGGATGAGCTTGTCGCTCCCCTGCGCCCCGTGCCAGTGGACGTCGACCAGACCGGGGATGAGGGTCTTGCCGGCGACGTCGACGATCTTCGTCGCCGAAGAGAGCACCGGAGCGCCGGGGCCCGTCCGCGGCCCCACCGCCACGATGCGGTTGCCCTCGACCACCACCACGCCATCTTCGATCACTTCCTCGAGCGCCCCCCGGGCGCCATTCCGCATCGTCACGATACGCCCGCCGACGAGCGCCATCCTTCCCTTGGGGGCGCCATAGGCGACGTTGAAGCCCAGACGGACGCCGGTCGCCGGCGGTTCGGGAAGCTTCGTCGGCGCGCCGTCGAGATAGGCAAAGGCGTCCTTGACCTCGCGGGTGAAGAGCTCCGGACCGTGCGACCAGTGCAGGCTCTTCGAGTCGCCCGACCAGTGGAGAGCCTCTCCGGCGTCCTTCGACACCCGCGTAACCGGTACGGCGCTCGCCTTGGGCCCGACTTCGACCGCCTTGCCGGTAGCGACGAACGGCGTGACGAAGACGTTCCAGCGCTCGGTGAAGGCGAGCCACTCCCCGTCGAGCGAGAGACGGAACTCGGTCGCCGCCTCCGACGTCGCGTGCGTGCGGAGATCCGCCCCGGAGAGCGTCATCGATACCAGCGAGCGCTTGTCCTCGTCGCCGACTCGGACGAGATAGAGGCGGTCGCCCGAGCCTCCAAACTGAGGCAGAAAGCCCTCTTCGGTCACCAGCGTCGGCGTGCCCCCGGCGATGGGCACGACGTAGATTCCAGCGTCGCGGCCCCAGGCCTGGCCCCGCAGATAGTTCCCGGTCCCCTTGCGATAGACGATCGACGTGCCGTCGGGAGTGAACACCGGCTCGAAGTAGTGACCCGGGTCCTGGGTGATCTTCCGCCCCGCCCCGCCGGTGGCCGGCGCGACTCGGACGCTGCCGAACGTGTCATCGTCGAAGGTGGTGTAGACGATCCACTTGCCGTCCCGCGACCAGGAGGGGAAGTACTCGAACTCGTCGTGCTCCGGAGTGAGCAGCTCCGGCCGCCCGTCCGGCAGATTCTTGATCCAGATCTCGCCGAGCGCCTGAAAGGCGACCCGCTTGCCGTCGGGGGAGGTCTGGGCGAATCGGACCATTTTCAGCGGAAAGAGCTCCGGCGCGACCTCGACCGGAAAGCGCAGCGCTTCGGTGACCTGGCGCTTGTCGCGCACGCGGAACGGAATGATTGCAGGGGTCGCAGGCGTCGCAGGGGTCGTGGCGGTCGTGGGGGTCGTGGCGGTCGCATCGGCTATCGCGGCGACCCGCCCCGCAGTCTGCCCGTTCGGATCGAGCGTCGGCGGCAGGTTCAGACGATGGATCCTCCCGCCGGCCCAGAAGACCAGCGCGCTGCCGTCCTTCGCCCAGCCCATCGCGGGGTAGACGCCGTGGATCGCCCAGGTCTCCTGCATGTCGCGGTCGAGGTGCGCGTAGACCTGCTGTTCGATACCGGAGGCCAGGTCCTGAACGAAGAGCACCGACTGGAAGCGCACGCGGCGGACGTAGGCCAGGCGCTTGCCGTCTGGCGACGGCGTCGGCCGGATCGCTCCACCTGGGCCGTCCACGAAGTCGACGATCTTTCCAGTCTCGCGGTCGAGGCGGCGGATGACGTAGATCTGGTCGTTCGAATCCTTGTTGTAGGAGAAGGTCGCGCCCGGGGTCGTGTCCTGGCTGAAGTAGATGTAGCGGCCGTCGGGCGAGAAGGCCGGCTCGCCGACGTCCTTCTGATCGTTCGGCTTCTCGGTCATCTGCAGACCGTCGCCACCGGTGCGGTGCCAGAGCCAGATCTCGCCGCTGCCGAGCGAGCGCTCGGCGGTGAAGTGCTTGTGGCCGGCGATCCACTGGCCGTCGGGGCTCCAGGCGGGGCTGTTGACCAGCCGGAAGCTCTCCTTCGAGACCTGCTTCGCGTCCGCGCCGTCGCGCTTCATGATCCAGATGTTGTCGCCGCCGGCGCGATCGCTGGTAAAGGCGATCCACTTTCCGTCGGGCGAATAGCGCGGCTGCATGTCCCACGAGACGCCCGAACTGATCGCTTTCGCCTCACCCCCGGCCGCCGGCATGGTGTAGATGTCGCCCAGCAGGTCGAAGACGATCTCCTTGCCGTCGGGCGACAGATCGACGGTCATCCAGGTCCCCTCGTCGACGTCGATGGCCACGTCATGGTGCGGCCCGGGCGGCTGGCTCACGTCCCACTTGGGCTTGTCGTCCTTCTTGTCGTCGCCCTTGTCGTCTTTGTCGTCTTTGTCGCCTTTGTCGGCATTCTCGGGCTCCTCGTCCTTCTTCGACGGCTCCTTCTCGGCTTTCACCTCATCCGCAGGGGGCGCGACCTGGCGCGGAGGCGAGATCGCCGGGCCGTGCGGGTGGCCGTCGTCGGCGGTGAGGCTCGCTGATGAGCCGAAACACAGCACAGCGACGAACAGGAGGGCGAACGAGAAGCGGGCGCGAAGCGGCATCGGGCGGTTCTCCGGGGGAGGCTGTCAGGTTTTCGGCTAGGTACGGCTCGTTCCGGCGAAGGTTGCTCCGCCGGCGCCCTGCGGAAACTAGCAGAAGCGCCGCGTTCGAGGCAGTCGTGGTGGGCGGACTCCGGCACTCGAGAACTCGAAGTGGGCTCCTAGTGAGGCTTGCCCGCCCACTTC
>JAYTAM010000181.1:0-8582 GCA_043737505.1 Thermoanaerobaculia bacterium
TGATCGAGAAGCTCCTCTCCGCCAACCCGGCGCGCGATCTCTCGCTCGCCCGGGCCAACGGCGGGAAGGGCTACGTCCACGCCCTTCTGCGCAGCGACAAGGGCGTTTTCGCGCTCGATGTCGATCCCCGCGCGAACGCCCGGATCGAGAGCCTGACCGAGCTCGAATCGCTGCCGGCGCCCTATGGCGATCTGGCCGGGCGGCTGCGGCAACGGCAGCTGATCTCTCAGCCCGTCGGAAGGAAGTGGTGGGACCCGGTCGAGTTCCCGTTCTCCGTTCCTGAAGTGACCTCGGAGATCGTCAACGACCGCGGCGCGCACGTCCTCGTCACCTCGCGCAGCAAAGTCGTCTCGGCGAGCGCCGCCCTCCGCCTGCTGTCGTTCGCCATCGGGGAGTTCGTCTTCGACAACGACGAGCGCATCCACCCTGTTCGTGTCAACAGGGTCCTGGTCGATTCCCAGCCCGCTTCGTTCCGCTTTTTTCGCGGCGAGCTGCTCGTCGCCCTCCCCCGTGCGCTCCCGGTCGGCGAGTCGGTCGTCGTCGAGACGGTCGTCGAGGGAGAGTTCGCCCAGCAGCCGGGCGGCGACAACTACTTCGATCTGGGTGCCGGCCAGATTTCGCCCGCCCCCGGCGACGGAGCTCTGGATACGTCGAGCTACGACATCCGGGTCGAAGTTCCGAAACCGTTCGTTCCCTTCGTATCGGGCGAGACCGTAGAAAACAGCTCGACCGAGGGCACGAACCGGACTCACTCCCGCCTCGAGGGCGCTTTCCGCTACCCGGTGGTGCTCGCGGGCAAGTATCAGTCGGTAACCGAGGAGCAGGATGGCTACCGCGCCGTCGTCTCCACCTACGCCCGGCCCAAGGAGGCCGCCGCCCGGCGCCTGGCGAAGAATTTCTTCGTCGCCAAGAGCTGCTACGAGACCTGGTTCGGCGTCTCCTACCCTTTCCGCGAGCTCGACATCCTGGAGATCAACGACTGGGGCTTCGGCGTCGCCCCGGCGGGGGTCATCTACATCACCAAGGAGGCCTTCAACAACGCCACGACGGCGCGCGCCACCGCCGGCGACGAGGACGAGGCCTTCCTCAATGCGGCGACCTCGCGCGGCATCAACGAGCGCTTCGCCCACGAGGTGGCCCACGGTTTCTTCCCCCACATCGTCCAGCTCGCTACCGGCCAGGACGGCTGGCTCTCCGAGAGCATTGCCGACTACGTTTCGGCGACCTGCATCCAGCGCACCAGCCCCAACGCAAAGGAAGGCTTGCGCCGCTTCGATCTCGCGCTCAGAGAGTGGAAGAACGGTGCCCGAACGCTCAAGCCGGGAGCGAGCATCTTCCTCGCCGACCAGCTGGCCTTCGAGGACGAAGCCGACGGGTTCGATCGGCAGAATCTGCTCTATGCCAAGGGCCCCCTCGTACTGCACGCCATCCGCGGCGAATTCGCCCGGCTGAAGGGCGGCGCCGAACAGGGAGATCCGCAGTTCTTCAGCTTCGTTCGCGCCCTGGTGCGCAACTTCACCTTCAAGCCGATCGAGACGCGGATGTTGCCGGCGATCCTGCAGCAGATGACCGCAACCGACTGGCAGCCGTTCTTCGAGAAGTACGTCTACGGCACCGACATGCCGCCGCTCGACTGAGCGGCACACGTTGTAAGCGGCGATGTGGCACTCGCCTTGCTTAACTCCGTTCCATCATGAAATGGACCGGAATGTACCTCTTAGGCTACGTCATCCTGATCGGTGGAATTCTCGCGGCGTTGTGGAAGATCGGCGTCCTCGAGTCGATCGGGACTTTCTGGACAGCGGTCGGGCTGGTGATCGCGATCGGATTGGGCATCATGATCGCGGTCGCCAACAGCGGAACCAAGGAGAATATCCAGATCGACCGCTGAATAAGGCCTGACTTCGCGCGACCGATTCTACAATCCAGGCGGGCGAAGCGGTGTCGCTGAAAAAGCCGCCGGCGTCATTCTGCGGGTGCGTCGGTTCCGCTCCGAACATCGAGCCCGGCCTTGCTCAACACCTTGCTGCCGGGCGGAATGCTCCGCGTGACCAGAGCGTGCGCGCCGATGAAGGCGTCGTTGCCGATGGTGACCGGGCCGATAATGCTCGCCTGGGCGCCGACCGTGACGCGGTCGCCGAGCTTCGGCATGTCGCCGATACGCGACAGCGTCGGGGCACCGAGCGTGACGCCGTGCATCAACAGGCAGTCAGCGCCGATCTCCACCCCGTTGCCGACGACGATGCCGGTACCGTGGGCGATCCGCAGGCCGGGGCCGATCCGTGCCGCGGGGGCGATATCGACGCCGGTCAGGAAGTGGTTGCAACGGGAGATCGCCGGCCCGAGAACCGGAACGCCGCGCGCCTTGAACCAGTGTGCCAGCCGATGCAACACCACCGCCTGGTAGCCGTTCTCGAACAGCAGCGACTCGAGGACGTACCAGGGGGCGCCCTTGCTCTTGATCTCGCGCAGGCGGCGGGTGTCGGCAGAGAGGTTGTCCCACATCGGCTTCAAAGGGCGATCGGCGCCGCTTCCTTCCACCGCAGGTCGGAGGTGAGCGTCCCGGCATCGAGCAGCTGGCGGATGTGCGCCAGACGCTTGTACCGCGGGCCGTCGAACTCGGCCTTCGACAGGCCCGCCGCGAGATAGGCCTCGTAGATCTCGCGCGCGCCGCTCCTCGCGTTCCACTTCAGACGGAACTCCGGGAAGGTGTCGGCGAGCTTGTCGCAGCTCACGCGATAGTTGCGGGCATCGGGTCCGGCGCCCGCAGCGAAGGTGACCTCGCAGCCGGGAATCGTTTCGCCGACGATCTCGGCGAGCTCGCGGATCCGGTAGTTCTCCGCCGAGGCGCCGATGTTGAACGCCTGGGCGTGGACCTTCTCGCGCGGAGCGTCGAGCAGGAGAAGGAAGGCGCGACAGATATCCTCGACGTGGACGATCGGGCGCCAGGGGGTGCCGTCGCTCTGCAGCACGATCTTTCCCGTCGTGACCGCCCACGCGGTCAAATTGTTGAGCACGAGATCGACGCGCAAGCGCGGTGAGATGCCGTAGGCGGTGGCGTTGCGCAGGAAGACCGGGGCGAAGGTATCGTCCGCGAGCCGTGCGAGCTCCTCCTCGAGCTTCACCTTCGAGACGGCGTAAGGGGTGAGCGGCGCGAGCACCGCCTGCTCATCCAGGAGTCCGTCTCCCGATGCCCCGTAGTTGCTGCAGGAAGACGAGAACAGAAAGCGGCCGACGCCGGCCTCCTTGGCCAGGCGCGCGAGCCGCAGAGAGCCCTCGAGGTTGATGTCGTAGGTGAGATTGGGGTTGATGTCGCCGAGTGGATCGTTCGACAGCGCGGCGAGATGCATCACGGCGTCGAAGCCCTCGAGCTCGCCCACCGTAACGTCACGCAGGTCCATCTGGCGCGAGGCCCACGATTCGGCGACTGGAAGACCAAAGGTGCAGTCCGCGAAGAGATCGCTGTCCAAACCGCAGGCGTCGACGCCGCGTTCGGCAAGGAGCGGCATCAGAAGCGAGCCGATGTAGCCGTGATGACCGGTGACCAGAACCCTCATGTCGGTGAGTCCCCTCTAGATTTGCCAAGGCAATTCTATCAACACGGGCTAAACTCGACCCTCCGATGAGTCGCCTTGGCCGTCTGCTTTCCGCCCGCGTGGCCGCTTGCGGAGCTCCTTCCGGCATCGGAGTGAGCGGAGGGATCGGCGCCATCGCCGCCATCTGCGCCATCGCCGCCATCGGCGCCATCGGCGCCATCGGAGGCTGCAACGCACCCGCGGCGGCACCGGGGCCGGCTCCGGCGGTGACGTCGGCCCAGCCGCCGCAGACCGGCTTCGAGCCCGCCCCGACCCGCGGCTACATCCTGATCTCGATCGACGCCCTGCGCGCCGACCATCTCGGACTCTACGGCTATCCGAAGGCGACCTCGCCGTTCCTCGATGAGCTCGCCGGCCGCGCGACGGTCTTCGAGCAGGCTTTCGCGCAGGTGCCGTCGACCCTGCCGTCGCACATGTCGATGTTCACCGGTCTCTACCCGGCCGAGCACGGTGTCTTTCCGCCTTCGAGCGTGCTCGCGCCGGAGATCCGCACTCTGCCCGAGATCCTCCTCCACGCCGGTTTCCGTACCGCCGGACATACGGAAGGAGGCTACGCCCAGGGCGGCTACGGCTTCGCGCGCGGCTTCGACGAGTGGACCGACACCCCGTATGGCGACGACAGCGACGTCGAGCGCACTTTCGGGCGAGGGGTCGAATTTCTCCGCTCGGTAAAGCCGGACGAGCGCTTCTTTCTCTTCCTCCACACTTATACGGTGCACGATCCGTACTGGCCGCCGGAGCGCTATCGCCGGATGTTCTGGCCCGGGCCGCCGCCGCCTGGAGCCGGCGAGCCGACGGGCCCGCACTTCGCCGCGGTCAACAACGGCCTCGCCGAAACGACGCCTCGAGCGATCGCCTACTACGAGGCGATGTACGACGCCTCGATCCGCTATCTCGACGACCGCCTGCGGCAACTTTTCGCCGACCTCGAAGCGAGCGGCCTGGCTGAGGAGACGACGGTGATCTTCACCTCGGACCACGGTGAGGAGTTCTTCGAGCACGGCAAGCTCGTGCACACGCAGATCTATCCCGAGTGCCTGAGAGTTCCGCTGCTGGTCGTGCATCCGCAACAGCGGCAGGGTCTGCGGATCGGCAGCCTGGCCCAGACGATCGACTTCGCCCCGACGATCTTCGACCTCGCCGGAGTTCCACCGCCGCCGGGCCTCTCGGGCAGGAGCCTCGCGCCGCAACTTCGCGCTCCGGAGCGAGCGCTCTCGGGGGAGGCTTACGCGGAGGTCAAGGTCCTGCGTTTCGACGGCCAGGCGCTCCTCGCGGTCCGCGACGGCAAGCTTCTGCTGGCGAATCTGGCCTCGGCGGTGATGGAGTCCGACGGTCACTGGGTCTCCAAGGAGACGCACTTCGATGCCCTGCCGCCGGCCCTCGAGTTCCGCGCCGTGGCGTTTCACCAGCCGCGCGAGATCCAGGTGACCGTGGACGGAAGGCCGTTCGCCACCCTGCTTCTGGGAACCGACTGGAGGGGCTACCGGCTCGAGCTGCCCCGCGGCGCGCGCAAGCACCGGGTGAGCCTGACGACACCCGGCTGCGAGACGCCGCTCGAGCTCGGGCTGGGAAACGACGGCCGCTGCCTCTCCTTCAAGCTCTATGGGCCGCCGCTCGAGCGCCGCGAGCTCTTCGACCTGACCGCCGATCCTCTCGCCGCGCGCGACCTCTCGATCGAGCGCCCGGACCTGCTGCGCGATCTCCTCGCGCGGCTGGCCTCTGGCTATCGCCATTCGCTGCGCACGGCGCCGGCCGATCAGGCGCTGAGCGAGGAGCAGGTGAAGCACCTGCGGGCGTTGGGCTATCTGCAGTAGCGAGGAACTTCAGGGTAGATCGCAGGCGGTCTCCGGCACTCGGGGATTCGAAGTTGGCTCCTAGTGAAGCTTGCCCGCCCACTTCGAATCCCCGAGCGCCAGAGCCCACCTCGCATCATCGCGAGATGAAGCGACTCAGCTCTGCGGCAACATCCCGAGCTGCCACATGAAGAAGATCCGCTGATCGGCCGCGTCGCGGATCTTCAGATTGAGGGGCTTTCCCTGCCCGTGCCCGGCCTCGCGGTCGACCCAGAGCAGCGTCGGCTTCGCGCCCGCGACCCCGGCGGTCGCCGCCTGGAGCGCCGCCGCCATCTTGCGCGCATGCAGCGCATGCACGCGCTTGTCGTTCTCGCCGGCGGTGAGCAGGACCGCAGGATAGGCGACCCCCTCCTTCACCTTCTGGTACGGCGAGTAAGCCGCGAGGAACGCGAACTGCGCCGCATCCTCCGCCGTGCCGTACTCGGGCACCCAGTATCGCGCCATGAGGAAATTCTGGTAGCGCAGCATGTCGAGGAGGGGCACGGCCACCAGCGCGGCGCGGAAGAGCTCCGGCCGCTGGGTGAGAACCGCGCCGGTGAGCAGCCCGCCGTTCGATCCGCCGGCGATCGCCAGCCTGGCGGAGCGGGTGTACCTCTCCGCGATCAGCCACTCGGCGGCGGCGATGAAGTCGTCGAAGACGTTCTGTTTCTTGGCCAGCATCCCGGCCTCGTGCCAGGCGTCGCCATACTCGCCGCCGCCCCGCAGGTTCGGCAGAGCCATCACGCCGCCGGCGTCCCACCACTGGAACATGGTGGCCGAGAAGGCCGGGGTCTCCGAGACGTTGAAGCCACCGTAGCCCCAGAGCAGGGTGGGGTTCGTGCCGTCGAGCGCGAGGCCCTTCTTGTGCATGACGAACATGCTGACCGGCGTGCCGTCCTTCGACTTGTACCAGACCTGCTTGACTTCGACGCTCGCCGGATCGACCGGCACCGGCGGACGCTCCCACAGCTCGGGTTCGGCGGCGGGATGGGCGAGGTCGACGCGGAAGATGGTGGTCGGGTAGTTGAAGCTGGTGAAGTTCAGATAGGCCTCGGTGCGGTCGGGTTCGGTGGCGAGGTCGGCGCTGCCGATCCCCGGCATCTTGAGCTTGCCGGCGGACTTGCCGGACGTGTCGAACAGCTCGATCTGGCTGGAGGCGTTCTGGAGGTACTCGACCGTCAGCAAGCCCTTGGCGATGCCGACGTTCTGGATCGTCATCCCGGCGCGTTCGGCGACCACGGTTCGGGGCTTCCAGTCCGCGGCGGAGCTCGTGAGGTCGTAGGCGTCGATGCGGCCGTTCGGTGCTCCCAGATTGGTCTGGACGAAGAGGGTGTCGCCGTCGACGTAGCCGAAGGAGTTGCCGTCCTGGCCGACGGAGACCGCACGCTTCTCGAGTTTGCCGGTGGCGAGGAATTGCGAAAAGTCGGCCACCCAGAGATCGTTCGAGCGCCCCCCCGTCCAGTACATTAGGGTGAGCCACCTGCCGTCGCGCGACAGCGCGCCGCCGGGGCCCCAGGTCGTCGCGAGCTTCTCGTTCTCTTCCTTGGTGAACTGACGCAGGAGGATCGCATCCTTCGCCACCTCGGTGCCGAGGCGGTGGAAGAGCACCTGCCCGCTGTACGGATCGTTCGAGTCCTTGAGGTTCCGGTACAGGAAGCCGGAGCCGTCAGGCATCCAGTCGGGGGCCTGCGTCTTGTTGGGAATCTCCAGCGGCAGGCGCTTTCCGGAATCGACCTCCGCCAGGTAGAGGGTGGTGTTCTCGTCCCCCGACTTATAGGTGCCGTAGGCCACGAGCTTGCCGTCCTGCGAGGGCGAGATCCAGGTGATCGTCGTCAGCCCGGACGGATCGAGCCGCGCGGGGTCCAGCAGCAGCTTCGATTCCCCTTTGTAACCCTGGCGCCAGAAGTAGCTCGGCTGATTCTGCGAGCCCTCCCGACGCGAGAAGAAGTAGCGCTCGCCGCGGACCATCGGCTTCGAAACCGAACCCACCTCCATCAACGGACGGAGCTGCTCTTCGAGCGCCTTCCGTCCGGGCAGGTTGTCGAGAACCGACCGGGTGTAGGCATTCTGCTCGTCCGTCCATGCGCCAACCTCCGGCGTCACCTGTCCCATGCGCTCGGGGTTCGAGTTGTCCCCTTCGAGCCAGCGGTAGGCGTCCACGAGCTCGACGCCGTGGAGCTTCTCCGTCACCGGTTCGATCCGCGTCGCCGGCGGACTGGAGGAGGGCTGGGCCGCGACCTGGCTCGCGAAAATCAGAGCTACGGACGGGACAAGGAGCAAAAGAGCGAGCTTCATCCAGACCTCCACGCCTTAGGGATTCGGCCGCGGATGCGGCGCATACGGACTTTATCTCAGGACCCATACGGCCTCCGCACGCCCGGATTCGGAACGGGCCGGAAGGGTAAGATGGTCCGGCGATGAGCTCCTCCGACCGGTCCGAAGCGATCACCAGCCGCGAGATCGACGCCGTGGTCATTCCCCACGGCTCGCCGACGCGGATTCCGGCAGGCACCCGGGTCATGATCATGCAGAAGCTGGGTGGCACCGTGACCGTGACGACCGACTACGGCGGCCTCTACCGGATCGACCCCGAGAACCTCGACGCCATCGGAATGGAGGCTCCGGCGGCCCCGCTTCCGGTCGCCGGGGACGAGGCGAAGTCGCTCGACGACCGCGTCTGGGACGTCCTGCGGAGCTGCTACGACCCCGAGATCCCGGTGAACATCGTCGAGCTCGGGCTGGTCTACAGCTGCCAGCTCGAACCGGCCGACCCCGCGGACCCCGCGGACCCCGCCGCCCCCGCCGGTACCCATGGCCGGCAGGTCGCCAACATCCAGATGACCCTGACCGCCCCGGGCTGCGGCATGGGAGACATTCTGGCCCAGGACATCCAGAAGCGGCTCGAGAAGCTGCCGGAGATCTCGAAGGCGAAAGTCGAAGTGGTCTTCGACCCGCCGTGGAATCAGGGAATGATGAGCGAGGCCGCTCGTCTGCAGCTCGGCTTTTACTGATCCGCCCGCCCGGCGTAACATTTTCCCTCGCCGGCAGTAGTTCATCATGAGAGGTCTGCTCATCTTGACGCCGCCGGATCCGAGATTCCCCGAAGTCCAGGTCACGTTGCGAACCCGCAACCGCTGGGCCGTCGCCTCCGCCG
>JAYTAM010000182.1:0-8564 GCA_043737505.1 Thermoanaerobaculia bacterium
TATGCTGTAAGCAGGGTTGACTCCCTGCCACTTAGATTTAGAATTCTCGCGAGACAAGGAGAGTACTCATGAGCAAGATCATCGGTATCGACCTCGGCACCACGAACAGCGTGGTCGCCATCATGGAGGGCGGCGAGCCCAAGGTTCTCGCCAACTCGGAAGGCGGCCGAACGACCCCCTCCGTCGTCGGCTTCGCCAAGAGCGGCGAGCGCCTGGTGGGGCAGGTCGCCAAGCGCCAGTCGGTCACCAACCCCAAGAACACCGTCTTCTCGATCAAGCGCTTCATGGGTCGCCGCTTCGATGAAGTGAGCGACGAGATGAAGATGGTGCCCTATAAGGTCGAGCGCGCGGAAAATGGCGACTGCCGGATCAACATCGACGGCAAGCTGTTCTCGCCGCCGGAAGTCTCGGCGATGATCCTCGGCAAGTTGAAGCAGGCGGCGGAGGACTACCTCGGAGAAAAGGTCACCGAGGCGGTGATCACCGTGCCGGCATACTTCAACGATGCCCAGCGCCAGGCCACCAAGGATGCCGGAAAGATCGCCGGCCTCGACGTCAAGCGGCTGGTGAACGAGCCCACCGCGGCGGCGCTCGCCTACGGCCTGGACAAGAAAAAGGACCAGACGATCGCGGTCTACGACTTTGGCGGCGGCACGTTCGACATCTCGATCCTCGAGGTTGGCGACGGCGTGGTCGAAGTGAAGGCCACCAACGGCGATACCCACCTGGGCGGGGACAACATCGACCAGCGGGTGATCGAGTGGCTGCTCGAGGAGTTCAAGAAGCAGGAGGGTATCGACCTCGGCAAGGATCCGATGGCGATGCAGCGTCTGCGTGAAGCTGCCGAGAAGGCCAAGATCGAGCTCTCCACGGCCCTCGAGACCGAGGTCAATCTGCCGTTCATCACCGCCGACCAGAACGGCCCCAAGCACCTCAACCTCAAGTTGACGCGCGCCAAGCTCGAGCAGCTGGTGGAAGAGATCATCAAGCGTTCGGCCGGTCCCTGCCGGCAGGCGCTCCAGGATGCCGGTCTCGGCACCGGCGACATCCACGAAGTCGTCCTGGTCGGAGGCCAGACCCGGATGCCGGCGATCCAGGCGCTGGTCAAGGAGGTCTTCGGTCGCGAGCCTTCGAAGGGTGTGAACCCCGACGAGGTCGTGGCCGTCGGCGCGGCGGTCCAGGGCGGCGTCCTCAAGGGCGACGTCAAGGACATGCTGCTCCTCGACGTGACCCCGCTGTCGCTCGGCATCGAGACGCTGGGCGGCGTCTTCACCAAGCTCATCGAGCGCAACACGACCATCCCCACCCGCAAGAGCGAGGTCTTCTCGACGGCATCGGACAGCCAAACTCAGGTCGAAGTCCACGTGCTGCAGGGCGAGCGCGAGATGGCGGGCGGCAACCGGACGCTCGGCCGCTTCAATCTGGTCGGCATTCCGCCGGCGCCGCGCGGCGTGCCGCAGGTCGAGGTGACCTTCGACATCGACGCCAACGGCATCGTCAACGTTTCGGCCAAGGATCGCGGTACCGGCAAGGAGCAGAAGATCACCATCAGCGCCTCGTCCGGGCTCGCCGACGACGAGATCAAGAAGATGGTCTACGACGCCGAGTCGCACGCCGACGAGGACAAGGCGCGGCGCAAGGCGGTCGAGGCGAGGAACCGCATCGACGGCCTGATCTACTCGACCGAGAAGAACCTCGGCGAGCACAAGGACAAGCTCCAGCCCGCCGAGCTGGGCGAGCTCGAGTCGGCCCTGGCCGACGCCAGGAAGGCGATGGAAAGCGAAGACGGGAGTGTCATCGAAGCCGCCGAGCAGCGCCTCACCCAGGCGTCGCACAAGCTCGCCGAGGCGATGTACAAGAACGCCGGTGCGCCGTCGGATGGCACGGGCGCAGGCGAGTCGGCCGGCGGAACGCAGACGGGACCGGGCGGAAACAGCGAAGACGTGATCGACGCCGAAGTCGTCGACGCCGAATCGAAGTCCAACTGAAGCCGGTTCGGGCCGGGAAGGGCGTCTCGCCTTTCCCGGCTCGTGGAGTTCTATCGATGCCGCGCAAGAAGCCTGCCGAATCGCCGCGCTACGTCATGATTTCGGTGGTCGCCGAGCAGTACGGCATCCATCCGCAGACGCTGCGCCTCTACGAGCGCGAAGGACTGATCGAGCCGGCGAGGAGCGCCGGGAACACCCGCCTCTACGACCAGCGGGCGATCGAGCGCCTGGAAGCGATCCTCACCCTCACCCGCGACCTCGGAGTGAACCTCGCCGGGGTCGAAGTCATCCTCAATCTGCGCGATCGGCTGACCGCGCTCGAATCCGAGATGCTCCGGGTCGCGGCCGAGCTCCAGCGCGAGTTGCGCTCGCGACCTCCCGACATCGATCGCGCCCGCGCTCTGGTGCCCGCAGCGCCCCGGGCGCTGGTGCGGCGTTAGCGCCTGGGCTCGGCCGGCGCCCGGCTCCCTCCCGACGCCCGCGTCAGGACCGACGAAACCGGCGCCGTTCGCGGACATCCGGAGGCGGCCCGTCGTGCACGCTGTTACGATCTCCTCCGTGACGGATCCCATCGCCAAGCCCGACTGTCCGCAGTGCGAAGGGCGGGGGTGGCTCGTGGCCGAGGACGGCGGCGCCGGAACCGCGCGCCCCTGTCCGTGCCGCAAAGAGCTCCTCGTGCCGCGGCTTCTCGAACAGTCGGGAATCCCGCCGCGCTACAAGGACTGTACTCTGGGAAGTTTCAAGCTCACCGGCTATTCGGCGGCGACCGTGCTGCCGCTCGAAGAGGCCAAGGAGCGCTGCACCCGCTACGTCCATGACTTCCTCAACGAGGACGGCACCTTCCGGCAGACGGGGCTGCTGCTCGTCGGTCCGCCCGGTTCGGGCAAAACCCATCTGGCGGCGGCGATCCTCGGCGCCTTGATCCGCAAGTACAGCGTCCGCGGCCGGTTCGTGGACTTCTCGTCGCTCATCAGTCAGATTCAATCGACCTTCGATCCGTCGTCACCGGAGTCCAAGCACGACATCCTCGATCCGGTGATGAATGCCGAGCTGCTGGTCATCGACGAGCTCGGGGCGCAGAATCCGACGCCTTTCGTCAAGGACATCCTCTACCTCGTTCTCAACCATCGCTACACTCATCGCCTGCCGACCTTGTTCACCAGCAATTTCCGCCTGGAGCTCGCCCCGAACTCGAATCTGACGAGTCTCGACCTGCTGGAGGGGAGACTGACTCCGGCCCTCTTCTCGCGCCTGTTCGAAATGGCCGAGGTGCTCTCCCTCGACGTCACCTCCGACTTCCGCAAGGCGCGCGGGACGAAACAGGGCCGAAGCGAGGGCCCGAGGCCGTGACCGCGACCCGGATGCCGGCCCTCGACGCGCTGGCGCGCGGCTTCCGCAACGTGCGCGCCAATCGCGAGCTCGTACTGGTGCAGATCGCCTCGAACCTCCTGCTTGCGGCTTCGATCGTGGTGCCGCTGCTGCTCTTCTTCGTCCGGCTGGGGATCCCGCTACAGGCCTTCGCCGCCAAGGATCCCCAGGCGATCGTGCAAGCGCTCGAGTCGGTCCAGATCGACCGGGCTCAGCTCGCCTCGATGCTGGGTCTTGGCCTGCTGCTCCTGCTGGTCGTCGGTACGCTGGTTTTTCTTCTCTATTGCTGGTTCCAGGCCGGAACCCTCGCGGTGCTGCTCGCCGGCGAGGCGCAGGCACCGGTCGTCCGGTCGGCGCCGGCTGCGGTCTTCCGCACCTTCACCTGGGCGGGTTTCGTCGGCTGGGCGAGCCGCTTCGGGATGCGGATCTTCTGGCTCGACAACCTCTTTCTCGGTTTGCTGAGCCTGGTGCTGCTCGTCTTCTCGCTCCCCTTCCTGGTCACCGCCTGGCTCTCCTCGGCGGAGACGATCTCGTGGGCCGGCTGCCTGGTGGGATGCGGGCTGGCACTTCCGCTCGGCTTCGTCGCGCTGGTCCTCGTTCTGGCGATGATGGTGGCGCAGATCTGCGCGGTAGAGGAGGGCTCGACGACCCTGAAAGCGACGCGGCGCGCATTCGCCATCACCGGTCGGCGGCTCGGTGGCCTGCTGCTGCTCTACGTCCTCATGATCGCCGGTTCGCTCGCCGTGACGACCTTCTTCGGTGGCGTCCGGCTCATCGTCAACCTGGCGCTCGCCTCGATTCCGGTGCTGCAGACCGTGCTTTCCGCCGGGCTGGGAATCGTCGAGTTCTTCCTGAGCGTCGTCCTGTCGCTGATGATGACGGCGGCGATCGTCGCCCTGGTGCGGGCCGAGATGCGGCTCGAACCGGGAGCACCGCGACCCGCCGCGTGACGCGCTTTCGCCGATTCCTGGCGCCGGGCGGCGTCGGGCTCGCCTTGCTGGCGATGCTCGTCATCGCCGGATCCTGTGCCCGCGCCGGTCCGGGACCCGCCCTTCCCCCGGTGCCGCCGGAGGACGACGGGGCGGTCGCCGCTCCCGTTTCCACCGTACCCCTGCCGCCCATGCCGGGCGGACCGGTGCCGGGCATGGCGCCGGCCGCGCCGGCTGCGCCCGCGGCGTCCGCGGTATCGGCGGCATCCGGGGCCACGCCGCATCGACCTTCCGAGGGCGATCTCGCTCCGCCGGCCGGAGACGTCGGCCCTCGCCCCTTCACCGGGTGGGTGCGGATCGGACTGGCGAGCGATCTCGAGAGCGTGACGCTTCCCTGCTGCGAGGGGGAGCTTTCAGTCGACGTCGGCGGCACCCACCTGGACATCGCTTCGCCCTTGCGGATCCGTCCGGCGGCGACGAGCGTCGGCGGCGCCTTCTTCCGGGTGCAGATCGCCGCGCTCAAGGACGAGGACCAGGCGAAGGAGCTCGCCCGTCGCCTCGGAGCGCTCTCGGCTCTGCCGGCGGACGCCCGATTCGATGCCCAGGCCGGGATCTACCGCGTGCGGATAGGTCGGTTCGCGGAGCGCGCCGCCGCCGAAGAGGCCGGTCGGCGTCTGGTGCGATTCGGCGTCGACAGCTCGTGGATCGTTTCCGAGGGTGCGAGCCTCGGTGAGGCGGCACTCGAGCTCAGCCATCGCGGCAAAGGCTACCGCGTCGCCGGGAGGAGCTTCGTCCTCGAAGCACCCGCCGACTCCGGCGTGCGTTGGGAGGGGCGGAGGTACCGCGGGCGATTGGTGGTCTACCTCAACGACCGCGGCCGGCTCAATCTCGTCAACGAGCTGCCGATCGAGCAGTACCTGCGCGGGGTCGTGCCGCGCGAGCTCGGCCCGGGCGCCTACCCCGAGCTCGAGGCGCTCAAGGCGCAGACGATCGCGGCGCGGAGCTACACCTTGCGGAATCTGGGCGAGTTCGCCGACGAAGGCTACGATCTCTGCGGCACTCCGCGCTGCCAGGTATACGGCGGCATGGACGACGAGCATCCGCTGTCGGATCGCGCTGTCCTCGAAACCGCCGGCGAGATCCTGTTCTACGGCGGTCAGCCGATCGATGCTCTCTACAGCGCGACCTGTGGCGGACATACGGAGAACGTCGAGGTGATCTTTCCGCTGAAGAAGGCTCCCTATCTACGCGGCGTGCCGTGCATCGAGGCCGGCGAGACGAAGCTGGCGGCGGAGGGACGCGCGGCGGCGGAGGCGCGGGCAGGGCGCGGCGGGCGTCGGTTGGCGCGGGTCCTCCTGGATCGGGTGCTGCCGGGGCTCGACACGAGGCTCGACAGCGCGGCCGCGCTCGAACAGAGTCTGGCGCACCTCGCCGGTGCCGCCGGCCTCGCCACTCCGGCGGATCACCTGGCGACCCTCGAGCGCCTCGAAGTGCAGCGGTTCCTGGGCTCGATGTTCGACCTCGCGGCCGACGCGCGGCTGTTCGTGCGCCCGGAAGAGCTCGGCTACCTGGTCGCGAATCCGCCGCCGGAATGGAATCTGGAAGACCGGAGGCTGGCGGCGTTCCTGGTCGAGAGCGGGCTGCTCGCCGCGCCGACAAGTGCGGCTCCTCAGGTCACCGCGAGCGAAGCCGAGGAGCTGCTGCTGCAGCTGGCGCTGTTTCTGCGGCTGATCGAGGAGCGCGAAGCGAGCTTTTCGAATCTCACCGCCGGGAGCGGTGTCGCCGCCCGGGAGCTGGTCGCCCGCGATGACGGCGCGGAGCTGCACTTCGCCCTGCCCAGCGACCTCGCGACGTTTCGCGTCGTTGGATTTGGAGGAGCGGGATTTGGAGGAGCGGGATTCGGAGGAGCGGGATCTGGAGGAGCGGGAACGGGGGGAGCGGGCGCGGGAGCCGGTCGAAGTGCGGCGGCGCGGGAGGGCGACCTGGTCCTACAGGCCGGCGATACGCTTCGCCTCTATTCCGCCGCCGGTGCGCTCGTCGCGGTAGCGCAGGAGATCGATCCGCGTGGCACGAGCTTCGACCGCACCCACAACCTGTCGCGCTGGACCCGTTTTCGCAGCGATGCCGACCTTCGCGCCTCGGTCTCCGCTCGCCTGCCCGGATTCGACTTCCGCAGCTTCGAGGTGCTGCTGCGCGGGGTTTCCGGGCGGGTCGGAAAGCTCCGGCTGCTCGGAGCAGGCGGCGAGTCGGTCGACGTCGAAGGGCTCGCCGTGCGCTGGACGCTCGACCTGCCGGACACCCGTTTCACCTCCCGGCGCCTGCTGCCGGCGAAGGGGGAGGCGGGCTGGCAGTTCTCCGGCCGCGGCTGGGGACACGGAGTCGGCCTCTGCCAGGTCGGTTCCTACGGAATGGCGCGGCGAGGGCACGACTACCGCGCCATTCTGGGCCACTACTATGGCGGCGCGAGGCTCCACAAGATCGCCTATACCGCAGCCGAGCCCCCCGCTGCGGGGGCTTCACGCGCCGAAGGCGCTTTCATTGCCGCTCCCGGAGCGGCGCGGTAGCATCATCCGGCAGCACAGGAGCCTCAATGGACTTTTCTCTCACCGAAGAACAGCGCGCCATTCGCGACATGGCGCGGAAGTTCGCCCTTGCCGAAGTCGATCCGATCGTCGACGAGATCGACGAAGCGCAGCGCTTCCCGATGGAGATCATGCGCAAGGCGGCCGAGCTCGGCTTTCTGGGCATCATCTTTCCCGAGGAGTACGGCGGCGCCGGACTCGGCTACATCGAATACGTTCTGGTCGTGACCGAGCTCTCCAAGGTCGACCCGTCGGTCGGCATCAGCATCGCGGCGCACAACTCGCTCGGTACCAACCACATCTACAAGTTCGGCAACGCCGAGCAGCGCCGCCGCTGGGTGACGCCGCTCGCCTCAGGGGAGAAGATCGGCGCCTGGGCCCTGACCGAGGCCGGTTCCGGGTCGGACGCCGCGGGCCTGCGCACCACGGCGCGCAAGGTCGACGGCGGCTGGATACTCAACGGCTCGAAGGCCTTCTGCACCCACGGCACGGTCGGCGAGATCGCCGTGGTGCTGGCGATCACCGATCCGGAAGGACGCAAGGGGCGCAATGTCTCTGCCTTCGTGCTCGAGAAGGGCATGCCGGGCTTCCGCTCCGGCAAGAAGGAGAACAAGCTCGGCATCCGGGCCTCCGACACTACCGAGCTGGTGCTCGAGGATTGTTTCGTCCCCGATGCCCACCTGCTCGGCGCACCCGGCGAGGGCTTCCGCCAGGCGCTGGCGGTGCTCGATGGCGGACGCATCTCGATCGCAGCTCTCGGCCTCGGCACGGCGATCGGCGCCTACGAGACCGCGCTCGCGTATTCGAAGCAGCGCGAGCAGTTCGGGCAGCCGATCGCCGAGTTCCAGGCGATCCGATTCGCCCTGGCAGAGATGGCGACGCGCATCGCCGCCGCCGAGATCCTCACCTTTGCCGCCGCCGCAGAGATGGACAAGACCGGCAAGGTCACGCTCAAGGCCTCCGAGGCGAAGCTCATGACCGGCGAAGCCGCGGTCTTCTGCAGCGAGCGCGGAGTGCAGATCCACGGCGGCTACGGCTTCATCAAGGACTACCGCGCCGAGAAGTACTACCGCGACGCGAAGATTTGCACTATCGGCGAGGGTACCAGCGAGGTGCAGCGCCTGGTGATCGCCCGCGAGCTGCTTTCGGCATGAGCCGACGGCAGTCCGGAGAACTCACCGATACCGATCTCGAGGACCTTCTCGCGCGCGTGCGCCGCCGGGAAACCCGCGCGGTGGCACAGGCGATTTCGATCGTCGAGCGCGGCGGGCCTTCGCAGGCGGCGCTCCTCGCTGCGGTCTACCCGGCGACCGGGCGAGCGCGCGTCGTCGGGATCACCGGCCCTCCCGGAGCTGGCAAGAGCACCCTGGTCGACCGGCTGGCGCAGGAGTGTCGCCGCCGCGGCGAGACCGTCGGTATTCTTTGCGTCGACCCGACCTCTCCCTTCACCGGCGGGGCTCTCCTGGGCGACCGGATCCGCATGCAGGGGCTGGCCACCGATCCCGGCGTGTTCATCCGTTCGATGGCGACGCGCGGCGCAATGGGGGGCCTGGCCCGCGCTACCCGGGACGCTGCGGATCTCCTCGACGCCGCCGGCTTCGACTGGGTGATCGTCGAGACGGTGGGTGTCGGCCAGGACGAGGTGGACGTCGTGGCGAGTGTCGATACCGTCCTCGTCGTCGCGGTTCCCGGGCTGG
>JAYTAM010000183.1:0-3750 GCA_043737505.1 Thermoanaerobaculia bacterium
CCATGTCGAAGAGCTCGGGCTCCCTGTCACGCGAGCAGACGACGATCTCGCCGGCGCCGGTCACGACCTCGAGCTCGATCGCGTTGTCGGCCTGGGTACCGTAGCGGAAGCTCGCGACACCGAGGCCGGCCATCGAAGTGGTGCCGGCGACGGTCACCCCGAGGTTATTGGTCAGCACCGGCGGCAGCAGCCCGCGCGCCGTCGCCGCGACGACGAGATCGCGCCAGAGCACGCCGCATTCGACGTCGGCCCAGAGCTCCTCCTCGTTGATCTCCAGAATGCGCGACATCGCGCCGGAGTCGAGCAGCAGGCCGCGGGTCGTCGACTGACCGCTCTGGGTATGCCCCTGGCTGCGCGGAGCCACCGGGATGCCGCGCTCGCTGCAGAAGCGGATCGCCTGAGCGAGCTCCTGCGCGTTCCGGCAGCGCGCCACGGCGGCCGGCAGCCGGTGCTTCCAGCGTCCGAAGTCGCTCTCGAAAGGCTCGCGGTCGGAAAGGGCGAAGCTGATGCGATCGCCGAGCTCAGCCTGGAGCTCTTCGAGCGCGGCTCTCATTTCGTCGTCGTTCAAGGGTGCGGATCTCATCGGGTCTCCGAGCTCGGGGGGGTGGGACATTCGGGTGCGGCCACTGCGGCCACGGCTCAGGCCTGCTCGGTGGCGAGAGCGGCCTCCAGAGTCTCGTAGGTCGGGAAGAGGGCATCGAGCTGCACGACGCGCAGGAGGCGCCGCACGCGCTCGGAAGGCGCCACCAGGATGAGCCGGCGCTTCGCTTCGCTGAACCTGCCGAGATATCCGACCAGCTCGCCGATGCCGGTCGAATCCATCTGATTGATCTTCGCCATGTCCACGAGGACGTGGCGGCCCTCCTCCTCCAGCACCCGCTCGAGCGCCTTGGCGAAGAACACCGCGCTTTCGCCGAGCTTGATCACTCCCTCTACGACGAGGAGGGTATCGGGACCGATGCGGCGTTTTTCGACGATCATGGTGGAGGAAGGCGCAGGCCGAGCTTAGCAGCCCGCGGCGCGGGCGATCAACGCGCGGCGTCGCCGATCAGACGCACGACGCGCTGCGGAACGGGAATGTCGATCCCGGCCTGCTCGAGGGCCCGCTTGGCCACTTCGAGCAGCTCGAAGCGCGAGCTCGTCGGCGCCATGGGATCGGCCACCCAGACGCGCAGCTCGACGGTGACGGCGAACTCGCCGAGGGCCGTCACCAGCACCTGCGGTGGCGGTTGGTCGAGGATCGGCATCCCCTGCCGCGCCGCCGCGAGCAGGACCTCGCGCACCCGTTCCACCGGGACGCCGTAAGGCACCGGCATCGCCGCATCGATCCGCATGGTCGAAGCGCGCGAATGGTTGACGATCGGCTGCTGGACGACGTCCTTGTTCGGCAGAATCACCTCACGCTGGTCGAACGTCCGCAGGCGGGTGGAACGCAGCCCGATCTCGGTCACCTGGCCCTGATGGCCGGCCATGGTCACGATGTTGCCGATGCGGAACGGATGATCCCAGAGGATGGCGAAGCCGGAGAAGATGTTCGCGATCGTCTCCTGCGCGGCGAGACCGACGGCGAGCCCGGCGATGCCCAGGCCGGCGAGGAGCGAGCCGACCTCGAAGCCCATCTGATCGAGCGCCATGAGCACGCCGATCGCGAGTACCGCGAAGCGCGTCAGGGGGACGATGAGCTGGCGCAGTGCCTCGTCCGAGCGGGCGCGCTCCGCCAGCTGGCGGACGAGCCGTGAAGTCAGGCGGGCCAACACCCAGAAGAGGAGAAATACGAGGATGCCGGTCAGCACGCCGGGCAGGTGACGCAGGAGCCGGTCGACCATCTCCTCCAGCACCTCGCGCAGGTTGTGCGGCGCCTCGCGCAGGCCGTCCTTCAGCCGCTCGGCGCTCTCGGCGGCCGATTGGAGGGGCGAAAAACGATCGATCACGTGCCCTATCTTAGCCCGGCGCCGCGGCGAAGGAACCGGGAGATAGACTTCCGCCACCATGAATCGACGCCCCCTGCTCCTGCTCCTCTGCCTTCTCGTGCCGGCCGGCTCTCCCCTCGCGGCTTCGGGCTTCGGCCTCTTCCAGCATGGCGGCCGCGGCGCCGCCCAGGCGGGCGCCCTCGTGGCGCGGGCCGACGACCCGTCAGCGGTGCGCTACAACCCGGCCGGCGTGGCGCGGCTCGACGGCTTCCAGTTCCAGGCCGGGCTCGACTTCACGGCACCCACGGACCAGCTCAAGACTCAGGGTCGCAAAGATTCCGCCCACCACGTGATCCAGTTTCCGGCGGCGCTCTACGCCACCTGGAATCCAGAGGGACTCGACCTGCCGCTCACCTTCGGAATGAGCGTGGACTCGCCGTTCTGGACGATCCAGAACTGGGACACGGCGCTCTTTCCGGGCCGCTACGAGACGATTCGGCAGGAGGCGACGTTCTTCGAGCTCCGTCCGACGGTCGCCTGGGCGATCGGCGAGCGCTGGAGCCTCGGGGGATCGCTGCGCTACGTCCAGGGGGCGTTCGAGACCTCCTTCGCTTCGCAGGAAGGCCTGATCCTGGGACCGCAGCCGGTTGTAGGGGTCGAAGTCACCGGCGAGGCCGCGAGCCGACTCGATGGCATCGGCTTCGATGTCGGAGTGCAGTACGGCGCACCCGCCTGGGGCTTCGGCGCGGTTGTCGGGTCCGGCGTCTCGCTCGACGGCAGCGGCGACATCGACTACTTCGCGCGCGACCCCTTCAGCGATCCAGGCGCGCAGGCCGCTTTCGACCGCCGCTTCGGCCGCTCTTCGGCGGGGATGAATTTCGAGCTCCCGCCGACGATGTCGGTCGGCCTCTGGTGGGGGCTCGGCGACAGCCTGAAGGTCGAGGCCGACGCCGTCTGGAGCGGCTGGTCGGCGCTCGACCGCACGCGCATCGAGCTCGGTCGCAATCCTTACGACGGCTGCTGCGCCGGAGAACCGGGCGCGCTCGATCGGCAGCGGGACTGGGACGACGTCGTGAGCCTGCGGCTGGGCGCCGAGTGGACCCTCTCCCCCGCCTGGGCGCTCGGCGGCGGCCTTGCCTTCGAGCCGAGCCCGGTGCCCGACGGGACGATCGAGCCCGGCTTTCCTCAGGGCGACGCGATGGTCTTCGCCCTCGGCGCCTCGTACAACCTGCCCGGACTCTCGTTCGACGCCGGCTACTCCTACCAGCAGTTCGACGATCGGAAGACTTTCCTCGACGGCTACGACCTCCCGTACCCCGGCACTTACAGCAGCCGCGCCCAGGTCTTCTCCATTTCTGCGCGCTGGCGCCGGTAGGCGCTTCCAGTAGAGAAGCAAAGAAAAGGCTTTCAGTAAAGGAAGAGGGTCGGCTTGTCCGCGGTGACCCGGTCGGGGCGATCTCGGTCTACGGGTCGCTTGCGGACCACTGGCCGGTGCCGCCGGTGGCGAATCCATCCCGAAAGAGGTCTCCTCCGCCGCCCGCCTCGGTCGTGTCGCAGACCTGTCCGCTGTACTCGACCGCTCCACGATCCGGATTCGCGCCTCTGCGGCTTCCACAGTAGTCGTCCGGCACGGCTGCGAGCGGCTCGGCGAGATCGACGAAGGCGCTGCCCTCGAGAAGTGTCAGGTCGGCGGCGAGCGGGTCGGCGAACCACTGCTGGTACTGCGCGATTGTGATGCCGGTGAGGTTGGCGCTCTGAGTCGACGTGCCGCCGTCGCGGTTGCGGATCTGCCCCGACACCAGGTTGTTGCGGATGTCGGCGGTCGAACTCGCGAACCGGA
>JAYTAM010000184.1:0-19438 GCA_043737505.1 Thermoanaerobaculia bacterium
CAACCGACAACCGACGACCGGCACCCGGCGGCCGGCGGCGGTAAACCTCCCTCCGGTGTTTGCGTACCTTGAAGTGAGGAGTTTTTCTTCATGCGAGAGTCCGATCAGAAGACCCTGACCTGGCTGGCGGTGTTGCTGGCCGGCGCACTGGCCAGTGCCTGGGCCTTCCCGCGCGCCTTCCCGTTCTTCCCCGCCAACTGGCAGGTGTCACGGGTCGAGGCCGAGAAGATCGCGCTCGAGGAGCTGCGGGTCCTCGGGGCTCTGCCGGAGGACGCCTACGTCGTCGCGCAGATGGACAGCGACGCCGGCGTCGAAGTGCGCCTGATCCAGGCGTCGCGCGATGGCTTGTCGGGACCGGTGCGCGAGTCGGGCCTCGAAAAGCGGGTTCTGCAATGGCAGGTCACTGTCTACGCGCCGCAGGCGCAGCCGCGGGATTGGTCGTATCAGGCTCAGATCGCCTTCGATGGCACGGTGCTCTCCCTGCTCAAGGGCTTCAAGGTGACCGACGCGGCGGGGCCGACGACGGATGAGGATGCGATGGCGCGCGCGCGCGCCCTTTTGCTGGAGCGCGGCATCGACCTCGCCAAGTTCGCGGCCCCGGAAGTGCGCAACAAGGACCTCGAGAAGCGCACCGACCGGGTCGTGCGCTTCGCCGATCTCGAACCGTCGCTGGCCAGCCGCCTGCGCACCGGCATGGAGGTGTCCTTCGCCGGCGACCAGCTCGCCGGGGTGGGCTCGTTCGCCGAGGACGTGCAGCCGGACGAGGTGACCCGGCTTCTGCAGCCGATCGGTCTGTTCGGCAATATCGCCTTCTTTTCGACTTTTCTCGTCCTTCCGCTGGTGGCGCCGATTTTTCTCAAGCGCTACCACGAAGGGGAGCTCGGGGTCCGCCGCGGGGTGCAGATCCTGCTGCTCATTCTGGGTGTCGCCGTAGTCCTGATGGTCCAGGTGTCGGCCGGGTCGACGCAGGGAACCAACTTCGGCGTGCTCTCCCGCCAGCAGACGACCTTCATCTGGGGCGGCCAGATGCTGGTGCTGTTCTTTCTGCCGATGGCGATCGCCTCTCTGCTCTCCTGGTCCGTCGGCGAGTCGCTCTGCCGCGAAGGCTGGGGCGCGAAGCTGGCGGCGTTCGATGCCCTGTTCCAGAAGCAGTGGCGCAACCGGACGGTCGCGCTGGCGTCGCTCCGGGGCTACGCCGCCGGCTTCGCGATCGCCGGCGGAATCTTCGCCTGCCTGGTGCCGCTCGCCCGCTTCGACGGTATCGCACCGATTTCGTTCCAGTTCGGACCGTTCTGGCAGCACGCGCGCTGGCCGAGCTTCGCGCTCATACTCTTCCTGCTGATCTTCAGTCTCTACACGACACTGTTCGGCCGCCTTTTCCTGCTCCCCTGGCTGGTGCGCAAGCTGGGCAAGGTTGCCGGCGGCACGATCGCGGCGCTAGCCACGAGCTTCGTCTTCTTCTCGCCGGTCATCGTGCTGCCGCTTTCGCTGGGCGCGCCGATCTGGATTCTCAACAGCCTCGCGACCGTGGTCCTGTTCCTCACCACGGATCTGCTGACGACGATCCTGGCTTCGTTCACTTCGGCGGCGGTACTGTCGATCTTCCCGTTCGTCTTCGCCGCCGACCCGGCGCTGCAGCTGCACGGCTGGATTGGCGTTCTGGCCGGCGCGGTGCCGCTCCTGCTGACGGCGCGCCACCTGGTATCGGACCAGATCTTCGTCTACCGCTACGAGGACGTGCCGCCGCACGTCCGCCGGATCGCCCAGCGCGAGCGCCAGCGCGTCGAGCTCGAGACGGCGCGCAATATCCAGAACTCGATCCTGCCGCAGCTGCCGCCTCAGCTGTGCGGCGTCGAGCTCTCGCACGTCTACCTGCCGGCGACCGAAGTGGGCGGCGACTTCTACGACGTGCTGGCGCTCGAGGACGGCAGGCTGGCCGTGGCGGTCGGCGACGTCGCCGGCCACGGCGTTTCCTCGGGTCTGGTGATGTCGATGGCGAAGTCGGCACTTGCCGTCCAGGTGACCTTCAACCCGGAGGTCGCAGCGGTCTTCGCGACGCTCAACCGGATGGTCTTCCAGAGCGCCCGGAAGCGGCTCCTCGCGACCCTCTGTTACGCGCTCATCGACCCGGTGCGCCGCGAGATGCGCTTCGCCAGCGCCGGACACCTCTTTCCCTACCGGATTTCCCGCCTCGGAAAGGTCGAGAGCCTCGAATCGGTCGCCTATCCGCTCGGTGTGCGCGAGTCGCTCGACATCGATTCGCACACCGCCAAGCTCGAGCCGGGAGACATCATCTTCCTGTGCAGTGACGGCGTCGTCGAGTCGCGGCGGGAGGGTTCGGACGAGCACTTCGGGTTCGACCGCCTCGAGGCGGTGCTGGCGAAGTTCGGCGGGCACGGCGCGAGCGTCGTGCGCGACAAGGTGCTCGCCGCCCTCGACGCCTTCACCGAGGGGGCCGAACGCGAGGACGACCTGACGGTCCTCGTTCTGCGCATGCCCTGACGGCAGGGGGTGGGCGTTCAGGAAGTGGGCGGTGGGATAGAATCCGCTAGCGGTTCAGCAGCTTCCCATAGGAGCCCAAGGTGAAAATCCACGAGTATCAGGCGAAGGAGATCCTGCGCCGCTACGGTGTCGCGACGCCGCGCGGCAAGGTGATCGAGGACGCAGGCGAAGCCCAGGCGATCTGCGAAGAGATGGGCGGCCGCTGTGTGGTCAAGGCGCAGATCCACGCCGGCGGACGCGGCAAGGGCGGCGGCGTGAAGGTCGCGAAGAGCCCTGCAGAGGCGACGGAGGCGGCGGGCCGCATCCTCGGCATGCAGCTCGTCACCCCCCAGACCGGGCCCGAGGGCCAGAAAGTACGCAAGGTCCTGATCGAGGAGCTGGCCGACATCGCGCAGGAGTTCTATGTCGCGGTCACTCACGATCGCGATTCGGGCCGGCCGGTCGTCATCTCTTCGCGGGAAGGTGGCATGGACATCGAGGAGGTGGCGGCCAGGAATCCGCAGGCGATCCACCGCGAGCCCGTCGATCCGCAGATCGGGCTGGTGCCGTTCCAGGCGCGTCGCGTGGCGCGCGGGCTCGGCCTCAAGGGCGACCTCGCGGCGCGCGCCGCGAAGCTGGTGAGCGGGCTGGTCGCTGCCTATCTCGACACCGATGCCTCGCTCGCCGAGGTGAACCCGCTGATGATCACCGGCCAGGGCGAGGCGATGGCGCTCGATGCCAAGATGAACTTCGACGACAACGCCCTCTTCCGGCACAAGGACATCGTCGCCATGCGCGACCTCGCCGAGGAGAACGCGCTCGAAGTCGAGGCCTCGAAGTACAACCTCAACTACATCAAGCTCGACGGCGTCATCGGCTGCATGGTGAACGGCGCCGGCCTGGCCATGGCGACGATGGACATCATCCAGCTCGAAGGCTCTTCGCCGGCGAACTTCCTCGACGTCGGCGGCTCGGCCTCGCAGGAGGCGGTGGCGAACGCCTTCCGTATCCTGATCTCCGATCCGGATACCAAGGCGGTGCTGATCAACATCTTCGGCGGCATCGCGCGCACCGACCGGATCGCCAGCGGCGTCGTCGAAGCGCTGCGCTCTCTGGGCGGAGTGAAGATTCCGGTGGTGGTGAGACTCGAGGGCACCAACGTCGAGCAGGGCAGGGCGATTCTGCGCGACAGCGAGTTCGACTTCCTGGTCGCCGACACGATGGCCGACGCCGCGAAGAAGGTCGTGGCGTCGATTCAGGGAGGTGCGTGATGTCGATCTGGCTCGGAAGAGAGACCCGACTCGTCGTGCAGGGAATTACCGGCAAAGAAGGCAAGTTCCACGCCCTCGGCTGCCGCGACTACGGCACCCAGGTGGTGGCCGGCGTCACCCCGGGCAAGGGTGGAGAGATGGTCGAAGGCATCCCGGTGTTCGATTCGGTGGACGAGGCGCGGCAGTCGACCGGCGCCAACGCCTCGATGGTCTTCGTGCCGCCGCCCTACGCGGCCGACGCGATCATGGAGGCCGCAGACGCCGGCATCGAGCTGGTGGTGGCGATCACGGAAGGGATTCCGGTCAACGACATGATCCGCGCCAAGGCCTTCCTCCGTGACCGGCCCAAGACGCGACTCATCGGACCGAACTGTCCCGGCATCATCAGCCCCGGGCAGGCGAAGATCGGCATCATGCCGGGTCACATCCATCGCCCCGGACGGGTCGGTGTCGTGTCGCGTTCGGGCACGCTCACCTACGAGGCGGTCTGGCAGCTCACCGGGCTGGGCCTGGGGCAGTCGACCTGCGTCGGCATCGGTGGCGACCCAGTCAACGGCACCAGCTTCCTCGATGTGATGAAGGCGTTCCGCGACGACAAGGAGACCGACGCCGTGATTCTGATCGGCGAGATCGGCGGCAGCGCGGAGGAGGATGCCGCGGCCTGGATCGAGAAGAACTTCGACCGTCCCGTCATCGGCTTCATCGCCGGTCGCACGGCTCCGCCCGGGCGCCGCATGGGGCATGCAGGTGCCATCGTGGCCGGGGGCAAGGGCACGGCCGCCGCCAAGATGGAGGCGATGAAGGCGGCCGGCATCCACGTCTGCGAGTCTCCGGCCGACCTCGGCGCCGCCGTAGCCAAGGCGCTCGGGAAGTCCTGACCGGAATGAGGGAGTGCCACGGGTGAGTGGAAGGTGAGCGGCTGCCTGGCGCTCCTCGGCGGCGGGGAGTTCACCTTCGGCGAGACCGAAGAGGCCGATCGCGCCTGGCTGGAGAGGTGTCCTCCCGGGCCGATCGGCTTTCTCCCGGCAGCCTCCGGCTCGATCGACTACGGCAAGCACTTCACCGTCTACATGCAGGAGGCGTTCGAGCGCGAGGTCGAGATCGTGCCGATCTATCGCGATCGCGATGCCCGCCGCGGGCGCAACTGTGAGCGCATCCGGGATTGTGCCGCGATCTACCTGGGTGGCGGCGTCGCGGACCACTTGATCGAAGCGCTCGCCGGAACGCCGGCACTCGAAGCGCTGCGGGCGAAGCTCGCGGCCGGCGGCCTGGTGGTGGCGATCGCCGCCGCCGCGCAGGCCTGCGGCGTCGAAGTGCGGAGCGTCTTCGGCGGCCGGATGATTCCCGGCCTCGGACTCCTGCCCGGGGCGGTCGTCGAAACCAACTTCGACCCGGGACACGACCGCAGACTCCGCAAGCTCCTCGAAGGGACCGAGGCGAAATTCGGTCTGGGAATTCCCGCCGAGGGGGCGATCCTTCTCGGAGCGGAGGGCACCTTCGAGGCGGTGGGAACGGTGTTTCGGCTGACCGGTCCCGAGGCCGATCTCGAGCCGCTGATGGACGAGACTCGCGACAGCGAGTCTGCCGCCGCCGATGCCGCCGACGCCGCAGATTGATCGAAAGGAGAACCTCATGAAGAGAACCGTCATTCTCGCAACCGCAGCACTCGCGATCGGAGGCGTCATGTTCTTCAGCTTCGGAGCCAAGGCCGATGAGCTCGCCGACGGGGCCAGGCTCCCCGCCGTGACCGTCAACGATCAGGACGGCCGCGCCGTCGATCTCGCGGCCGAGGGTGGTCAGGGATGGACCCTGGTCTACTTCTATCCCAAGGCCGACACCCCGGGCTGCACCAAGCAGGCCTGCAGCATCCGCGACTCCTACGCCGCTCTCACCGGCAAGGGAATCCGCGTCTATGGCGTCTCGACCGACGACGAGAAGACGCAGAAGGCCTTTCAGGAGAAGTTTCAGCTGCCGTTCCCGCTCCTCGCCGACAAGGACAAGAAGCTGGTCACGGCCTTCGGCGTGCCGACGACGATGGGCTACGCCAAGCGCCAGGCCTTCCTGTTCCGCGATGGTGTCCTCGTCTGGCGGGATCTCGAAGCGGCCACCGCCGAACAGGCGGCCGACGTGCTCGCCGCCATCCAGGCGAATTCAGGGCACGTGCCCAAGAGTTAGACCCCGTTCGCGGGTGCAGGTCGGAGCACTTCACCATTTAACGGCAGGATTTTTTTTGGAGGCTGTACGCATGGAAATGACACTCGCCATTCTCAAACCCGACACCGTCGCTGACGGCAATGCCGGCAAGGTGCTGGCGCACCTCGAGTCCAAGGGTTTCACGATCCGCGGCCTGCGGGTCGTCCATCTCACGCAGGCGCAAGCGGAGTCGTTCTACGCCGTGCACCGCGAGCGGCCGTTCTTCGGCAGTCTGGTGACCTTCATGACCGAGGGACCGGTCATTCCGGTGGCGCTCGAGCGCGCCGACGGTACGGATCCCGTGCCAGCCCTGCGCGAGGCGATGGGCGCGACCGACGTGGCCAAGGCCGCCGACGGCACCGTCCGCAAGCTCTTCGGTACGTCGATCGAACGCAACGCCATCCACGGCTCCGACTCGTCCGACAACGCCCGCAACGAAATCGGCTTCTTCTTCCCCTATGCCGATCTGGTCGCAGCTCGTTAGGTAATCGGTAGCCCGTCTCGGAACAGCGCCGTCGCCTGGCCCGGCTTGGCAGGCGGGCGCCGTTCCGGTAGCCTTTCGCCGATGCGCATCGTCACTCCAGCCTGGGCCCCCGAATCGACGCTGCCGGCAGAACGCCGCGGAGTCGTCGTCGGGCGTTTCTGTCGCGAATGTTCGAGTTTCTACCCGCTGTACGCCGGCGCGCACCGCGGCAAGCCCTCCTTCGGCCGCGACCACGTCAGCTCGCCCTGCAGCTCGGAGGGTCGAGCCTTCGCCGAGGGAGTGAGCTGGTGGGAGCCCGCGGTCCAGGTACTTGCCATGCCGGCGCCTAGCACCCCTCCGACCCCGCCGACCCCGCCGACCCCGCCGGTGGCCGCGTCCGCCTGAGCACCCGCCGGGCCGAAAAGCCCTACTCCCGCAGCGCCCGCTCCAGCTCCGCTGCGACCGCCTCGATCTCGTTCTTCGACGTCAGACTCCAACCGCTGCGGAAGCGTTCGCGCAACAGGCTGTTGGTCCGCTCGAGGTCGAGGTCGCGGGTCGCGGCGACCAACACCGCCCAGTCCCCGGCGAGCTCCTCGACGTCGTCGAGATCGGCCTCGCCGATGAAGGCGTAAACGGCCTCGGCGGCGGAGCCGAACTCGAGCTGCCAGTCCTCGTGCAGATAGCCGCCGAGAAATCCGGCGAGGCTCGGCAGATCGTCCGGATTCACCCGATCGCGGAGCTCCGCGCGCGCCTGCGGGTCGGCGGCGTCGAACGGCGCGGACGACCCGAACGAGCGGGTCACGGTTCCACCGGATAGGCGGTCAGCACGAAGTATTTCCCCCCCCGCTTGCGCAGCACGATGCGTGCGGCGTGCGCCTTCCGAGTCGCGCGCTCGCCGCGCAGCAGAACCTCGCCGATCGTCTGGCCGCCTTCGCCCGCATAGTCGAGCGTGAGGTTCACCTTGTCGCGCCGCAGCCAGCTCGCGACGCGACTCTCCTCGCGCGCGAGCGTCGCGCCGACGATCGCTTCGGCCGTGGAGCGGTCGATGAAGCTCGAAGCAGCAGGGACTCCGGCTTCCCTCGCGAGGCGATCTTCGAGCTCGCGCAGGCTGAGTCCGACGTGGCGCGAGAGCGTGTGCCCTCCTTGCCTCTCGTCGGCCTCGAGGTCGTAGCGGGCCACGCGAGGGGCCTCGGCGCCGATAGGCCCGCCAGGGGCCTCGGGCTCGGCGCGCTGTCGTTGCCAGGCGAGCAGCGACAGAATCGCACCGACGACGAAGATCGCGATGCGGCGAGCCGTCCGGCCCTTGCCGCCCGCCCGGGGCGCGGCTCGACGGTTGGAGGGGGCGTCGGTCACCGGTCGTCAGCCCCCGCCCGCGCTCAGCACTACGGTCACTGCGCCGCCGACGACAGCCGGAAGCGCGCCGGCGAGGTCTCCGGATTCCACGGTCGAAGCGTTGCCGTCGCCGTCGAGCCGGATCGACAGGTTGCCCCGTTCCGGCAGCGGCTGGCCGATCATGCTGTCGCTTTCCGACAGGGTGAGCTCGAGCGGGAAGGTCGGGTTCACGACACGCTGCACCGCCGCCGGCGGGCCGGGCGCCTCGCCGCGAAGGGCGACGAAGAGAGTCGGTGGCCCGCCGTCCTGGGCGGGCGGAACGATCGCGCCGGGGGCAAGCTCGACTCGGATGCGGTAAGCGCCGGCCGGGATGCCTGCGCCGGTCGGGCCTGCTGAGGCTGTTGCAGCCGGTCGAGCCGGTGGACTCGAGGCGCCCGTCGCCTCGGCCTCCGCCAGGAGCTCTTCGAGTGGCTGGAAGCGCCCGCCGGCGGCGGCGAGACCCTGTTTCCAGGTCGCGATCGCCTGCGGTTTCTGTTCCAGCGCGACTTGCGCCTGGCCTTTCGCCAGGAATGCCAGGACGTGGTCGGGGTGCTGCGCCAGAACGCGGTCCATGAGCTCGATGCTGAGCTGCCACTGGCCCATTGCCAGGCGCACGACGCCCTCGACGAACTGGCCGTCGGGATCGTTCGGAGACAGGCGCTGCA
Source organism: Thermoanaerobaculia bacterium (assembly GCA_043737505.1). GTDB lineage: Bacteria > Acidobacteriota > Thermoanaerobaculia > Multivoradales > JAGPDF01 > JAGPDF01. Next base: position 8,445 of record JAYTAM010000184.1, read on the forward strand.
GCTCGCGCGCCTGCTCGAAAGCCTCCATCAGCAGGTTGGCGTTGAGCAGGGCGACGGTGAGCTGGCGCCGGGCATCGAGGTCCTCCGGCGCCGCCTCGACCTGGGCGCGGAGACCCTGCAGCTGGGCTGCGACCTGTGGCGAGAGCTCGGCGCTCGGGGTGTCCTCGGGGTGGTCGGGATCGGCGGCTCCGGGCTGGGCCGCCGGGGAGGGCTCGTCTCGAGGCCGCGAGCCTTGGGTCGCCCAGTAGACGAGGCTGCCGATCAGCAAGCAGCTCGCGACTCCGGCGACGAAGCCGATCAGACCCGACCGGCGGGAGAACGCCTCCCGAGCGGTGGACCGGGAAGTCGAGTCCCTCCCTTCCCGCACGGCCGGAGCCTCGGGCCCGGCGCTCGAAGCCACCTCCGACTTTCCGCGCAAGGCGGACCAGAGCCCCAGGACGAGGCCCACCGCGACGACGATCAGGCCGGGAATCCAGACGTTCATGATGAGCTCGACCCTTCCCGCGAAACGGGCGCGGCCGGGCGTTCGGGCCGCAGCCGCATGAAGATAATCCCTGCGCCGACCGCAAGGGCGGCAATCGGCAGGAGCCAGACCAGCCAGTTGAAACCCTCCGCCTTCGGTTCGAGACGGATGAATTCACCGTAGGAGCGCTCGAACGTCGCGATCACCTGGTCCTGGGTGTAGCCCAGGGCCATCAACCGCCGGACCTCTTTCTTGAGGTCCACGGCGGAAGTGGCCGGCGAGTCGGCGACCGAGAGTCCCTGACAGACAGGACAGCGCATCAGCGCAGAGACCTCTTCCGCAGCGCGCTCGAGCGCCGCGCCGGAGAGCGGCGGGCCGAGCGGCGCCGACTCCTGGGCGATCGGGGCGATCGGGGCGATCAGCGGCGGCAGCGGCGCAGTCGGAGCGGGAGTCGCTGCGGGAGCTTGCGCGGCGAGAGCGGCGCCGCCCGTGAGACCGGCGATGGCGAGCATCAGGAGCAGCGGTTTCACAGCGTCTCTCCTAGGTGGCGCGCGCCGAGGAGGCTCTCCAGCGAGCGGCGCAGTCCGTCGTAGGTCACTGCGCCGGTGACCTTCTCGTGGACGATGCCCCGGGCGTCGATGATGAAGGTTTCGGGCACGCCGTAGACGCCGTAGCGGATGGCGGTGCGCGACTCGGGATCGACCAGCGCCGGACCCCAGCTGCCGTGTTGCCGCTCGTAGCTGCGAATGGCCTCCGCCGTATCCTGGTAGATGACGCTGACGAAGCGCGCCCGGCCGGCGTACTGCCTCGCCAGCGCCGCAAAGATCGGATTTTCCGCCGCACAGGGCTGGCACCAGGTGGCCCAGAAGTTGACCACCACCGGTTGCCCGCGGAGGTCGACCAGGTTGAGGGTCCGACCGTCGAGGTCGTCGAGGGCGAGCTCCGGGGCCGGGCGCCCGATGAGCGGCGAGATCACTTCGCGCGGGTCGTGGCGCAGGCCCGAGCCGAGCATCACCAGCAGGGGCGCCACGAACAAGAGGCCGACGAGGAGGACTTTCCGATTCAGGCGGCGGTTCACGCGGTGGCCTCCGCGCCTCGGGCCGCACCGGGCGGGCGCGGAGTGAAGCGCAGGCCCACGGGCAACAGGCAGAGTGCCGTGCCGGCGACGATGATGAAGACGCCGATCCAGATCCAGACGACGGCCGGCGTGACAATGGCGCGCAGGCCGATACTGCCGTCCGCGCCGACGTTCATCAGCGAGAGGTAGAGGTCGTGGCCGACCGCGGTGCGGACCGCCGGCGTGCCAATCGGCTCCATCCGGCCGTCGTAGCGGTTGAGCGCCGGCTCGAGGATGCCGACCTCCCGGCCGTGGCGTTCGATGCGCATCCGCGCGCGCTGGGAGATGCGATGCGGCTCCGGCCGTGCGTCGACCTTGTCGAAGGTCAGCCGATAGCTGTCGATCTCCATCGATTCCCCCGGCCGCATGGTCGCCTCGTGCGCCACCTGATAGGAGGAGGAGACGGCGATCGCGACGAAGGTCACGATGACCCCGATGTGAGCGAGGTAGGCGCCGTAGCGACGGGCTCCGCGGCGCACCGCCTCGCCGACCGCCTCGGTCCACGGCTCGTCTTCGCGGCGCCTGCGGTTCAGGCGGAGCCCTTGATCGAAGTTGACCCACGCCGCATAGCCGGCGAGGGCACCGGTCGCGAGCACGCCCCAACTGCGGCCGCCGAGGGCCCAGGTCAGGAGCAGGGCGGCGAGCGCCGCCGGGATCGGGAAGAGCAGGGCGCGGCGGACGTTGCGATTGTCGGCCCGGCCCCAGGGCAGCGCCGGACCGATGCCGATGAGGAGGAGGAGACCCAGCGAGATCGGGATCGCCATGCGGTTGAAATACGGCTCGCCGACGCTCACCTTGACCCCGCGCACCAGCTCGGCGGCGACCGGAAAGAGCGTGCCGACGAGCACGGTGAACATGAAGACGAGGAGCAGCAGGTTGTTGATCAGGAAGGCCCCCTCGCGCGTCCACAGCGTCTCGCGGTCGGGGTCCGAGGCGAGCGTATCCATGCGCATCGCGAGCACGACCACCGACGCCACGAGACAGAGGGCGAGGAAGGCGAGAAAGAGCGGTCCGATCGGAGTCTGGGTGAACGAGTGCACCGAATTCACCACCCCGGAGCGGGTGAGAAAGGTGCCGAGAATCGTCAACAGGAAGGTCACGATCACCAGGATCACCGTCCAGGCGCGCAGGGTTCCCTTGCGCTGCAGCACCAGCGCCGAGTGCACGGCGGCGATGGCGGTGAGCCAGGGGAGAAAGGAGGCATTCTCCACCGGGTCCCATGCCCAGTAGCCGCCCCAGCCGAGCACCTCGTACGACCACCAGCCACCGAGCATCACCCCCATGGTCAGGAATCCGGTCGGCACCAGCAGCCAGGTGCGCAGCGAGCGGATCCAGTCGCGGTCGAGCCGGCCGGCGAACAGCGCAGCCATGGCGATCGCGAACGGTACGCTCATACCGACGTAGCCCATATAGAGCATCGGCGGATGGATGATCATCAGCGGGTGGTTCTGCAGCAGTGGATTCGGGCCCGGCCCGTCGGTGGGTACCGGCAGCGGAGTCGGCGCGAACGGATCGGCCGGCCCGGCGATCAGGAAAGTGAAGAAGATTCCGACCACGAACAGCGTGCCGATCATGTAGCCGACGTGATCCGCGGCGCTCCTGCGCAGATGGAAGGCCGAGCCGGCGGTGAAGGCGCCGAGGATCAGCCCCCAGAAGAGGATCGAGCCTTCGAGCGAAGACCAGAGCGAGACGATGGTGATGTGGAGCGGCGTCGCGAGCGAACCGACCTGGGCCACGTAGGAGACCGAAAAGTCATGCCGAACGAGGGCGAAGATCATCAGCCCGGTGGCGAACGCCATCATCGCCGCGTAGAGATAGGCGAGCCGACGCGCGCGGACGACCGCTCCGGTCGCATGGCGTTGGGCGCCCACGAAGCTGGTCACCGCGCCGAGGGTCGCCAGAAGCAACGCCGCGAGAACCACCGAGCGGCCGAGGATGGAGATCATCGGGGATTCTCGGGCTCGAGGGTGTCGGCGAGCTCTTTGACGGAACGGGAGTCGCCCTTGCCGGGGGCCTGATACTCGTTGTCATGTTTGATCATCAGGCGGTCGGTGGCGAAGGTGCCGTCGGCCTGGAGAGTCCCTTCGACCACCACGCCGATCCCCTCGCGGAACATCGCCGGCGGAACGGCGCTGGTAGAGACGAGCACTGTCTCCGTGCCGTCGGTCATCTTGAACCGGAGACCGAGACCGCCTTCTCCCGCTTCGATCGAACCCGGGGCGACCAGTCCGCCGAGCCGGATCGTGGCGCCGCGGGCATCTCCGCCGTGGGAGTGCAGCTCCGTCGGGCTCCAGTAGTAGACCAGGCTCTTGCCGAGGCCGCCCAGAGCGAGAAAGCCGAACGCCCCGGCGGCCACCAGGATGGCGGCCAGCGCCAGCAGGCGATGCCGCCGGACTTCGGACCGGGTCCTGTTCGAGGCTTCCTCATTCATCTCTGGCTCTCCTTGCGTTGTCCGGTGCTCTCCCGCCGCTCGTGCCGCTCGCGCCGCTCGCGCAATACGAGGCTCCACGTATACAGGATCAGGGCGCCGAAAGTAATGGAATAGGCAGCGATGACGTACTTCCAGCCGCCGGCGATGACTCCCTGGGGGACGTTCTCAAGCACCGGGCACCTCGATTCTGGCGGCGCGCGCCGGAAGGACGGTCTCGCGGCTGCGCCGCCGTGCGAGCTCGATGCGCGCGCGGCGGACGATGAACCAGACGGCGACGAGCATCAGGCCGATGGCGTTCAGCCGCAGAGGCACCACCATGGCCGGGTCGACCGTCTGCGGGGAGGACTGGATCTGATGGAGGCTGCGCCACCAGCGCACGCAGAAGTAGACCAGGGGCACGTCGACGAAGGCGACGATCGCCGCCACCGCCGTCAGACTCGCCTTGCGCTCGGCGGAGACGGCGAAGGAGCGTAGCGCGAGCACGCCGATGAAGAGCAGGAGGAGGACGAGCGAAGTGGTGAGGCGGACGTCCCAGTCCCACCAGACTCCCCAGGTGGCCCGGCCCCAGAGTGAGCCCTGGACCAGGAGGAGCGCGTTCAGCACCAGCCCGGCCTCCGCGGCGGCGACGAGGGTGGCGTCCCAGCGCTCGCGGCCGGTCCACAGCGATCCGATCGCCGCGACGAAGGCGCAGGTGAAGCAGAGCAGCGCGTTCCAGGCGGTGGGGACATGCACGTACATGATGCGCTGGACGTCCCCCATGTGGCGCTCGGCGGGAGCCACGAAGAGTCCGATGTAGGAGCCGGCGAGAAGCAGCACCAAGCCGGCGATGCCCGCCCAGTGCTCGAAAGCGAAGCCTCGCTTCAAGGTTCAGCCCTCCTCGACGACGAACGGAAAGAGCAGCCCACCGAGCGACCAGTAGATCAGGTCGAAGCAGAGCAGCAGTAAGATCCACGACCGCATCTGACCCATCGGATCGCCGGTGAGGGCGAGCGCGAGCGCCTTGCAGGAGGCCATGAGCACCGGTACGACGAGCGGAAAGAGCAGCAGCGGCAGCAGGACATCGCGGCTGCGGAGCTGGCTGGTCATGGCGGCATAGAGCGTTCCGGGAGCCGAGAGGCCGGCAGCAGCGAGGAGCCAGATGGCGAAGAAACTCGCCACGTTCGCCGCCTGGAGCTCGACGCCGTAGAGCACGACGCCGACGAGCGAGAGGCCCGGCGCGAGCATGGCGAGCGAGAACGTATTGGCGATCGCCTTGCTGTAGAAAACGGCTCCCGGCCGCACCGGCAGCAGCAGGAGTCCTTCGAGAGCCCGGCGCTCGTGCTCGACGCGGAAGCTCTCGGCGAGCGCCAGCGTCGAAGAGAGCAGCAGGGCGATGACCAGGAAGCCCGCAGCGCCGGCGCTGAGCGCCTTCGAATCGGGGCCGACAGCGATCGAGAAGATCACCAACGACAACAGGCCGAAAACGGCGACGGCGACGAGGCGCGCCCGGGCGCGCCATTCGAGCCGCAGGTCCTTGGCGAGCAGGGTGAGCGTCTGGCTGCGGAGCTCGCTCAAGAAACCCTCGCGAGGATCTGCGGCAGCTCGGCCGCTTCACCCTCCCAGGCGATCTGCCCGCTCTGGAGCAGGGCCGCGCGGTCGGCGATCCGCGCCGCGCGCTCCAGGTTGTGCGAGGCGAGGACGACCGTCTTGCCCGCCCGGCGGTCGGCGGCGATCCACTCGGTCACCAGCTCCTGGCCGGCGCTGTCGAGGGCGGCGAACGGCTCGTCGAGCAGCACCAGGTCGGGCTCTTCGAGGCGCATCCGGGCGAAGGCGAGGCGCTTCTGCATGCCGGCGGAAAAGCCGCTCACGAGGTTGTCGGCCTCGGGCTCGAGACCGACCTCGGAGAGCCGCGCCGCGAGGTCGCCGGTCGCGGTCGAGCGGCCGAGGAGGCGGGCCCACAGGCGCACCGACTCGAGGGCGGTGAGGGGCTCGTAGAGCCCGGAGGCGTGCGACAGCAGCGAGACTTGCCGACGGAAAGGGAAAGGGTCGCCTGCGAGGCGCCGGCCGAAGAGCTCGAGCTCACCGGCAGTCGGTCGCAGCAGGCCGGCGAGAAGGCGGAGAAGGGTGGTCTTTCCGGATCCGTTGGGGCCGGCGATGAGCAGCACCTCGCCACGGACGGCGGAGAGATCGACATGGGCGAGCGCCCACTTCTGCCCGAACCTTCGGGAGAGGTCGCGGGCGCGGAAGGCGTCCGAAGGGGTCGCTGCGGTCGCTGCGGTCGCCGGGGTCGCCGGGCTCGCCAGAGGCGCAGCCGTGACGCTCAAGGGCGGATGCGACCACGGCGCTCGAGGCGCACGAGGTGCGCCAGGATCTGGCGCTCGGCGAGCGGCACGACGGCGGGCGCGATTTCGGGATAGACCCGGGGGAGCATCGCCCGCGGCTCGCGCTCGCCGGCCTCCCAGCAGGCGAGGATCTGCGCCTCGCGCGCCAGGCGGTGGTCGCGATATTCGGTGAGCTTGGCCACGCTGTCGAGGAAGGGGGCGCCATGGCTGACGAAGAGCGTTCGCGGGGCCAGCTCGCGGAGCCGGTCGAGCGAGTCGAGATAGAGGTCCATATCGCCCTCCGGCGGATCGATCACGATCGTGCCGAAGCCGGCCACCATGTCGCCGGCGATGAGGTCTCCGCTCCCCTCGATTTCGAAGCATAGGTGGCCGCCGGTGTGGCCCGGGGTGTGATGTACCTTGAGCACGAACGGCATCGGGCCGTCGAGCTCCACGCGCTGGCCGTCGTTGAGGAAGCCGTCGAGCGCGATTCCCCGCGCCTGCAGTCGCGGCGCGCTCTGCGGATGCCCGAAGACCGGCACTTCGAGCGCGCGACGGACGGTTTCGACGCCGTCGACGTGGTCGGGGTGGTGATGGCTCAGCCAGATCGCCTTCACTTTGCGGCCGAGCTCTCGGCGGGCAACTTCGAGCGCGGCGAGCAGGCAGACATTCTCGGCCTCGAACGGCGACCCGGGATCGACCAGCACGCAATCCCCGAGGCCGAGCAGGTAGGCGTTGGTGTGCGCGGCGGGAGGGAGGGTGGCGGCGGCCAGAGGCAGGAGCACCACCCCGGGACGGAGCTCGATGCGGCGCAGCGGCCCGAGGTTCGCTTCGGCGGTGTCGAGCAGGCGGGGCGCTCCGGCATCCGGGCCGTCTTCGGCCAGCACCCGCAGCAGATGCAGGATCGGCGGCGCGGCGAGCGCGTGGCCTTCATCGAGGCGGGCGAGCGCGGCAAGCGGCTCGATCCACTCGCCCTCCTCGCTCTCCGGGGGGGTCACTCGGGGATGGCCGTCCTCCGGACGCCACTCGAGGAGAAAGAAGCGGTTGTCGAATCTGGCGGGCGAGAAGGGCGGTGTCAGCCAGCGGCCGGCGAAGCGCAACCGCGAGGCGTCGAGGGCAAGCCCGCGGTTCTCGAGCCACGGTCCGAGCGACTTCTCGCCGGCGAGTTGTGTATCGCGCACCGCGGCGATCGAGGCGAGGGTCACGCCACCCTCGTTTCCTCCGGCGCTCGATCCCGCCGATCCCGCGGCGCTGGCGATGAGCACGCCGGTCTCCTCGAAGAGCTCGCGCAGCGCGCAGGCGAGGATGCCCGGAACGAGATCCGGCTCCTTCGGCGAGCCGTCCCGGTCCGCACTCGCCGCCGTCCAACCGCCGGGCGCGAGGTCCGTCGGCCTGCCATGCACCGGCAGGTCGGCATCCCCGCGCTCGAGGCCGCCGCCGGGGAAGGCGTGCCACCCGCCCATGAACGGCAGAATCTCGCCGCGCTGCAGCCAGAAGAGCTCGATCGCACCGCCCTCGAGCCGGCGGAATAGGACGACCGCCGCCGAGGCACGGGCCGGCTTCGCCGTGGCGAGCTGCCCGCCAGCCGCGGCGAGCACCTTTTCGTAGAGTCCGTCGCCGGTTTTCAAGGCTTCGATTCGTGTCCGGAAAAACTCTTTTCGCCGGCTTCGATCCGCATCGGCAATCGATTCTCGCGCGGCGGCAGGGGGCAGGTGGCGTAGGGGGTGAAGACACAGGGAGGGTTGTAGGCGCGGTTGAAGTCGATCGAAACCCTGCCGGCCTGCGGCGGATCGGTATAGAGGAATCGACCGCCGCCGTACGTTTCGCCGCCGTTCGTCTTGTCGCCGAAGACCAGAAAGAGGCGGCCGTCGCCGGTGTCGTCGAGCGCCAGCAGGCGGTGCTCCTGGCCGTCGAGGGTAAACACGACGTGGCCGGGCGAGAGGATCGGCTCGTCGAACCCGAGCGCGTTCGGTATCGGAACCTCTTTCACCTCGGCCGCCGCTTCGAATCGACCCTCGAGCCGCCACTTGCGGTCGAGCGGGAAGTAGTCGAGGCCGTGGAACGCCTTGAGGGTCGCGGCTTCGCTGTCCTTCACCCGCACGCCGAGGCGATCGCCGCGGCGAATGGCGAAGAACGAGAGACTGCCGTGCTGGAGCAGTGTCGGCCCCGCATCCGGAGCGGCGGGGTCGACGTCGGCGTCGGCGACCATCGCCAGCGTCGTGACCGGCGCACCCTGATGGGTCACCGCCGCGCCCTTCTCGGCGACGAAGGTCAGCTGGCGAGCCTTGCCGCTGCCCGCGAGCCGCAGCAGGCCGAGCTTCGCGGGCGCCTTTCCGGCGGGCAGCACGACGGCGCTCTTCGAGTCGCTGCCGACGGCGTTGTCGCCCTCTTTCAACCAGCTGAGCCCGACCAGCGTCAACCAGCCGTCGGGCCTCTGGAGGCGCTCGAAGCGCGCCTTCTTCCAGGCGGCGACCCCCTCCTCCCAGGTCGGCTGCGAGACCGGCGCCGGGGCGGTCCCCGGCTGCGAGACAACCGCCGCTTCGCCTCCGGCGACGGACAGGGTGGACAGCAGCAGGCAGAGGACCGAAGCGGTGGGCGTCATGGACTCGAGTTCTCCAAGCCGAAGCCTACTTCAAGAGACGCGGGAACAACGCCGGGACGATCCGCTTGTGTGCCAGGTAGGTTTCGCCGAACTGCCGTTCGAGATCGCGCTCCTCGAAAGCCAAGCCGATGAACAGATAGAGCGTCAGGACGGCGACCAGCAGGAGACGCCCCTGGCTCATCGTCGCCGTGGACCAGAAGGCGACGAGCGAGCCGGTGTAGACCGGATGGCGAACCCAGCGATAGAGGCCGCGGATCTCGAACGGCGGCGCGACGTAGGGAACTTCCCGGGCCGCGCTCCACGCCTGAGCCAGGCCGAAGAGATGGGTGCTTCTGAGCGTCGCGAGCGCGGCGATGACGATTCCCCAGCCGCCGGCCTGGAGGCCCCAGAGGGCCGCCCGGAGGGCAGTCCAGCCCGCGGGCACGTCCCAGAACGGCGCCGGCAGCGCCTGCCAACCCCAGCACAGGAGGCCGATCTGCACGCCGGCGACGAGCGAGTAGAGGCCGCGCTCGAGCGCCGGCGGAAAGAACCGCGCCAGGCGTTCCTTGACCTTCCGGCGGGCGAGCAGGCTGTGCACGAGGGCAAAGGCGGCGAGGAGCGCGAGATCGACCGCCAGCGCGCGGCCGACGGGCCCGGCCGGACCGCTATCGACGCACTTCGGAACCCAGAGGTTGGCGAGAAAAACCGCGAAGTAGACCATCGAAAGAAAGGAAGCAAGGTAGCCGGCCAGCCCGAAGGCGAGATAGTGCGGACGCTGCATCGGACGATTCTGTCCCATCCGCCGGGCTCTCCGCGGGCGTATGGATTGCATGGAGAGAGAGCGCGCGTGATGAAACCGACAGCCACCGCGCGCATCCAAATGCAGCCATGAAAAACCACCGACTCCTCGCTCTGGCCCTGACCGTCACCATCTCCGTGGTCGCCGGTCCGTGGCTGCTTGCCGCCCTCCAGCGGCCCGCTCCGAGTGCCGCGGCGATTTCTGCGGCAGAATCGTCATCCGGCGCCGCAGCCGCGTCGCCGCGCAAGAAAGGAAAATCGATGTCGAACTTCGCCAAACCGACCGATGCCGAGCTCCAGGCCCGGCTCACGCCGTTGCAGTACCAGGTCACCCAGCACGAGGGGACCGAACCGGCCTTCCGCAACGAGTACTGGAACGAGAAGCGCCCCGGCATCTACGTCGACGTCGTCTCCGGAGAGCCGCTGTTCTCGTCGCTCGACAAGTACGACTCCGGGACCGGCTGGCCGTCGTTCACCCGTCCGATCGAGTCCGGAACGGTTGCCACCAAGAGCGACGGCGCCTTCGGCATGGCCCGCGTCGAGGTGCGCTCCAAGCAGGCCGATTCCCATCTCGGTCACCTCTTCGAAGACGGGCCGAAGCCCACCGGGATGCGCTACTGCATGAACTCGGCGTCGCTGCGGTTCGTGCCGGTGGAGAAGCTCATCGACGAGGGCTATGAGCAGTACCTGCCGGCTTTCGAGAAGGCGGGCCTGCTGGCCAAGGACTCCGGCGACCGTGAGACGGCGGTGCTCGCCGGCGGCTGCTTCTGGGGGATGGAAGAGATTCTTCGGGGTATCCCCGGAGTCCTCTCGACCGAGGTCGGCTACACCGGCGGCACGGTGCCCAACGCCACCTACGCCATCGTCAAGGGCGGTGACTCCGGACACGCCGAGGCGGTCAAGGTGGTCTTCGACCCGCGCCGGATCTCGTTCGACCAGCTTCTCGGCTGGTTCTTCCGCATGCACGACCCGACGACCCGCAACCGCCAGGGCAACGACGTCGGCACGTCGTACCGCTCGGCGATCTTTTTCACCAGCCCGGCGCAGGAGAAGGCTGCCGAAGAGGCGAAGAACCGGCTGGACGAGTCGGGTAAATGGAAGAACCCAGTGGTGACGCAGATCGTCGCCGCGTCCGACTTCTGGTCGGCGGAGGAGTACCACCAGGACTACCTGGTGAAGAACCCCGGCGGCTACACCTGCCACTTTCTCCGCGACTAAAAGTAGGGACAGTCCCTACTTTTTGCGACGTTCCCAGGCGGGCTCTGGCGCTCGGGAACCCGAAGTGGGCGGGCAAGCTTCACTAG
>JAYTAM010000185.1:0-3725 GCA_043737505.1 Thermoanaerobaculia bacterium
TTGCGCCCGTCGATGTAGACCAACTCGTCCTCGCCCCACCAGACGGCGGCGCGGTGCTCGCCGTAGTGGCGGGCGTCGGGCGCGAGTGCGCGGTCCCGTCCGCCGTCGGCGTCGGCGAGGTGGAGGACGCCGACGTCGCGGCTGTACCGTCCGGCACCGCCCGGCAAACTCAGATAGACCAGCCGGCTGCCGTTCGGCGAGAGCTTGGCGCAGCAGTGGTCGCGTCCGGGCTCCTCGGGCGAGAGCTGCTTCGCCTTGCCGCCGCCGAGGCCCTGGCGCCAGATCCGGAACTCACCGGAACGGTTCGACTCCCAGACCACGAAGCCCGGCTCGCTCGCTCGGCTCGCACTCGCTTCGCCCCCTGCAGCCGCCGGCTCGGCCCGGGCGGAGCTCGAAAGTTGCCCGGTGGCGAGCACGAGGGCGAGGAAGAGTCCGGGCGTTCGCAGAGCGCGGGAGTGGGTAGTCGCAGTCATCAGACAGCAGGGTATACGTTTCAGAGACTCCAGGCGTCGGTCGAGCCGCCTTCGAAGCCGTCGCTGAACAGTCCGATCGGCGGCGGTGCGAGTCCGTAGCGCCGGATGACCTCCGTGCGGTGCCCGGCGGCGTCGCGCACCCGGATGGTGAACTGCGGTTGGATGCCGGTCGGAACGGCGGCCGGGAGCGCCAGCAGAAGTCGGCTGCCTTCGGGGTCGAGAGTCGCGCCGGCCGCGAGGTTCGCGCCGGGAGGGAAACCGCCGATCATCCGGTCGCTCGTCACCTCGAGACTCGAAGCGACGACTCCGCTCTCGACGTCGAAGGCGGCAATCTCGAGCTCGTCGAGGTAGGGCAGGGCGCGCGCCGCCTCCTCCGAGGGCCGCACCACGAGGGTCGGCCGGAGGTCATCTTCGTGATAGCCCCAGGAGGCGCCCAGGTGAATCGGCGCGCCGAGGTCGACCCAACGGGAGAGCGTCATCCGCTCGCCGTTCGTCAGCGCCTGAAGAGCCGGGTGCCCGTTGGCTCCGAAGGTGGCGACGAAATCGAGGTCGTCGGCGCGTGAAGAGTCGAGGCGGCCGTCGAGGCGCTCGTTCCAGACCGCCCACAGGAGGAGGCTCTGGCGCGACTGGAAGGCGCGCAGGTAGCGCGTCACCTGGGGTTCGAGAAAAGTCTGGATGTTCCGCGCCAGCCGCCAGTACGGGCCGGGATAGCCGGCGACCGGCGGCGCCGAGCCCGAGAGGTCGAGCCCGCCTGCGGGTGCTACGCCGGTGTGGCAGCTCGCGCAGCGGGCGTTGAAGATCGGCACCACACTCTCGAAGTACTCGACCGAGATGCGATGGGCGGCGATCGTCTCCAAGGTCGGCAAGCCGCCCGGATCGAGGCCGAGGAGCGGCGTCGTGCGCGCGATGTCGCGCACCGGGTAGCCGGGCTGCGCCGCGGCGGTGGTTTCGAAGGCGAGCGGAGCCTTGCTGTGGGCGTGACAACCGCCGCAGTCGTAGCGCGCCTCTCCGGGGCGCACCGTGTGCCAGGTCTGCGCCATATTCAGCACCATGCCGCGCCGGTCGAGGGCCTGAAAAGTGAACGACGTATCGGCCGGGATCCGGGCCAGGAACGAGGTGTCTGCGGCGGTCTGGCCGTCCGGATGGGTCACGGTCGCGTTGAGCGGCTTTCCCGAGAGGGCACCCCGTACCGGGACTTCTCCCAGGATTCGCATCCGTTCGCCGCCCAAGACGTCGAAGCGCGCGCCGTTGTTGGGATAGGTACGGTCGCTCTGCGCCTGCTGCATGAGAATGCGCACGGCGTAGACGTCGTCGTCGCTGTAGATCCCGGCGTCGGCCCCCTGGTGGATCCAGCCGTACTGGGCCTCGCGGCTCTCGTTCCACGGGTCCCGGTCGGGCTGCCACGGGAGATTCTGCGCCGGTTCGGTGTCGCGCCAGAGGAGCGACGAGCTGCCGACGAGCCCGAACGGCTCACCCGGGACGAGTCCCTCGGCGACGATCGCGCCGTCGGCGAGCTCGGGCCAGGCAGCGGGCTCGGAAACGCCGTGGAGGGCCGCATAGGAGATGAGCGGCCGCGGCCACTGCAGGTTGAATCCGGTCTCGGCAACGACGGTGCGGAGCTCTGGCGGTCGCCCGGGAAGCCCCGGAGAGGGTACCGGCACCGGTGCGCCGTCGGGAAGGAGGACGATCTCGCCGTGGTAGTAAGGCACGGTCGTGCCCTCGCCGTCCCAAACGCCGTTGTGATTGGCGGGCCCGGGAGCGTAGACCGCCAGCAGATCGGCTTCCCCCGGCGCACCGAAAGCGCTCGGCGCCGCCTCCGGATGGGTGAACTTGCCGCGCCGCTCCGCGCCGGCGCAGTGCCCCGATCCCGCCGAGCCGTACGGATTGTTCTCCCACCCCGGGCACGGCGCCGGGTAGTCGTCCGGCGTCGTGAACGGCGTCAGGCGCTGCTGACCGACACGCTCGAACGGGATCGTGCCGCTGCCGGGCGGCGGATCGGCGGTCGCGAAGTCGACCCCCGGCGGATCGATTGGATAGCGCACGAGATCGCCGAAGCCGTTGTTGTTCAGGTTGTAGTAACGGCAGACCACGAGGTCGCCGTCGGGCATCTGGGTCATGAAGTGGTGGGTGAGGGCGAACTCGGAGAAGCCAGAGAGGCTGTTCCAGGTCCGCCCGTCCGGACCGACCGCCCAGAGCGGAAAGTTTCGCGAGTCACGAATGCCGTGCATCTCCCAACTCGAGAAGGCGATCCGTCCGTCGCGCAGCACCTGGGGGTGGAGCGCCATGCCGAGGTTCAGGTGGCCGACGAGCTCGACGTTGGCGCCGTCATCGCGCATCCGATGCAGTTGCAGCACGCGCTGCACCCAGTTGAACGCTTTCGGCGGCATGAGGTTGTTGCGCGAGGAGGTGAAGACGATCGTGCCGCCGGGAGCGAAGGTGCCGCCGGTGTTGAAGACGCCAATACGCGGATAGTTGCTGTTCGGCGCTGCCGGGTCGTAGTTGGCGCCGTTGCCGCGGTTCGGCGTGAACTCCTGATGCGTCAGCCGGACGAGCTGCCGGTTGGCGACGTTGAGCTTGTAAAGGTCGGCGCCGCGGTACGACAGGTGATCGCGCTGCGGGTTCTGGTCGGTGAGGTCGTGATACCAGGTGAACAGGACCCAGTGGCCATCGAACGAGACGTTGAGATCCGACACCCCGCCGGCTGAGAGCGCGCTCGCGGCAGGGGTGTCGAGCAGTGGCCGATGCGATTCGAGCGGGAACAGGACCTCGCGTGAACCGTTGGGACGGAGCAGCACGAGCTGCGCTCCCGCGTCAGGGATCAGCGGCCGCACGGTGTCGGGCCAGGTCGTATTGCTGTTCGGACCGCCGTAGGCAGCGCGGACGTAGACGATCGGATAGGGCAGAGGATTCACGACGTCGCCGGGGAGAACCCCAGGCGCTAGAGAGATGCCCAGCGCGAAAAGCTTCCAGTAAGGGGATCGCATGTCAGGCGATCTTGGCGAGGTCGGGGCGCTTTCGCCTGTGGAGCGGTACGCAGAGGGCCGAAGGTCGCGCTCAGGTTTGGATCAGGCCCAGCCAAGGCCGCCGAAAACTCGTGACAGTTACCCCATTTCCGCTTGGGAAGCGGGCGCCGGCAGCCGAAGGCTTCGGGCGGAAATCAGGTAACTGTCACGAGTTTTTCCCCGGAAGGGCGACGGCGGCGTTCGAAGGAAAACCTCGGAGCGTCTGCGGGCGAAGCCTGCTCAGCTCCGA
>JAYTAM010000186.1:0-3724 GCA_043737505.1 Thermoanaerobaculia bacterium
CCCTACGGCTATGGACCGTTCGCCGGACCGCGGACCTACGGCCATAGCGGGGCGCGGAGCTCGATCGCCTTCTGCGACCCGGAGGCCGGCCTGGTGGTCGCGCTGGCGGTCAACGGCATGCCGGGAGACGACGATCACCGCCGGCGTTTCGAGCGTCTGACCGCGGCGCTCTACGAGGATCTCGGGCTCGCCGGGTTGCCTCCGGCGTCTCCGGCGTCTCCAGCGGCGTCGGCGGTGTAGGCGGTGTCGGCGGCGGCGGTGCCGGCGGCGCCGGAGATGGCTCCGACGCCCGAAGCGATATAGACTCGACAGCGTTTGAGCCTCTCCGTCCCACCTCCCGCAGCGAGCGAGTCGATCCAGCCGCGCATCTTTCCCCGTTCCGAGCACGCGGTCTCCCGCAGCCGGATCCAGAAGGAGGCGCTCAAGGTCCTCTATCGCCTTCAGGAGGCCGGCTACCTCGCCTACATGGTGGGCGGCAGCGTGCGCGATCTGCTCCTCGGGCGGCAGCCGAAAGACTTCGATATTGCCACCGACGCCAAGCCGCAGGAGGTCCGGCGGGTGTTCCGCAACGCCCGCATCATCGGCCGGCGGTTCCGGCTGGTGCACATCCTGTTCGGCGAAGTGGTGGTCGAGGTCTCTACCTTCCGCTGCACCCCGCGCGCGTCGGCGCCGGGCGGCGAAGACGAAGCCGCACCCGAGCTCCTGATCACCAGCGACAACGACTTCGGCACAGCAGTCGAGGACGCCTTCCGCCGCGACTTCACGGTCAACGCCCTGTTCTACAACATCGCCGACTTCTCGATCCTCGACTACGTCGGCGGGATGGATGACTTGCAGCAGAACCTCCTGCGCACCATAGGCGATCCCCAGGTGCGTTTCCGCGAAGATCCGGTGCGTATGTTGCGCGCCTGCGAGCTCGCCGGACGCCTCGATTTCACCATCGAACCCTCGAGCCAGGCGGCGATTCATGAGCTCCGGCAGGAGCTCACCAAGGCGTCGCCCGCGCGGGTCAGCGAAGAGCTCGTCGCGCTGTTGCGCTGCGGCAGCGCCGGTAAGGCGATGCAGTGGATGCTGGATCTCGGCGTCCTCGAAGTGATCCTGCCCGAGGCCTACGCCATGGTGCACGCGAGCGAGCGCGGTCTCGGCGACTTCGGCAAGATCCTGCCGACGCTGGACCGAAAGATCGAGGCCGGGCGCGAAGCCTCGGACGGCGGGCTGCTGGCGGCGCTGCTGCTGCCGTCGGTGCTGCTGCGCCGCTACGACATCGAAACCGTGGCGCGGAAGGCGCTGCGGCGCGACCAGCTCGCAGCGCTGGTCGACGAGATCTCGGCGCCTTTCCTGAAGCGCTTCGCGCTGTCGCGCATCCGGACGCAGCAGACGACCGACGCGCTGAAGGGTTTCCTGCGCTTGTGCGAGCCGCACCGGACCGCGGGTGAGCGCCATCACGCGGTCACCAAGTCCTGGTTCCCGGACGCGCTCTGGCTTTTCGAGGTGCTGGCCGAGGCGACCGCGGAGGGTTTCGAGGAGTTGGCCCAATGGCAGGCCGCGGCACGCCGGCGCCCGGTGCTCGCCTCCGGCGAGCACAATCTTGCCGCCGCCGGCGGCGAACGAGCTGCGGCGCCGCGAAAGCGCCCGCGCCGGCGCAAGCGGCGCTAGCTGGCAGGAATGAGAACGGGGTGAGCACCAGATGACCGCGACCGTCGGCTTTCTTCGTACGACGCTGGGCCGGAAAGCGGCGATGGCCGTCACCGGTCTCCTGCTCTTCGGCTTCGTGCTCGTTCACATGGTCGGCAACCTGAAGATGTATCAGGGGGCGGAGAAGTTCGACCACTATGCCGAGGCGCTGAGAGAGCTCGGGCAGCCGGTTCTCGGGCACGGGCAGGCGCTGTGGATCGCCCGATCGGTCTTGCTCGCGGCTGTTCTGCTGCACATCTGGGCGGCCTGGTCGCTCACCCGGCAGTCGCGCCGCGCCCGGCCGGTAAGCTACGAGAGTCACGCGGCGGTGCAGTCGACCTACGCCGCGCGCACCATGCGCTGGGGCGGGGTCATCCTCCTCTTCTTCGTCCTCTACCACCTGGCGCACCTGACGCTCGGCTGGGCGCATCCGGACTTCACCCACGGCAAGGTCTACCAGAACGTCACCATCGGCTTCCAGGTCGGCTGGGTGGCGGCGTTCTACATCGTCGCCAATCTGGCCCTCGGGCTTCACCTCTACCATGGGCTGTGGAGCCTCTTCCAGACTCTGGGCTGGAATCAGCCGGCGTGGAACCCGTGGCGTCGTCGTTTCGCCGCCCTTTTCGCCGCCGTCGTGACGCTCGGCAACGTTTCCTTCCCGATCGCGGTACTGATCGGCGTGGTGAGGTAGAGATGCTCCTCGATGCCAGGATTCCCGACGGTCCGATCGAGACCAAATGGGAGCGCACGAAGTTCGACATGAAGCTGGTGAATCCGGCGAACAAGCGTCGCTTCACCGTCATCGTGGTCGGTTCGGGTCTGGCCGGTGCCTCGGCGGCGGCGTCGCTCGCCGAGCTCGGCTACAAGGTGCACTGCTTCTGCTTCCAGGACTCGCCGCGACGCGCCCATTCGATCGCCGCGCAGGGTGGCATCAACGCCGCCAAGAACTACCAGAACGACGGCGACAGCGTCTACCGGCTGTTCTACGACACCGTGAAGGGGGGCGACTTCCGGGCGCGCGAGGCGAACGTCTATCGTCTGGCGGAGCTCTCGGTCTCGATCATCGACCAGTGCGTGGCGCAGGGAGTGCCGTTCGCCCGCGAGTACGGCGGCATGCTCGCCAACCGCTCGTTCGGCGGAGCCCAGGTCTCGCGCACTTTCTACGCCCGTGGCCAGACCGGTCAGCAGCTGCTCCTGGGCGCCTACCAGGCGCTGTCGCGCCAGATCGGTCTCGGCAACGTCCAGATGTTCCCGCGCACCGAGATGCTCGACCTGGTGGTCGACAGCGGCCGGGCGAAGGGCATCATCACCCGCGACCTGGTCTCGGGAGCGATCGGCCGTCACGCCGCTCATGCCGTCGTGCTCGCCACCGGCGGCTACGGCAACGTGTTCTATCTGTCGACGAACGCCACCGGCTCGAATGCGACCGCGATCTGGCGCGCCCACAAACGCGGCGCGCTGTTCGCCAACCCCTGCTACACGCAGATTCACCCGACCTGCATTCCGGTCTCCGGCGACTACCAGTCGAAGCTCACGCTGATGTCGGAGTCGCTGCGCAACGATGGGCGGATCTGGGTGCCGAAGAAGAAGGGCGACACACGCAAGGCCAGCGAGATTCCCGAGGCGGAGCGCGATTACTACCTGGAAGCGAAGTATCCCAGCTTCGGCAACCTCGTGCCTCGCGACGTCGCGTCGCGCAACGCGAAGTCGGTCTGCGACGAAGGCAGGGGCGTCGGGCCCGGCGGGCTCGGCGTCTATCTCGACTTCTCCGAGTCGATCCAGCGGCTGGGGCAGAAGGCGATCGCGGAGCGCTACGGAAATCTCTTCGAGATGTACGAGAAGATCACCGGTGAAAACCCCTACACCGTGCCGATGCGGATCTATCCGGCGGTGCACTACACGATGGGCGGACTCTGGGTCGACTACCACCTGATGTCGAACGTGCCGGGGCTCTTCGTACTCGGCGAGGCGAACTTCTCGGATCACGGCGCCAACCGGCTCGGGGCCTCGGCGCTGATGCAGGGGCTGGCCGACGGTTATTTCGTGATTC
>JAYTAM010000187.1:0-8447 GCA_043737505.1 Thermoanaerobaculia bacterium
GCTCGGAGAAGGGGCGGCACAGTACGAAAAGGCTCTCGCACGCCTGCAGCTCTCTCAGGCGCTCCTCGCTGTCGGCGATCCGGCGAGCCTCGACGAAGCCCGGCAGTTCGCCGAGGCGGCGGCGGAGCTGGCACCCGGCGGGACCGAGCGCGGAAGCTCGCACGATGTCTTCCCGGTCTACGTCCTGGCGCGCATCGATCTCGCCGAAGGGAAGCTCGAAACTGCGCGCCGCGGATTCGAGGCTTCGCAGGCGATCTGGAAGGAGAGCGGCCGCGAATCGAGCCGTGCGGCCGGCGTCGGGCGGATGCTGCTCGGCGAAACCTACTTCCGCCTGGGCGAAATCGAGCTCGCCGAAAAGAGTTTGCGGGAGGCCTACGAGCTTCTCTTCCGGCGGGCCGGCGCGAACGACGCCAACACCCAGAGAGCGCGGGAGCTGCTCGAGGAACTCAAGCGCTTCCGCGCGCCGCGCGACTGAGCGCGCGCATGGCAGAATCTCCGCACCAGGGAGAGTCAACCATGTCGCGATTCGGCGCCAACGGCCTATTCGTCTTATTCGTCCTATTTGTCCAGACCGTGCCGGGCTGCAGCCGGCCGACGGCTGCGCCCGCCGCGCCCTCGCCCGAGAGCCCTGCGCAGGGGCAGGTGGCTCCGATGGCGCCGATGTCTCCGACGACTCCGGCGCCGACGAACACTCCAGCGCCGGGAGCGCCGCACGGCGGCGGCGGGGCGGGAGAGAGAGCTCTTTCTCCCGAAGGCGCCGTCGTCACCACGGCGAGCTTTCAGTTCGAGCTTCCGGCGCGATGGCGGCGCGAACAGCCGTCGTCGGGGATGCGGCTCGCCCAGGCGGTGCTGCCGGGCGACACCGGACCCGGCGAGTTGGCGGTGTTTCATTTCGGCGCCGGTCAGGGCGGCACGGTCGAATCGAACTTCGAGCGCTGGCTGGGGCAGGTCCAGGCGCCCGCGGGGGTGCGATCGGTTCCGCCCGAGCGCGGCGAGCTCGCGGCCGCCGGCTTCAAGGTCACCTGGATCGACGCCCGCGGCACGCTCCTTCCGTCTTCGATGGGCAGCGGGCCGTCGTCCCCGCAGCCCGGTTTCCGCCTGCTCGGGGCGGTGGTCGAGGGTGAGGGTGGCCCCTGGTTCTTCAAGGTCACCGGTCCGGAAAAGACGCTCGGCGACGAACGCGAGGCGTTTTTCGGTCTGCTGCGCGGCGTCCGCCGGCCATAGAGCTCCACAGGCCGACGCGGAGGCCGACGGGGAGGCGCACCCTCTGGTAAGCTCATTGACCCGCTGGGTCGTTTGCACCGGGGCCTACTCAGAGAGACTGATGACCGCCAACTCGAACGATGTATTCGCCCGGATCGACCGCGACAAGGGCCGCTATCTCGACGAGCTCAAGGAGTACCTGCGGATCCCCTCGATTTCGACCGACCCCGCTTACAAGGGGGAGGTCGATCGCTGCGCCGATTGGCTGAAAGCGAAGCTCCAGGCCGCCGGACTCACGGTCGAAAAAATCTCGGGCGCCGGCCATCCGCTGGTCTATGCCGAATGGCTGGGGGCCGGTGCGGACAAGCCGACGGTACTGTTCTACGGCCACTACGACGTCCAGCCGCCCGATCCGCTCGACGAGTGGCGCAACCCGCCGTTCGAGCCGACCGAGGAAGGGGATTGCCTGGTCGGCCGCGGTACCACCGACGACAAGGGGCAGTCGTACGCCCACGTCAAGGCGGTCGAAGCGATGCTCGCCGAGCGCGGCAGCCTGCCGGTGAACGTCAAGTTCCTGGTCGAGGGCGAGGAAGAGGCGGGCGGCGAGGCGATCGACAAGTACGTCCGCGCCGACGCGGGGACGAAGCTCGCCTGCGACGCCGTCGTGGTCTCGGACACGTCGCTCTGGGCGCCGGGAATCCCGGCCCTCACCTACGGCCTCAAGGGACTCGCCTATTTCGAGATCCGCGTGCAGGGGCCGAATCGCGACCTGCACTCGGGAGTCTACGGCGGCGGGGTGACCAATCCGGCGAACGCCCTGGCCGAGATCATCGCCAGCCTGCGCGACTGCCGCAGCGGTGAGATCCAGATTGAAGGTTTTTACGACGACGTGCGGCCGCTCGCCGAGTGGGAGCGCAAGGAGTTCGCTGCGCTCGGCTTCGACGAGAGCGAAGTGAAGGCCGACCTCGCGGTCGACGCACTCACCGGCGAGCCGGCCTACTCCTACGTCGAGCGGACCTGGGCGCGACCGACCTGCGACGTCAACGGGCTCTGGAGCGGCTATCAGGGCAAGGGCGCGAAGACCGTGCTGCCAGCGAAGGCCGGCTGCAAGGTCTCGTTCCGCCTGGTTGCCGACCAGAAGCCGGCGCGCATCTCCGAGCTGCTCCAGGCGCATGTCGCCAGAGTCGCGCCTCCGGGCGTCACGGTCGAAGTCGAGTATCTCCACGGTGCCGACGCGGTGGCGGTCGACGCCACCGGTCCGATCGCCCAGGAGGCGCTCACGGCGCTCGAAGAGGTCTGGGGCAACCGGGCCCTGCGCACCCGCAGCGGCGGCTCGATTCCGATTGTCGGCACATTCTCCGCCGTCCTCGGAGTGCCGGTGCTGCTCATGGGCTTCGGCCTCGAAGACGATCGCCTGCATTCGCCGAACGAGAAGTTCAACATCAGCCATTTCTATTCCGGGATTCGCGCCGTGGCGCGATTCCTCGACCGTTTGTCCGCCATGCCGGCTGCAGCCGCGCCGGCAGGGAAGGGTGCATGACCGCCACGCACAAGAAGCCGCAAATCGAGCGCGAGTTGAAGTTTGCCGGTGTCGATCTCGACCAGCTGCGTTCGCGCCTGCTCGAGCTCGAGTGTGAGCGACTCGGGCCGCCCTCGAACGAAGACAACTGGCTGCTCGACCGGCAGGGTGAGCTGCACGCCTCCGGCGGTGTGCTTCGCGTCCGCCAGGACGGCCGCGGTGCGCTCATCACCTTCAAGGGCCCGGCCACATTCGAAGGCGCGGCGAAGCTGCGCCGCGAGCTCGAGATCACCGTGCAGGATTCGGAGAGTGCCCTCGCCCTCTTCACCGCGCTCGGCTACGACGTGGTGCGGCGCTACCAGAAGATCCGCGAGGAGTGGCGCCTGGGCTCCGAAACGATCTGTCTCGACCACACGCCGATCGGCGACTTCGTCGAATTCGAGGGCAGCAAGGCGGAAGCGGTCGCCAAGCGTTGCGGCTTCGACATCGCGACCTCGCTGCGCAAGAGCTACTTGATGCTCTACGAGGATTACATCGCCGAGCACCCGGACGCGCCGCGCGACATGATCTTCCGCGACAACCCCTAAGCGCCGCCGGCGCCGTGGGGAGTCGTTCGCGCGGCACCTCACGCCCGGCACTTCACGCTCCAAGCGCCGCTTCTATCGTGCCCCGCCTCCGCCTGCGCGCGCTCGTCCTCGCCGCCGGCCGCGGCGAGCGCCTGCGGCCGCTGACTGCGACGCTGCCCAAGCCGCTTCTGCCCGTAGCCGGCAGGCCGCTTCTCGCCTGGACCCTCGAGCGCCTGCGCGCCGCGGGCTGCGAGGCGGTGGCGATCAATCTGCATCATCTGGGGAGTGCGATTCGCGGGCGTTTCGGCGAGAGCTTTCGCGGCATGCCGCTCACCTACTCGGAGGAGCCGCTTCTCCTCGGCACCGCCGGAGCGCTTCCGCCGCTGCGGAGCTTTCTCGCGCCCGCCGACCGCGTGCTCGTCATCAACGGCGACAGCCTGTGCCGCTGGCCGATTGAGGCGCTGCTCGCCGCGCACCTCCGGCGGCGACCGGCAGCTACCCTGCTGCTGCATCGCAAAGCCGACCCGCGCGCTTTCGGCGGCGGCGTGGCGCTCGAAGCGGACACCATCACCGCCTTTCGCAGGGGCAGCCTCGCGCACACCTCCGCACGCAGGCGCCTGGTCTTCGCCGGCGCGCAAGTGCTCGAGCCGGAGCTGCTGGGGCGGATCCCCGAGGGCCCGGGAGATCTCGTCACGGTGCTCTACGAGCCGCTCCTCGCCGAAGGGGCGCCGCTGGCCGCCGTGGTCACCGAACGGCTCTGGCACGACCTGGGTACCCCGCAGCGCTATCTCGACGCTGTTCTCGACTGGACTTTCCGCGGCTCGAACCAGGCGTCGCGCATCGTCAAAGGGGCGAACGTCGAGAAAAGTGCCGACTTGCGCCGTACGATCGTCGAGGCCGGAGCTGAGGTCGAAGCCGAAGCTGATCTGCGCGGCTGCGTGGTGATGCCCGGCGCAAAGATCGGTAGAGGGGTCAGGCTCAACCGCAGCATTGTCGGGCCTGGCGCCACGGTAGCCGCGGGCATGCAGGCAGATTCGACGCTCTTCACGCTGGCGCCCGAAGGTTCCGAAACTCAGACAACGAGGATCGAGCGATGAAGCTATTCAGGCAGTTTCCCTTTACCGGTCCTTTCGCTGCGCTGATCGCGATCGTGAGCACGGGCGCCCTGGCGCCCGGAGAGACAGGGAAAAAGAACGCCGTGCCGACCATCGAGCCCGCGGCTGCGCCACGTCTGGCCGTGTCGCAGCTCGGCAAGGACGTCTCGCTGCGCGGACTTTCGGTGGTCGATGACCGCGTGGTCTGGGTGAGCGGCAGTGACGGGACGATCGCGCTTTCTACCGACGGCGCCCGGAGCTTTCAGTTCCGCAACCCACCGGAGTTCGCCGGGCGCGACTTCCGCGACATCGAGGGCTTCGACGAGCGCCGGGCGCTCGCTCTCGCCGTCGCTGCGCCGGCGCGGATCCTGGTGACCGAGGACGGCGGCGCGAGCTGGCGCGCGATCTATCGCAACGAGCGGCCGGAGAGCTTCCTCGACGGCTTCGATTTCTGGGACGACCGTCGCGGCATCGCCTTCGGCGATCCGCTCGACGGCCGCTTCTTGATCCTCCTCACCACCGACGGCGGCGCCACCTGGAGCGAGATCCCGGTGGCCGACCGGCCGGCGCCGTTCCCGGGGGAGGCCGCCTTCGCGGCGAGTGGCACTTCGATCCGGGTATTTCCCGGTGGCCGGGTGGCGTTCGGAACCGGCGGCAGCCGCGCACGCCTGTGGATCTCGGACGACTACGGCGCACATTGGCAATCGCGTGCGGCGCCGCTGCGGCAGGGGGTGGAATCAGCCGGCATCTTCTCGCTCGCGGGCTCGGGGAGCGGTGCGAACGAAGAGTGGATCGCCGTCGGCGGCGATTACCGCGCCGACCGGGAACGCCGCGAAGTCGCCTTCGTCACCCGCGACCGCGGCCTGTCGTGGAGCGCCGTGGTGCCGCCGCCGGCCGGCTTCCGCTCGGCAGTGGAGCTCTTGCCGCAGGCACTTGGCGGCGGCTGGATCGCCACCGGAACCTCCGGCACCGATCTCGCGCAGAGCACCGCGCCTGGCGTCGCCGGAGCCAGCGGCTTCCGCCCCCTCTCGGTCGAAGGCTTCCACGCCGTGCGCGCCGCGAAGCGCGGCAACCTCGTCGTTCTCGCCGGCTCAGGCGGCCGCCTGGCGCGTCTCCTCGCCGCCGACTAGCGCCGAGTCACTCGGACTACTTCGCCGGCGCCTCGGCGAGCACCCAGCCCTGCGGATCGACCTCGATCGCGGTGCCGGTCGCGACCTCGACGCTGCCTTTTCCACCGCTCATCTCGAGGCGCAGGGCTTCGCCCGCGACGACGACCGGCAGGGGCATCTCGAAGTCCGGGTCCTCCCAGGCGACGGTGACCGTCTCGCGGCCGTTGTCTCCCGCCAGACGGTCGATCGAGTAGCGCGGCAGAGCGCCGGTGTAGAGGTAGCGTTTCCAGAACCAGGGGATCGGCCGCCCGAGCTCCTCGGCGACCAGCGCCTCGAAGTCGGCGGTCGAGGTCAGACGATAGGCGTAGCGCTCGTCGGTCGCGAAGCGATGGACGATGCGGAAGAAAGCCTCGTCGCCGGCGAGGTAGCGCAGGGTGTGGAGGACGAGGGCGCCTTTGCCGTAAATGTCGCCGATGTAGGCCGCGCCGGCGGTGAGGTCGCGCCCCTGCACGATCGGCTGGCGGTTATCCAGGTGCTTCCTCGGCTGCCGCATGTACTCGAGGTACTTCTCGACTCCGAGCGTGTCGTTGACGTAGACCGCCTCGGCGTAGGTGCCGAAGCCTTCGTGGATCCAGAAGTCGCCCCAGTCGGCGGCGGTGATCTTGTTGCCCCACCACTCGTGCGCGGTTTCATGGAGCAAGAGGGCGTCGAAGCCGTACTTGTTGTCCTTGAAGTCGGCGCCGTAGGCGACGATCGTCTGGTGCTCCATACCGAGATAGGGAGCTTCGGCGACCCAGTACTTGTCGCGCAGGAAGGGATACTCGCCGAAGCGCTTGCCCAGGACCTCGAGCATCTGCGGCGCCTTCTTCCACATCACTCGCGCCTTCTCCTCGTGCTCGGGAAGCGCCCAGAAGAGGATCTTTTCATCGCGGGTGCCGTCGATCCCCTTGTAGCTCTCCTCGATCGCGACGTAGGGGGCGATGTTCACCGTCACCAGATAGTTGTTGATCGGATAGGTGACCTCCCAGCGGGTCGTGGTGGTGCCGTCGGCGTTCGTCTCCTCCGAGAGCCGCTTGCCGTTGGTGAGACCGACGAGGTCGCCGGGCACGGTGAGGGCGATCGACATCCCCTCGTCGGGCTCGTCGGAGGGATGGTCCTTGCACGGCCACCAGTCGTCGCCGCCGTCGCCTTGGCCGGTGACGCCGACCCAGGGCCGGCCGTCCCCGGTCTCCGCCCACACGAAGCCGTCGTTCCAGGGCGGATTGCGCGACACCTTGGGTGCGCCGCCGTAGTCGAGGCTCACGGTATGCCGTTCTCCGGCTGCCCAAGGCGCGGCGAGCGCCACGGTCACCAGGCCCTCGGCATGCTCGAAAGTGGCCGCGACGCCGTCGACCTCGACGCGCGCGACAGTGAGGGCGCCATCGAGTTGAATCTCGAAGCGATCGAGCGCCGCGACGACGGCGACGGTCGCCCGATTGGAACCCTGGATCGTCTTCGTCGCCGGGTCGATCGTCACCGCGAGGTCGTACCGCCGCACGTCATAGGCGGCCTGCCGCGGCCGCAACGGGCCACCGGAGTCGAGGTCGTCGGTGGAGTAGAGGTCGCGCAGGTAGAGCCCCGCGCCCGCCGCGAGCAGTACGAGAGCTAGCACGCCGTAGAGCGTCAAGCGCAGCCAGCGGGGGAGGCGTTTGCGGGGTGTTCGAAGCGGGATCGCCGGCGGAATCGGTTCCATCCCCCGAGTCTATCTGCGGGGTCCGCCGGGTTCGCGGGGAGTCTTTCGGACGCCTTGATACGATTCGTACCCCGCATGAGCGAACGCAGATACAGATTGTTGATCTTCGACTGGGACGGCACCCTGATGGACTCGATCGGCACGATCGTCGACTGCACACTGGCGGCGTTCGAGGGGCTCGACGACGTCGAGCCGCCGGCGCCCGACCGGATCCGCGAGTCGGTCGGCCTCGGCCTCGTCGAGACGATGCGGCACCACTTCCCGGATTGGGACGACGAGCATTCGACCCGTCTGGTCGAAAACTACAAGCGGCTCTGGCGCGCCGACTACAAGGACCGGGTCAGCCTGTTCCCCGGGTCGTTCGAGGTCGTCGAGCAGCTGCACGCCGCCGGCTACCTCCTGGGCGTCGCCACCGCCAAAGGGCGTGCGGGGCTCGAGCGAGAGCTCGACGCCACCGCTCTCCGGCGGTTCTTCCACGCCACGCGCACGGTCGACGAGGCGCCCTCGAAACCGGCGCCGGGCATGCTTCTGGGCCTGTTCGCGGAGCTGGATGTCCGCCCGGACGAAGCGCTGATGATCGGCGACACCTCGTTCGATCTCGCCATGGCCACGAACGCCGGTTGCGCCGGGCTGGGCGTGCTCTCGGGCGGCCAGCGCCTGGAGCATCTCGCGCCTCACCGCCCCGTCGCCGTCCTGTCGAGCGTCCGCGACCTGCCAGCCTGGCTCGAGCTGGCAGGTTCGGTGACGGGCTCCTAGAAAGATTTACAAAGCCCGCGGTCGGAACTCGCCATGGCTTCCGAGTGGCTTCCGAGGAATATCGGCTTGCGTCTGTAGGTTGAGGGGACTAGGCTACGCATTCGTTTCACAAAGTGCCGCAGGAGCCACCTTCATGCCCAGGCGTCCAATGCCGGAATCTGCTGAAGACTCGACGCCGCTCGAGTCGGGCCGAACGCTCCGAACGCCAACCCGAAACAAGAGGAGCTAAACGATGACGACGCGAGGTTCACAGATGTTCTCCGCCGTGCGCTGGGGCCTGGGGCTCGTCCTCGGAGTCGCGATTGCCGGTGCCGCGAGTGCCGCCGTGGCGCCGCTCGATTCCCGCTCCGCCGCTCAGCTCTCCGCCGCTCTGCAGGCGCCGGTCAAGGTGAGCTATAGCCGGGCGACCGGCGCGGTCAGCTTCCTCACCGTCGCGCCCGGCTCGGCGGCGAGCCTCGCTCCCGCCGC
>JAYTAM010000188.1:0-3716 GCA_043737505.1 Thermoanaerobaculia bacterium
TTCGACGCCGCCGCGGTCGAGCGACTCCTCAACGACTTCGTCTCCGCGCGCGGTCTCGGCCTGGGCGCGATCGTCCATGCGGCTCGCCTGGCGGTCGCCGGCAAGCCGGTCGGTTTCGGCCTGTTCGATATCCTCGCTCTGCTCGGCCGCGATCGGGTGCTCGCGCGCCTGGCGCGAGTGGCTCAGATCGACCGCGAGCTCGAGGCGACTGAGATTCCTCCGGAAGTGAGTTGATTCCCATGGGCAAGCATTTCATCGCCGACATCGTCGAGGCCGACCTCGCCTCAGGCAAGCACGCCAGCGTGCAGACGCGTTTCCCGCCGGAACCCAACGGCTACCTGCATCTGGGCCACGCCAAGTCGATCTGTCTCAACTTCGGCCTGGCGGCCGAGCACGGTGGGCTCACCAACCTCCGTTTCGACGACACCAACCCGACGACCGAGGAAGACGAGTACGTCCGCGCCATCCGCGAGGACGTGAAGTGGCTCGGCTTCGACTGGCGAGAGCGCGAGTTCTACGCCTCGGACTACTTCGAGCAGCTCTACGCCTGGGCCGAGCAGCTCGTCGCCGCCGGCAAGGCGTTCGTCGACGACTCCTCCGCCGAAGAGATCAGCGCCCATCGCGGGGTGTGGACGGCGCCCGGCAAGGAGAGTCCTTTCCGCGACCGCAGCGTCGAAGAGAATCTCGATCTCTTCCGGCGCATGCGTGCCGGCGAGTTCCCGGACGGCGCGCGGGTGCTGCGGGCGAAGATCGACATGAGCTCGGGCAACATCAATCTGCGCGACCCGGTGATGTACCGGATCCTGCACTCGTCCCATCACCGCACTGGCGACGCCTGGTGCATCTATCCGATGTACGACTGGGCGCACGGCCAGTCGGATTCGCTGGAGAAGATCACCCACTCCATCTGCACCCTCGAGTTCGAGGACCATCGCCCGCTCTACGAATGGTTCGTCGAGGCGCTGGGGATCTACGCCCCGCGCCAGATCGAGTTCGCCCGGCTGAACGTCACTCACACGGTGCTGTCGAAGCGGAAGCTCCTGCGCCTGGTGCAGGAAAAGGTCGTCTCCGGCTGGGACGATCCGCGCATGCCCACCCTCGCCGGCTTCCGCCGCCGCGGCGTTCCGCCCGCCGCGCTGCGCGACTTCTGCGAGCGCATCGGCGTCACCAAGCAGGAATCGGTGGTCGACTATCAGCTGCTCGAACACTGCGTTCGCGAGGAGCTGAACCAGAGCGCCGAGCGCCGGATGGCGGTGCTCGATCCGCTGAAGATCACCCTCATCGACTACCCCGAGAACAAAGTCGACGAGCTCGAAGCGGTGAATCATCCCGAGGATCCGTCGGCCGGAACTCGGAAAGTGCCGTTCTCGCGCGAGATCTGGATCGATCGCGACGACTTCCTGGAAGAGCCGCCGAAGAAGTTCTTCCGCCTCGCCCCCGGGCGCGAAGTGCGCCTGCGCTGGGCCTACATCATCCGCTGCGAAGAGGTGGTAAAGGACGCGTCCGGCCGCATCGTCGAGTTGAAATGCACCCACGACGCGGCCTCCCGCGGCGGCACGGCCGCGGACGGCCGGAAGATCCAGGGCACCATCCACTGGGTCTCAGCCCAGCATTCGGTCGACGCCGAGGTGCGAATCTACGACCACCTCTTCGCCCAGGCCGATCCCGACGACGTCCCCGATGGCACCGACTTCCTCACCCAGGTGAATCCGAAGTCGCTCGAGATCCTGCCCGAGGTCAAGGTCGAGCCGTCGCTCGCCGCTCTCCCCCCCGGCACGCGGGTGCAGTTCGAGCGCACCGGCTACTTCGTCACCGATGCGAAGGACCACATCCCCGGCGAGCGCGGCATCGGCCGCCCGGTCTTCAACCGCATCACCACCCTCCGCGACACCTGGGCCAAGGTGCAGAAGAACGAGCCGAAGGCGGGGTAAGGCGACGTCGGCCTCCTCGCGAACGTATGCTCATCGAGCTTCGGCCAAGGAGCTCGAACGTGAGGGAGGAGCGATGAAGAACAAGCGCGTCCGGACTTCGCAGATCTCCTGCCGACTCGCGGCGCTCGCCGCGCCGCTGCTGGTTATCCTGCTGGGTGAGCCGGCGACCGCCGGAGTCAACGTCTGGACCAGCCTCGGGCCGGAGGTTCGCGTCTCGGTGCTGGAGGTGGACCGCCAGCAGTCCGATCACCTCTACGGCGTCGAAGACTTCGCCTACGATCCGTCGCAGCCGCCTCCCTGTTTTCTGCGCAGTCGCGATCGCGGCGCGACCTGGGAGGCCCTACCCATTCACTCCGCCGCCACGCCCAGGTTCCTAAACGACGTCGTCGTCGATCCCAATGACTCGACCCATCTGTTCGCTTCGGGAACGACGATTCACCAGGGTTCCGTGCCGCCCACCTTGTTCTCGAGTTTCGACGGTGGAGACACCTGGGGCACGACTCCGGCGCCCTCAGGCTGCCTGCGTTTCCTCGATCTGGTCGTGGATCCGCTCGAATCGAGGCGCTTGTACTGGATGACGACGCTCTGGGTGACCGGACATTGTCCCTCGCCTCCGACATGCAGCACTTTCAAGTCCGAGGACTCGGGAGACCACTGGACCTGCATCGGTTACGAGCACTATCCGACGCTCACTCCGAGCCCCTTTCAAGCGGGCGAGGTCCTGAAGGTTTCGTACGCGGGGATCTTTCTGAGCCTCGACTTCGGCGAGACCTGGACCCAGGTCGCGGATCTTCCGGAGATTCCCGGCGGTGGGGGCGACCAGCACGCGCCGTCCTATTTTGTCGACGTCGCTTGGGCCGGTCCAACGACCGCTTATGCGACGAATCTCGGCGCCGGGCTGTTCGTGAGCCACGATAGAGGTTGGACCTGGGCTCCGGCCTCTGGACCGCCTAGCGCGCTCTCGCATCCCTGGCTCACGGAGCTCGTCGTCGACCCGTTTCATCCCGCGAAGGTATACGCGCTCGCGAAGCCGAACTACGACTCGTACTATGCCTTTTCGGTCGTAGCGACGAACGATGGCGGCCTGACCTGGACGGAGCTCGCCGACGGATTGAGTGGCTCGGAACTCGTCAACCTGAGAATGGATCCGACGACGCCGAATCGGCTCTATGCCACTCCTTTGTCCGGCGGAATCCTCACCTACGATGTACAGGTGCCGGAATCGTGCGTTCCTTCCGCGACCGCGCTCTGCCTCACTGACGGGCGTTTCAAGCTTGAGAGCATCTGGCGCGACTTCGCCGGCGGGTCCGGGGTCGGCCACGCTGTGCCGCTCGCCGCTGACACCGGCGCGTTCTGGTTCTTCGATTCGGACAATCTCGAGCTCTTTGCGAAGGAGGTCGACGGCGTCGGCTACAACAACGCCTTCTGGACGTTCTACGGCGCGCTGTCGAATGTCGAGTTCACGCTGCTCGCGACCGACACGCAGACCGGCGCACAGCACGGTTACTTCAATCGCAGCACGCAGTTTGCGAGCCAGGGCGACATCGAGTCGTTTCCGCAGACGGAGGGCGCGGCGGCCTCGGCGGCAGCGGCTTCGCATGCGCGGCCGGCGAGTGCCCCGCGCCGGGTCTGGGCTGCGCCGTTGCGATCGGCGGACTCCTGTACGCCATCGGCGACGACGCTCTGCCTTCAGGGCGGGCGCTTCGCGGCCTCGGTCACCTGGCGCGACTTCGCCGGCCGGACCGGGGTCGGGACGCCGCTCGTGCTCACGCCGGATACCGGCTC
>JAYTAM010000189.1:0-3707 GCA_043737505.1 Thermoanaerobaculia bacterium
GGCGGGCGGTGGAGCTCTACCTCGACGGCGATCTCTCCTCGGCGCGGGACCTCGCGCACAGCCTGCACGAGGAGCTGCCCGACAACAACGCCGTTCGAATTCTGCTGGCGACGATCGAACAGGCGGACGGGCGCTGGGCGACCGTTCTCGACCTGATCGGCGCTGCCGCAGACAGCAATCCGCTTCACGATCAGCTCAACTTTCTGCAGGTTCGTGCTCTCGAACGCCTCGGCCGGATCGAAGAGGCGCTGGCTGCTCTCGCCCGCCGCCGCGAGGCGCTGACGAGTGGCGGGCGCCCGGAGGAGGCGATTCTGGTCGGCGCCAGTGCCGCGCTTCTCGCAGCGCGCAACGACCGCCAGGCGGCGTCGGCGGCGCTGGTTTCGCAGATCCTGCGCGCCGAGCCGCCCCCGGAACCGTCTCTGGCGGTCGACCTGCGCCTGCTACTGGCCGATATCGAGCTCGAGCGCCTGGGAATCGCGCCGGCGCTCGTTGCCCTGGGCGACGGTCCTGAACCGCCGCTCGTCGCCAAGCGATACGAGCTGTCCGTTCGCGCCAACGACGTCAGATCGGCGGCCCGATATCGCCAGCAGCTCGCGAACGGTACGCTCGACGCGCTGCTCGCCCTGGCGACGGCGGAGGAGCGCCTGGAGCTCTTCCAGGCCGCACTGCCGCTCATCGACAAGGCGCTGGCCGCTGAGCCGGCCTCGTCGGAGCTGCGCTTCCGCAAGGCGACGGCGCTCGAGCGCAGCGGACGATTCGACGAATCGGCGGCACTGTTCGAAGCTCTCATCGCCAGCGAGCCCGACCACGCGCCGGCGCTCAACTACCTGGGTTACATGCGCATCGAACGCGGCAGCGAGGTCGAGCAGGGCCTCGCGCTGGTGCGCCGCGCTCTGGCACTCGACGCCAACAACGGCGCCTACGTCGACTCGCTGGGCTGGGGCCTCTACCGGCTCGGGCGCTTCGCCGAGGCGAGCGAGGTGCTCGAGCGGGCCTCGCGCCTCCTGCCGAGCGACTCGACCGTCCTCGAGCACCTGGGTGACGCGCTGCTGGCGCAGGGCGCTCTGGATCGCGCCCGCGACGCCTATCGCCGCGCCCTGGCACTCGGTCCGGACGGCACGGGCGGGCTGGCCGCCAAGCTCGCCAACCTGCCCGGAGCCTCCTAGCCTGCGAAGCGCACGACAGGGCGCGCGCATGCGCTGCGGGATGGGGGCGCTCGTCCTGCTCGCGGTCGTCGGTTGCGCCACCGCCGGACGAGAGTCCAGTCATGGGTCGCCCGGGCCCCCGCCGCCGCCGCCGCCGCCGCCCCGGGTCACCGGGCCGGTCGCCGGTGCGCTCGCAAGAGAGGGGCGGCCAGGTCAGTGGCTCTTCCGGGCGGAGATCTCCGGCGACGGGGGCTCTGGGAGCTTGAGGCTCCTGCTGCGCCGGTTCGCGGTCGATCGCTTCACGCTGGCGGCGGCGGACGCGCTCGGCCAGGCGCGCTGGGAGATTCGCCGCGAGGGCGAAAAGGCGTTCTGGATCGAGCCGGCGACGCGCCGTTTCTGCCGCCTGGACCCCCACCGGCCGTTGCAGTCGATGCTCGCCCTGCCGAGCATTCCGCTGGCCGACTTTCCCGCTCTGCTGACCGGAGAGTGGCCTGCCGAGAGCGCGGTCGCGGAGTCGGCCGCCGCAGGCGCCACGGCGGATCGGCCGTTCACCGCGGAAGACGGCGGGCCCGGAATCTCCGACGGCGGCGGCGGAGGAGTTCGAGGGGTCCGACGCTGGGCGA
Source organism: Thermoanaerobaculia bacterium (assembly GCA_043737505.1). Lineage (GTDB taxonomy): Bacteria > Acidobacteriota > Thermoanaerobaculia > Multivoradales > JAGPDF01 > JAGPDF01. The sequence goes on from JAYTAM010000189.1 coordinate 1,769, forward strand.
GCTGGACTCTCTGGGAGACGGGCGTGCCGGTCGCCTGGTTCAAGCGGCTGGGGCAGGACTCGCTGCTTTCGGTGCGGCGCCCGGCCGTACAGGTGCGTTGGCGGGTGACCGCCGAGAGTGCGTTGGAGCCGGCAGCGGAGGCGGGTCCAGAAGCCTCGGCGTGGCCTGGCGACTCCCCAGAAGGCTGGTCCGAGAGCGTCTGTCCCGAGAATGAGATTCCTTAGTTTCGCCAAGATCAACCTGCAGCTGGAAGTCCTGCGGCGCCGGGACGACGGATTCCACGAGCTGCGAACGGTGTTTCAGACCATCGACCTGGCCGACGAAGTCGAGCTCCTGCCCGGGGGTCCCGGCGTTGCGCTCGCGATCGAGGGGGCCGCCATGTTGCCTGCCGACGAGACCAACCTCGCCTGGCGGGCGGCCGCCGGCTTCCTCGCCCGTTGGGGGCAAGCGCGGGAAGGGGTGCGGATCCGGCTGACGAAGCGGATTCCGCTCGGCGGCGGTCTGGGTGGCGGCAGCTCCAACGCCGCGACGGTTCTGCTCGGCATGGCCGCACTGCTCGGGCGTTCCCCCGCCAGGCCCGAGCTCGAAAGCCTGGCGGGGGAGCTGGGCTCCGACGTGCCGTTCTTCCTGCACGGGGGCAGTGCCCGGGGTACCGGGCGAGGCGAGCGCATCGAGCCCCTGGCCGATCCGGCGGCGCCACCGCTCGAGCTCTGGCTCGCGCTGCCGCCGGTCGCAGTTTCGACGGCGGCGGTTTTCGCCGCCCATCGCTGTGGGAGCGCTCTCGAGCTCCGGGGAGAGTCGACCGGCTCCGGGCTGCCCGCGGCCGGGCTCGCGCACCTGGGACGAAACGATCTCGAGCCGACCTGCCTGGCGCTCTATCCGGGCGTGCGCGACGTGTATAATCGCTTGTCCGGATCGGGGGCGATAGCGGTCCGCCTTTCCGGGAGCGGATCTACGATCTTCGCCCTGTTTGCAGATCGGGCAGCGGGACAGGCGGCCGGAGATCTTCTCGACAAAGACACGATCTGGTTGCCCGTCAAGACTTTGAGCCGGGACGAGTGGCTTCGCCGGAGTGGACTGGGCGCACCGTCGGGAGGGAGTTGACGTGGAGATCACCGACGTCCGGGTCTATCCCGTGCGTGACGAAAAGGTACGCGCTTTCATCTCGATCGTCTTCGACCGCTGTTTCATGGTCAACGACATCAAGGTCATTCAGGGCAAGGACGGCCTGTTCGTGAGCATGCCGAGCCGCAAGCGCAAGAGCGGCGAGTTCAAGGACGTCGCGCATCCGTTGAACTCCGACACCCGCAAGTGGGTGGAGGAGCGCATTCTGGGTGTCTACCAGGCGACTCTGGACGGCACAGCGGTCGAAGGGGCTTCGGTTCCCTCACCCGGCGGGTCGATGGCTCCGATGGCTCCGATGGCTCCGAACGCTCCCAACGCCGCGGACACCGTGGAGTCGAGAGCGGGCGTGCAAGTCCCGCGCGAGCGGTCGCTCGAAGAGGTCGAAAGGCTCCAGTTCGGAGACTCGTTCTGGGGCCTGACTCAGGAAACCTAGAACAAGCGATAGAATCAACGGTTTGTGGAGGATAGTGCGCAGTTCGTGGGGCGTAGCCAAGCGGTAAGGCACGAGACTTTGAATCTCGCTATCGGAGGTTCGAATCCTCCCGCCCCAACCAGATTCGACCGGTTTCCATTCTTCCTATTCTGCAGTTCGCATTCGAGATCGAATCTTCAATGAAAGCACCGAAGAGCGACGGCGACCACTACGGCGATCTCAAGATCTTCTCGGGACGCGCTCATCCCGCGCTGGCCCAGGAGATCTGCGCCTATCTCAAGGTCGAGCCCGGGAACTCCTCGGCGTACAACTTCTCGGACGGCGAGACCTTCTGTCAGATCGACGAGAACGTGCGCGGTTCGGACATCTTCATCGTTCAGC
>JAYTAM010000190.1:0-8412 GCA_043737505.1 Thermoanaerobaculia bacterium
TATAGCTGTAGTTCATCTCGAACTGCGACGGCGCGACTTCGGGATGGTCCTTCTCGTTGGCGAAGCCCATCGCGCGCTGCACTTCGGCCGCGCTGTCGATGAACTGGCGGAGCGCATCTCCCGGCAGGGAGTGGTAATACCCGCCGGTGCTGATGAACTCGAACTGCCCCGTCTCGGGGAAGCGCCGCTCGGCGTCGCGCCCCTTGAACAGGAAGCCCTCGATCTCGTTCGAGGCGAAGGCGACCGTCTGATCCTTCTTCCACAGCTGTTCGCCGAACGCCTTCAGGCGAGCGCGCACGTCGCCGCGGTAGGGGCTCCCGTCGCGCTCCTGGACCTCGCCGAAGACGAGAATCTTGCCGGCGCCGAAGATGTCCGACGGCAGCCAGTAGAACGCCGCCCAGTCGATCGCCAGCCGCAGGTCCGATTCGGCCTGCTGCGAGAAGCCGCGGATCGACGAGCCGTCGAAGGTCAGGTTGTCGGCTGACTTCAGGAGGAACTTCTTGTCGTAGTCGAGCATGTGCAGGCGGCCTTCGAGATCGGTGAAGCAGACCGTCACCGCCTTGATCCGGCGCTCGTCGGTGAGGTACTTCATCCGCGCCTCCTGCACCTTGCCGAGGTCCTTGCGCGCCAGCCGATCGGCCTTGGCCTCCAGGTTCATCTCTTCCAGCTTGTCGTAGGGGATTTCGAGGAAGTCGCGGAGGGAGGTGGTCATCGATATCTCCTTAGTGGGCTAGATTTTAGTTCTAATTATTAACTGATTAAGATAAAAAATACCACAAGAAGAAGAAAAGCAAAAGCTTCTGGTAAAGGAGAAACAGGGCTCAGGGCTTCGCTCACGCAGGAGTGGAGTCCAAAGAGGAGAGGCAAAAGCTGCTGGTAAAGGGAAAAACGGAACTGGCCCCTCACCTACGGAGGCGTGGCGCTGCCCGGCGGGGGGGATTCGAGCATCGGAGGGCGCGAGATGGTGGAGAGGGGCCCACGAGCGCCTGAGAAGCGCAGGATCCCCCCCGCCGGGCAGTGCCGCGCCGGGCGGCGCGGAACCCGAGCCGCGAAGCTAGAGCTTCTGCTGTTCGAACCACTCCCGGGCGCCGGTGAGTTTGAAGGTCTTGTCTGTGCCCTCCATCTGCACTCCGACGGCGAGTTTGCGCCATTCGAGGAGGAGCAGGCCGCGGCGGAGTTTCTTGCCGAGCTCGAGGTCGGCTTCGAAGCCCCAGTGCTCGAAGCGCGCCTTGAAGTTCGTAATGAGGAGCTCGGGCCGGGTGTAGGAGTACTCGCCGCGCGCCTCGACGTCGGGCTCGACCAGCAGGCGTTCGACCCAGCCCGGCAGGTCTTTGCGGGTGGCATAGAGCTGGACGAGTGGAATCGAGTCACGCATCCGGACGGTGAACTGTCCCGCCGCTGTCGCCGGGTCGACGAGGCGCAGGCTGGTCGGCGAAAGCGTCACTGTCGCCCACCAGCCGGGGGCGGGCGCGCGGGCCTCTTCTGCGGCGAGTTTTAGGCGCTCGGGGACATCGGAGGCATCTGAGCCATCTGAGCCATCGGAACCATCGGCGCCATCTGAGCCAGCGGCCACAGAGGGAAGGAATCCTGTCAGCTCGAGCTTCGCCCCCGAGAGGTCGAAGTGGCGCCGGGGGAGGTCCCGGCTCTTCATCGGTAGCTCGAGCTCGAGCCCGCCGGTGAAGCGGACGCCGTTCGAGATCAGCGCCACGTCGGTCAGGCGCGCCTGGAGCTCTCCCTGCGCAGAGTTTTGGTCGATATCCAGACCTCCCTGAACCTTGCCCTTTCCACCCGCGAGTGCGAGCCCGGCGGAGGTCGGAATGAGATCGGAGAAGCCGGCCAGATCGACGATATGGGCCTTGCCGAGATCGAGCCGCACCTTGCCGTCGTCGGGAAGGCCGGCGGGCCGGAGGTCGAGCGTGCTGGCGACGAGAGAGAGGCCGCTACCGGCGATGACCGCGGGACCTTCGCGGCGGCGGCGCAGCTCGAACTTGTCGTAGCGCAGGGCGAACTCTGCTCGGTCCCCTGCGGCCTCGCGGTGGACGTCGAAATGGAGCTCGGCGATCCCGCGAGCCTCGAATCCGAAAAACCGGATGGCATGGGCCGCCTTGTCGGTGAAGAGCGAGCTCCCTGCGACGAGCGTTCCGCGACGCATCCTCAAGTCGGAATGGAACGGAATCGGCCCATCGTCGAACTCGATCCACGGCATGCGCGAGAGATAGCGGCTGAGGAGCGCGCCGGCGAAGGCGGAACCTTCGAGCTTTGCAGTCGCGTCGAAGAAGGGCAGCGACGCGAGACCACGATGCTCACGATATTCGTACGGGGCGCTCGAGATTCCGACGTTGCCCTCGACCGCCCCGGCGAGCGGCTGGCCTGCGAGGGTCAGCACCCCCCTGCGGATTTCGATCCGGCCCTCCTCGACTTCGGCCTCGCGGCGCCGGCGGATGGAGAAGCCGCCGGCCGCCTTCATGTCGCCTTCGACGCGGAGCTGCTCCAGCCAGAGGCCGCGGACCTCGCTTACGGCAAGGCGCGGAAATTCGAAGTTCCACAGGGGCTTCCACGGCGTGCCGGTGCGCTGGGGCTTCATCGGCGCGGAGAACTCGCCGATCGACGGCAGGAACTCGGACGCGGGCAGCGGCTTGCCCGTGGCATCGAACCGGCGCCTCAACGCGAACTCTACGCCTGTGGCGGCAGCCTGCTCGACACGAAAGCGCCTCGCCAGGAGCGGAACCGGAGCGATCCACCCATCGACTGTGTCGGCCGTAAGGTGCCACTGCACGCGAGTGCTCTGGACAGCCAGGTCGAGCTTCTCGATCGACACACGGAAGGGGAAGTACGAGTGCGCGCTGGCGAACTCCATCCGGAACTTGTCCGGGCGGGCGCTCAACCAGCGCGCCAGACGGCCGCTGCGGGCCGCCCATTCGAAGGCACCGACATAAAGAAGCTCGCCGAGCACCAGCCCGGCGAGCAGGAACAGCAGGGTCCGGCGGAGCTTCACCCGGCGGGTGGGATCCGCAGCACCTGCCCGGGGTAGATCTTGTCGGGGTCCTTGAGCATCGGCTTGTTGGCCTCGAAGATGGCGTTGTACTTGCCCGCGTCGCCGTAGAACTTCTTGGCGATCTTGGACAGGGAGTCACCGGAGACGACGGTGTACATCTGGGACTCCGGCGAGGCCTTCTTGGTCTCGAGCCGGTCATCGACGCGCGCGATGCCGATCACGTTGCCGATCGCCAGAACCACCTTTTCGCGTTCGGCCTGATTGTCGACCAGGCCGTGGACGACGGCGAGGTCACCGGTGACTTCGATCTTCAGCTCCTCGACCTCGAGCGAGAACTCGCCGAGGAGCTTCTCGAGAGCCTTCCTGCGCTTCATCGCATCGAGCTCGGCCGGCGAGACGGTGTGCGTCTGGGCCTGCGGCGCGCTCCCCTTGCCGTCCTTGTCGTCCCTGCCGAAAATCGCGGCTCCTGCGTTCTTCACGAAGTCGAAAAGTCCCATCGGAATTTCCTTTCCACACAAGTGTATTTTCCCCCGGACGTCTGCCCGGGGTGTTTTCTGCTATCCGTGCCTTCTCCGGGCTAGCCGGGTAGGCGAAAGAGGAGGTGGGCCGCCGGGCTGATGCCGTACTCCTGGACCACCGGGTCGGGATACTTCGGTTCGCTGGCGATCCGTTCGTAGCCGTGCCGTTCCACGACGCGGCTGAAGTCCTGGCCGGAGTTGGTGAGCATCCTGACGCCATCCTGCGCCACTGCGTTGGGGACGATCATGAGGTAGCCGACGCGGTTCTCGGCGAGGAAGCCGAGCCAGGCGTCGATTGCGGCGAGCGAGCACTCGGAGAAGCTGTGCACGTTCACTGCCAGATCGACCGTCCCCGGGCGGATCGACTCGGCGAGCCGGTGCAGGGGAACGACCCGCGCCGGGGAGTCCTCGTGCCCGGCGACGCCGCGGAAGGCGAGGTAGTGCTCGCACAGGAAGGTCGAAGTGGCGATGGCGTCGGTGCAGAGGAACCGAACGCCCTCCGGGAAGGCGGTCGCCGCCCGGTGGGCGAGCCGGCCGTAGCCGGCACCGATATCGAGGATCGTGCGCCGCGGGCCGCCTGAAAGCCCGAGATGGCGCTCCAGGAAAGCCAGCTCGAGCACCGAGTCGAGGAGGTCGCGCGAGATCCGGCGGCCGTCGACCTCGAAGGTGTGGACGCCGAAGAGGCCGTCCTCTGCCAGACGATCGAAGAGGCCCAGCCGCGCGACTTCGGCGATCCCCCGGGCGCAGTAGTAGCTCACCGCGTAGCCGAGCTCGTTCATGTTCCTGCCGCGCAGCTGGAAGACGTACGGGTTGTCGCCGCGGAAGTGGCGGAGGTCGGCTGTCCTCAGGAGCTCGTCGGTCCAGATCGGGTCGGCCGCCATCGGCGAATCGACTTCGCAGTAGGCCCGCCGAAGCTCCAGGAGACGTGGATGATCGCCTCGCAGGTCCTCGGAAGCGCCCGGTGGCAGCAGGGCGCCGCTATGGCTCGGCAAGTCGACCTGCGTCCGCTGCCATGGATAGACCAGCCGGCTGGCGATCCGCTCGAAGCCGCGTCGCGCCAGCGCTCGATCGAAGGCGCGCTTGAGAAATCCCGGGAGTGCCATGGCAGAGCCGGAAGAGTACGACAGGCGTGACCGCGCTCCAACGTCGTCACGGTCTTGTCCCCTCCCGACCACGAATCCCGTTTCTCACAGTGGTAACCTGCCGGCGTCGTTCCAGGCCGGTCGAGACCGAGCTCGCATGTGCTCGCCCCAGGCTCCGTTCTCGTTTCTCATCCATTCGGCGAGCTGAAAGAGGGCCCATGACTCGTATCGCGTCCCGACTGTTTCTCGTTGTATTCGTCCTCTCGGCGGCCGTCTACGGCGAGGCCGGGACAAGCTTCTACGGCACCAACCAGGCCCATCCGACGTTCAATCACCCCGAGAGCACGACGACGCTCAGTGGCGCCTTCACCCGCTACGATGTGCAGCCGTTCCGGGTGAACCAGAACGCCAGCTGCTTCATTCAGAGCGTACAGGAAGGCGGGACCTTCGACGGGATGATCTTCCTCTACGCCGGCAGCTTCAACCCGGCGAGCCCCTTGACCAACCTCGTCGCCGTGAACGACGATGATGACGACGCTTTCGGCATCGGCACGTCGCGAATTCCTTCCCGCGCCTTCACGTTTACCAACGACTATTTTCTGGTGACCGCCGGCTACAATACCGACGACATCGGAACGTTCACCAACACGATCACCTGCAACCAGGCGACTCGCGTGCTGGTCGGATACGGAGACTTCGGGGACGATCAGGCTTCCGACTACGACGGTCGGTACGCCCAGCTCCTCAATGGCCGCTTTGAGGTCTCGGTCACGGGCTTCAACTTCTCGGCTGTTCCCTTCGTGGGCAAGACGGCACCGTTGGCCTCGAACGACTCGGCGGTGTTCTACTTCTTCCAGCCCGCCAACTTCGAGCTTCTGATCAAGGTCGTCGATGCCTGCGGCTTCAATGACCGCTTCTGGGTGTTTTACGCCGCGACGACCAATGTGGAGTTCACGGTCAAAGTCACGGATACGTTCCTTCAGGGCCCGAACAATTTCATCGAGTACGACAACCCCCTGGGAACGCAGCTCGCAACCTCGGTCGCCGACTCGGACGCTTTCGATACTTGTAACTGACGCAGGACCAGCTCTCGGCTCGCCGAATCGGCGAGCTGTTGCGGGCCCGTCCCCCCTTCGCGGGAGGCGGGCCTTTTTCTCGCCCGGACCGCTGGTAGAATTCTCCCGATGAGCGACTTTGCCCCCTCCCCGCGCACGGTTTCCGAGATCCTCGACGACGCACTCGCCGGCCGGCGGATTTCGGCGGGGGATGCCCACCGGCTGCTCCTCGACGGCGAGCTGCTGGCGCTGGGAGAGGTCGCTCAGCGGGTGCGGGACCGCCACAACGACCCGGCGGTAGCCACCTACAACGTGGACCGCAACATCAACTACACCAATGTTTGCGTCTACAAGTGCCGATTCTGCGCCTTTTACCGCGCCCCCGGCGACGCCGAAGGGTACCTGCTCGACAAGGAAGAGATCGGGCGCAAGATCGAAGAGACTCTGGCCCTGAACGGCACCGGCGTCCTCATGCAGGGAGGGGTCAACCCCGACCTGCCGCTCGCCTACTACGTCGACCTGCTGCACTTCCTGCGCGAAACCTACCCGGCGATTCACCGCCACTGCTTCTCGCCGCCGGAGCTCAAGTTCATCGCCAAGAAGGAGCGGATGTCGTTCTACGACGTCATCGGGGTGCTCAAAGAGGCCGGCCTGATGTCGATTCCGGGCGGCGGTGCCGAGATCCTCTCCGACTCGATCCGTAAAGAGGTGCTGGCGTATCCCAAAGCCTCGCCCGAGGAGTGGATCGACATCATGCGCCAGGCGCACCGCCACGGCATGCGCACCACGGCGACGATGATGTACGGCATGGGCGAAGATCTCGCAGCGCGCGTCGAGCACTTCCAGCGCATCCGCGACCTGCAGGACGAGACCGGCGGCTTCACCGCGTTCATCTCGTGGACCTTTCAGCACGAGCACACCGACCTGCCCGGGATTCCCGAGGTCTATGCCGACGAGTACCTGAAGACGCTCGCCGTCTCGCGGCTCTTCATGGACAACATCCAGCACCTGCAGACCAGCTGGGTGACTCAGGGCAAGAAGATCGGCCAGGCCGGTCTCGCCTTCGGCGCCGACGACATGGGCTCGATCATGATCGAAGAGAACGTCGTCTCCGCGGCGGGCACCCAGCACAAGATGACCCAGGACGAGATGGAGCACCTCATCCGCGCCGCCGGCTACCAGCCGAAGCAGCGGACGAACCTCTACGAGCGTTTCGTCACCCGTGACGAGACGGCGGCCCTGGCCCGGCAGTACCGTCACGCCTTGACACCCGAGAATCGGCCGTACGCTTCGCCGCTCGCCGTCGTCAGCTGAATTCCAACTGCAGGTCATCTCCCGGGGGGGACATGCGAAAGCTCCTGAAGTGGATCGGTGTGTCGCTGGCGACGATCGTCGCCGTCGCCCTCGTCGCGCTGGCGACGATCGTCTTTCTGGGCGGGCGGAAACTCTCCGCCCAGCGCACGCTCGCCCCTGAGCTCGTCCGGGCGGTCGCGGTGCCGACCGACGTCGCGAGCCTCGAGCGCGGCGCCCACCTGGCCCGTACCCGGTGCGTCTTCTGCCACGGCGAGGATCTGGGCGGCAAGATGTTCATCGACGACCCCTCGTTCATGCTGCTGCCTGCGCCGAATCTCACGCGCGGTGCCGGCGGCGTCGGGGGCAAGTATGCCGACGACGCGGCCTGGGTGCGGGCCATCCGCCACGGCCTCAACCCGGAGGGGCGCGCCCTCATCATCATGCCTTCCGAGGTCTTCTACTTCCTGAGCGACCAGGACACAGGGGCGCTCGTCGCCTACCTCAAGTCGCTCCCTCCGGTCGACCGCAGCTTCGCGGCGCCGCAGCCTTCGGTGGTGGCGAAGGCACTGGTCGGCGCCGGCGTCATCACCAACGCGGTGCCGTTCCTCTACATGGACCACCAGGCGCCCCGGCCGGCCGCGCCGCCCGAAGGGGCCACGGCAGAGTACGGCGCGTACATCATGCGCACCTTCGGTTGCGGCAACTGCCACGGCGCGGAGCTCTCCGGCCAGATCACCCCGGGGCCGAAGAAGTTCCTGGCTGGGAACCTGACTCCGGGCGGCCCGCTCAGGGCGTGGGACGAAGAGATCTTCCTCAAGATGGTGCGCGAGCGGGTACATGAGGAGATGCCGTGGGGCATGCTGCGCTCGATGCACGAGCACGAGCAGCGCGCACTCTGGCGCTACCTCGCCGCGCAACCGGCGCGCGCCTCGACCGGAGTCGCTCCGGAGAGCTGAGATCGTCGACTACCGATCGAGTTTGCTCGGGGTCCTGTCTGGCCCGTTTCCCATGGGTGCTCGCTGAGAAAACGCTCCGCGCCCATGGGAGCCCTCGGTCCAGCCACCCCTCGTCGGTAAATCTGCGAGCGAAGAAAGAAGTAGGGACAGTCCCTATTTTTGACCGGGGGGGCGTCACGTCGGTAAATCTCAGAGAGAAGAAGCGCGTTTGCGATGTTCCCCAGGCGGGCTCTGGCGCTCGGGAACTCAAAGTGGACGGGCAAGCCTCACTAGGAGCCCACTTTGAGTTCCCAAGTGCCGGAGACCGCCCGCAGAGTGACGTCGCTTTCTGATAAACGCCCTCGGGTCTCTCGCTCGGGTTGCTGACTGTCTTATTCGCGTGCAGGAGACGAAAGGAGGAGCGCGACGACGGAGACCGCTGGAACTGGAACGCGCAGTTTCACTCCTCAGAACGTCTCGAGTGCGGAGAGGCGCCCGACGTCGATGCTGATGCCGCCGTCGGCGTCGGGTGGG
>JAYTAM010000191.1:0-8407 GCA_043737505.1 Thermoanaerobaculia bacterium
GGACTGACCTACCAGAAGGGCGTCCGCCTCCTCGAGGAGGACAAGTCCGCCGAGGCCGCTGCCCTCTTCCGCAATCTCCTGGCTCACGAACCGAGGTTCATCCCGGCCCGAATCATGCTCGGCGAGGCGGAGCTGCTCGAGGACCGAGAGGCCGAGGCGATCGCTGCCTGGCGGGCTGGCTACCAGGAGACCGGCAGCCCGGTCTTCCTGCAGCGCATCGAGGACTACTTCATCGAGCAGGAAGAGCCGATGCGCGCCATCGAGACTCTGCGCGCCCTCATCGCCTCGGCCGGCAACGATCTCCTGCCGCGCTTCTTCCTCGGCCGGCTCTACTACCGCCTCGAGATGCTCGAGGAAGCGACGAAGCAGCTCGCCGGGATCGAGGAGCGCATCAAGTCCTCGCCGACCTACCACTTCCTGCTCGGCCGGATCCACCACCGCCGCGGCGATCTGCCGCGTGCCCTGGAGGCCTTCGGTGCCTGCCTGCGGCAGCTCGACGTCGGCAGCGCCGAGTACCTCTGCCGCGTCTGTCACCAGCGCTACGCCGACTGGCGGGACTCCTGCTCGCGCTGCGGCTCGTGGAACTCGGTCGACCTGAACTTCGAAGAGGAGAGGCTCTCGGCGGAAGAGCTGGGCGTCCTCGAGGTGCCCGTCTGGGGGCCGGCGGAGGACTCGGGCGAGTTTTCCCTGGCGGCGATTTCGGTGCTGTCGGATGCCGAGCCGGAGAAGTAGGCCCTGCAAACGATTCTGAAGGCGATCTCGGCCGGCCTCCTGCAACCGGTCTATCTCGTGCACGGCAGTCGTGCCCTCGCCGAGCCTTCGGGCCTGCGCCTGGCAGAAGCGCTCGGCAAGGCGCTCGGCTGTGTGCCGCAGGTGGTCCGCCGGCCGGACGAGATCGCCGACGTGGCGACCGACCTCAGGACCTTCTCGCTTTTCGCCGACGGCAAGGTCGTCGCGGTGGTCGAAAGCGGAGTCTTCGCGGATCGCGCCACGGCGGCGACTCTGTTCGAGGAGGTCCGTCAGCAGCTGCCTTGGTCCGGTGGGCCCGACGATTTGACCGGCAAGGCGCGAGACGCCGCCACGCGGCTGCTCCAGATCCTGCGCCTCTTCGACCTCGATCCGGCCGGCCTCGGCTTCGAGCGCGCCCTCGCCGCACTTCCGGAGACACTCCTCGCCGGCGCCCGAGGGGTCGCGCGCGCCGGCGGCAAGGGGAAGGTCGCCGCGGAGGACGTTCGGGCGAGCTTGCTGCCGCTGCTCACGGCGGCGGTCGGCGCCGGGCTCCGCGGACTCGGTGACAGCGCCGCTTCGCTGATCGCCGACCTGGTGCGCGACGGCTTGCCCGACCGCCACGCGCTGGTGCTGATCGAAAGCGCCGTCGCCGAAGGGCATCCGGTGATCGAAGCGCTCACCCGCCGGGAGGCGGTCGCCTTCGCCGGCGAGATCACCGCCGGCAAGGGCGGATTCGACGGCCTCCCGGCGCTGGCGAACGAGCTTCAGCGAGAGACCGGGGTGGAGATGGATCGTGCCGCGCTTTCCGCGCTCGCCAGGCGGACCTTGCGCTTCGCGGACGGCTTCGGCGACGGCAGAGAGGTCGACGCGGACTCGATGGCGCGTTTCGCCGGCGAGTACCGCAAGCTCGCCGCGCTCTCGGGTGGCGCGAAGATTCAGCTCGCCCTCGTCGAACAAAGCATCGAGGATCGCGGCCAGGAAGACTCTTTTCAGATCCTCGACGCGATCGGCGAGGGGCGTGCGGCAGAGGCGCTGACGAAGCTCGAGCGCTACCTCACCAGTGCCGAAGACCCTCTCGCCGCTCGCCTGATGTTCTTCGGCAGCCTGGCGGCATTCTGCCGTCGCATCATCGCCGTGCGTGGGATTGCCGCGGCCGTTCGCGTGCCCGCTGGGGAGCGGAGCTATGGTCGTTTCAGCAGCCAGTACGCGGAGAAGCTGCAGGGGGTCATTCCCGGACTGGCCAGGAACCCGTTGGCGGGAATGAAGGCCTTTCCGATCTTCAAGGCCTACAGCGCCGCCGGCCGCATTCCGGCTGCGACCCTCGACACCTTGTCGGCGCGAGTGCTCGAGACAGAGCGCCGTCTGAAGGGGGATTCCGGCGACCCGGACGCCGCCTTGGCCGCGCTGGTCCTGGTGCTCGCCGGAAAGTAGGCTGTCGATCCCGCGTGGTCCTCTCCTTGCCGACGAAGGAAACCGGCAAGTGGAGCATCTACCTCAGGGCATGGGGATCGCGGCGTTCAGCCGAGGAGGGTTGGGGTCAGCGATGTGGACCGATGGGGCAGCCGATGCCGACCTCCGGTTGGCGCCCGAGTTCGACGATCGATTCCTCGCCGCGGGCCTGCGGGCCGGCGACGCCGTGGCGTTCGATCGCTTCACGTCAGCCTACGTGCCCGCTCTCTACCGATTCGCTGCCTCGCGTCTGCATGGCGATCGCGAGCTCGTGCGGGAAATCGTCCAGACGACGGTCTGCAAAGCACTTGCGGGCCTCGGGGCCTTTCGCGGGGAGGCGGCCTTTTTCACCTGGCTCTGTGCCTGTTGCCGCAACGAGATCGCCATGCACTATCGTCGCCAGAAGAGTCTCCGGCGCGAGGTGCCGCTTCCAGACGAGCGCGAGCCGAGCCCGGCGGCTGGAAGCCCGCAACAAGAGGGGATGACGGAGAGTCTGCTGCGCGAGGAACGCGCCCGCTTCGTCCACCTCGCCCTCGACCTGCTGCCGTCTCACCATGCGCGCGCGCTGTCGATGAAGTATCTGGAGAACGCGTCGGTCAAGCAGATCGCCGCCACTCTCGAGTTGGCGCCGAAGGCGGCGGAATCACTTCTGACTCGCGCACGGATCGCCTTTCGCTGGCACTACGACCGCCTGACGCAGGATTTCGAGCCCTCGACCATGGCGAGCACCGCACCATGGGGGAACACGGACCATGTTTGAACGACGAATGGGGACGAAAGAGTCGGAAGAGGAAGCGACGACCCGCCGGCTCCTCGCCGAGGCCGGAGAGAGGCCCGGCCTGCCGGCTGACGACCTCGTCGCCATCGCCGCGGCGGCTCGTGCAGCCTGGCAGGGGCAACTCGCGGCTCAGCTTGGAGCCCACGCCGCCGAGGAGCGCCCCTGGCCGGTCGTGACCGCGAGACGTCCGCTCCACCATCGGTTCGCCCCGGGAATCGCGGCTGCTGCGCTGGTGGCCATCGGAGTGGCCTTCTGGTGGATGGCCGCCGGCCGACCCACGAGTGCGGTTGCCGTACGCGCCGATCGCGTGCAGGGTTGGGTGCAAGTCGAAGCGCCGCAGATCGGAGATTCGGGGCTGGCAGAACCGGTCGCGATCTCTGCCGGCGAGGAGGTTGCGATCGGCAGCCGCCTGACGACCGCGGACGGAGAGGGGCTGAACCATCGGGAAGCGGGAGGCCTCGCACTCCGCATGGCCGGCGGAGCGTCGTTGCGTCTCGCCCACGGAACCCAGATGCGACTGCTCTCTGCGGGGCGGGTCGAGCTCGAACGCGGCGCGGTCTACATCGACCATGCCGGTACACGAGCGGAGAGCGCGCGAATCCAGATCGACACGCCGTTCGGAAACGTCGTCGAGATCGGAACCCAGTTTTCGGTTCGACGCATCGACGGCGAAGGGTCCCTCGAAGTGCGGGTGCGCGAGGGCGAGGTGCAGGTCGTTCGCCCTGCCGGTACGGACGGAGCTTCGGCCGGGATGGAGCTGGTCGTCGGCCAGGACGGGTCGATTCGCCGCCGCGAGATTGCGGCGCACGGTTCCGATTGGGATTGGGTGCTCGAGCAGGCACCGGGCTTCGCCATCGAAGGCAGGACTCTGGGCGAGTTCCTGGGTTGGGTCGGCCGCGAGACCGGCTGGCGGATCGAGCTCTCGGCGGCCGCCATCGATCGCTCGGTCGGCGAGATCGTCCTGCACGGCTCGACTGCGGGCTTGCGCCCCGATCACGCGGCTTTCGTGGTGCTCTCGGGCGCCGACCTCGTGGGAGAGAGAATCGACGGAACGCTGCGGGTGCGCCTCCGCCAGGGCGACGGAGGTTGAAGTCGCGCGCCAGCGGCAGGCGCCCGCCCGCCGCGCCGCTGGCTCAGAACTCGAAGGAGATGCCCACGGACGGGAAGATCCCGGGCCAGTGTTCCTCGAGCAGGGTGAGGCGGAGCTCCTCTTCGTCGATTCCGAGGTCGAATCCGGCGACGTTGTTGCGGTCGTAGACGTTTTGCACGTCGAAGAAGAGCTCCAGGTCTCCGCCGCGAAGGCTCCAGCTCCGGCTCGCGCGAAGGTCGAGGCGATGGTAGGCCGGGAGACGCTCGCTGTTGAGTTCGCCGAGCTCCGGCACGACTTCCAGCTCGCCGTCGTCGTCGACCGTCGTCGCCGTCACTGGAGTCGTGGGCCAGCCGCTGTGGTAGCGCCAGGAAAAGTGGACGTTCCACTTCGACCCCAGCGGCAGGTTGAGGTTCAGGGCGACGGCTTGCGGCTGGTCGGTCTGTCGAGGTGTTCTCTGGCCGTCGATATCGTCCGAGGACCTGGCGTACGAATAGACGATCCACCAGTCGGAACGCGAGCTGAGCGATCCGCGCAGCACGGCCTCGACTCCGCGCGCGGAGCTCGAGTCGGGCACGACGCGGATTCGATCGGGCTCGATTTCGGGCAGGGTATTGATCTGCTCGAGCGCGTTCTCGAACCTGAGGCGGGGATTCTCGACGCGCCGGTCGAAGAACTCCAGACGAAGGGCACGCAGGCCGGCCCCCGGCGGCGAAAAAAGTTGCTCCCACCCGATCACCCAGTGCCGGGCGAGCTCCGACGGAGCGAGTGTCTCCGAGCCGTCCTCCACCTGGAGCTCGAAGGGACGCTGGCTCTGCCGGAACTGCCCCCACGAGGCGCGAAATACCCGGTTGGGTGCAGGGGTGAAGGCCAGGCTGGCGCGCGGGCTCACCCGGCTTTCCTCCGGGAGGGAGTGCCGGTCGTAGCGCACGCCCAGCTCCACGGTGAGCGAATCGCGGAAGGCGAATCGATCGGTGATCCAGAGCTCGGTATGGCGGCTCTGGAGGTCGCCCCGGAAGCGATTCTCCTCATCGCGTGTCGCCGTCCAGGATCCCTCGAGCTCGAACTCCGGATCGATGAGGTTGCGGTAGTCGAAAGTGGCGCCGTAGTCCCGCACCTGCCAGCCCCAACGCAGGAGATGCTGTTGGCCCGGCGCCAGACTCCAGGCCTGCGAGAGCGCGTCGATGTCGGTCCGGCGCTCGTCGGCGACCTCGAAGCTACCCTTGTCGTCGGTCTCGATGCCGTTGCGGTCGCGCGTGATCCTCGTCCAGGACAGGCCCGACTCGACCAGGAGGGAGTCGCCCACGACACCCTGGTGTCGCAGCCAGACATAGCGGTCATCGTAGTCGTTCTGCAGCCGCTTGAACCCGCCGTCGACGTCCACCTCCTCGAAGTCGAGATCGTCCCCGGTCGCGAGGGTCCGCAACCAGAGCAGCTGACGGTCGCCCAGGCGCAGCTCCAGTTTGCCCAGCAGGTCCCAGAGCGCCGGAGTCTCGGTTCCGATCGCCCGGCCCGCCAGGTCGAGAAAGCCCCTCCGGCCGGAGGCGAGCCAGCTGCCGCGATCCTCTGGCAGCAGGCCCGAGCCCTGGAGGAGCGCATCGAGCGAGCTCACGCTGAGGACCGTCCTCCGAGCCCTGGGTTGGAGAGTCGTCAGGTCGAGGGCTCCGCCCATCCGGTCGCCGTAGCTCGCGTCCAGAGCGCCGGTAATCAGGTTGGCGCCCGCCAGGTTCTTCGCCGGGACGGCGCTCAGTGCGCCGTCGTAGTCCTTGAGGTGGAAGGTGTCGTAGAGCTCCTGGCCGTCGAGGACCACAGCGACTTCGTCGCGGCGGCCGCCGTGAATGGAGAAGCGCGCGCTGACGTCGTTGGCGGTGATGCCGGGGAGAAGTGAAAGTGCGCGGAAGAGGTCGCCCCCCAGGTGCGGCACGCGCTCCATCTCGGAGCGACCGATCGAGATCGGCGCCGCCGGCTCGGCCTCGAGCAGGGAAAGCCGGCTCGACTGGATGACGATCTCGTCGTGAATGTAGGGCTCGGGCTGGAGCTCGATCACCAACCGCGTGGCCCTGCCCGACTCCACCGCGACGCCCGCCAGATGGGTGTCCAGGTAGCCGTGTGCGCGCGTCTCCAGAGCGTAGGTCCCCGGTGCGAGACCGGCGACGACGCAGTGTCCGTCGATAGCGCACTCGACTTCGATCGGGCCGGGCGCGAACACCGTCGCCGAGGCTCCGCGGACCGGAGCGAGATCGCCGCTCGCCTTGAGCTCGGCGACGATCGAGCCTTGTATGGCTTCGGTCGCCGGCTCAACCGGTTCGAGGTGGGCCACCGGCACCACGACCAGGACGCCTCCCGCCTGCTCCAGCGCGCGCAGGCCGTGCGGCGCCAGGAGCTCGTCGAGGATCGCGCGCGGGGAGGTCGAGCGTGGATCGGCGACGACCTTCAACCCTGGGGGAACCACTTGGCTGGTGAAAACGAGAGTCAGTCCCTGTGCCTGCAGCTCGAAAAGCGCTTCGGCGAGAGGCAGACCCGCCGCGATGGCGCGCGCGGCTTCTCGCCGACCCTCGGCCTCCAAGGCGGCGGAAGGGCTCGCGGAAGAGAGGCAGAGCAGAAGACAGGCGACGAACCAGAAGGAATTCCTTCGCCCGCGCATCCAACGACGATACCAGCCCTCCGATACCGCGAAATTCCTCGCGAGACGAAGGTCGGGACGGGGCTTGGAAACGGAGGAGTTCGATGGCTCGCACCGCTTGCGTATCCGCCTTCATGGGCATGGCAGCTCGACTTTTCATGGCGCTCACCGCGCTGGCGATCCCGGCAGTCGCCCTCGCGGACGGACCTGTGTACACCTCCGAGTTTCATCGTGAGCTCTGCACCTTCACCGCCTCGGGGAGCAATCCCTACTTTCCGCTCTGGGTCGGACACACCCTCCTGCTGGAGGGAGAAGAGGAGGACGAAGGAGAGACCGTCGAGGTGTCGCTGATTGTCACCGTGCTGAATGCCACCGAGCTGGTCGACGGTGTGCTGACCCGGGTCGTCGAAGAGCGCGAGCTGATCGACGGCGAGCTCTACGAAGTGTCGCGAAACTTCTTCGCCACCTGCCGGGAGACCGGCGATGTCTGGTACTTCGGCGAGGACGTCGACTTCTACGAGGATGGGGTGATCGTCGACCATCACGGGTCTTGGCGCGCCGGAATCGCCGGCGCCAAGCCCGGCATTCAGATGCCCTCTGTGCCCTTGGTTGGGGCGCGCTACTTCCAGGAGCTCGCCCCTGGGATCGCGCTCGACTTTGCGGAAATCGCCAGCGTCACTGATGCGATCACCCTGCCTGCAGGCAGCTTCACCAATGTACTCAGAATCAGCGAAGGTTCGGCGATCGAAACCTCCAGCACCTCGGAGAAGTCGTACCTGCGCGGCATCGGCCTCGCCAAGGACGACGAGCTCGAACTGGTCGAGGTCACCGAACCCGATTGTCAGCCGGACGCAACGACGCTCTGCCTGAATGACGGCCGCTTCCGGGTCGAGGTCGAGTGGGAGGACTTCGCCGGCCACGAGGGGGCCGGCCACGCCGTCCACAGCTCGGACGACAGCGGCGAGTTCTGGTTCTTTGGCGCCGACAACGTCGAGCTGCTGGTCAAGATCATCGACGGTTGCGGCTCGAGCCTCGACGCCTATTGGGTGTTCGCCGCCGGCCTGACCAACGTCGGCGTCGAGTTGACGGTGACCGATACGCAGTCGGATGTCGCGCCGAAGATTTACGACAACGAAGTGGGCACGAGCTTTGCGCCGATCCTCGACAGCGCGGCCTTCGCTACCTGCCCGTAGAGCTCCCGACCCGAGGGAGCGCGCACAGCCGGTCTGTGCGCGCTCCAGGTATTGGAAGGGGAAGGGGAAGGGGAAGGGGGAGAGCAGCAGCCCGGGTGCGGCGCCGGTTGAAGGGTGCGCCCGGGCATCCTGCCCGCACTGTCATCACGCTTGCGCGGGTTTCAGGCATGCGCGGGTATCAGGCATGCGCGGCCTGGGCTCGCGGCAGGCCGTGCTGCAGGCGCAGGCGGCGGAAGGTCGTCAGCAACTGGTCTTTGGCGCTGCCCTCGAGGTAGTCGCCCTTCGCATACAGCCGCTGGTACATGCCGACCAGGTGCGGAAACTCGGCCTTCAGCCAGGGGAAGAAGTGGTCGCGGCTCGCGCGGTTGAGAAACAGCGCGCTCTGATGAACGTCGATCGCGCCCGCCGCGAGCGCCGCGTCGAAGAGCGGCCCGAGCTCCGCCTCGCTGTCGTTGATTCCGGGCATCACCGGCATGCAGTTGACGGTCACGGCGATCCCGGCCTCGGCCAGCCGTTCGACGGCGCGCAGGCGCGCCTGCGGATCGGGT
>JAYTAM010000192.1:0-19173 GCA_043737505.1 Thermoanaerobaculia bacterium
AACCTGATGATTCTCCCCGGTCCGAAGGTCGGCTTCATCGACCTCGGCATGGTCGGGCGCTTCACCGAAGAGCTCAAGCGCTCGCTGATGTACTACTACTACTGCCTGGTGATGGGCGACTCGGAGAACGCGGCGCGCTACCTCTCGATGGTCGCGCAGCCGGGGCGGCGCGGCGACGTCGTCGGCTTCCGCAAAGAGGTCGAAGAGATCTGCCGCCGCTGGGCGAAGACCTCGAACTTCAAGGAGTATCCGCTCGCCCACCTGATCCTGCGCTCGGTGGCGCAGGGGGCGCGCTACGACATGTACTTCCCGGTCGAGACCGTCCTCATGGTCAAGGCGCTGGTGACCTTCGAGGGCGTCGGCCAGATCCTGAATCCCGGCTTCGACGTCAAGGAGGTCTCGCAGAAGCACGTCAACGAGATCTTCATGCACCAGTTCTCGCCGCTCCGGCTGGCGAAAGAGGGCATGCGCGGCGCGCCGGAGATCATCGAGGCGTTGTCGAAGGCTCCCATGCTCATCACCGAGGGGCTGCGCCTCCTCGAGTCGGCCCAGCATCAGCCGCGCGAGAATCCGTTTGCCGGCCTCAAGACGACCCTGCTCGGCGGCGCCTGCATCATCGCCGCCGCCATCCTGATCTCGTTCGGCCGCCCCTGGTACTACCACGTCCCCCTGCTGACCTTCGGCCTCCTGCTCGCCCTCTGGCGCCGGAGGTAGCCCCGCCCGCGGCCGCTGACGGGCGCGCCTCACCCGGCTTTGGGTGCCCCGTCAGATCTCCGGCACGTCGATGCCCAGCGCCGTCGCGAGCTCGATCGCGTGATCCTGCTCCTGAATCAGGATCTCCCGCAGCTGCTCGGCGATCGCGTACTCCTCGAGCGACTCGGCCTGCCGGACGCGTGTGCGGTACTGGCGGATGGTGTCGATCTCGTTCTCGAGATCGAAGCGCAGCATCTGCTTCGGATCCTCAGAGGTTCGCACCGGCTTGACCTGGTTGGTCGGCATCTCGCCCAGGTAGTCCACCTGCTTGGCGATCGTCAGGGCGTGCTGCAGCTCCTCGGCCGCGTGCAGCTCGAGCTCCTTGGCGATCGTCATGTAGGCCGCGCCCTTGAGCGCCTGGGAGTAGATGACGTACGAGACGATCGCCTGATACTCCCGCGCCAGATCCTCGTTCAACGCCGCCGCGAACTGCTTGCGCGTGATGGTCGCAGAACCCTTCTCCGCGCTCTTCTCCGTTTTCTTCCGGGTCGCCAAGGTCGCCTCCTCTCCTCACGTGCCCGCGGTTCTGCGGGACTCGTAGGGCGGCAGTATGACGCTTCCCGGCCGATCAGCGCCGGGATGCCGCCTGCGCGAGCGCTGCGAACTCGGCGTGGAAGCCGTCGACGATGAGGCCGGGGTTGGGGACCAGTCCGGCGTCGGTGCCGACGCCCATGCGCACTCCGCCGTCGTAGGAGAGGATCGAGACTCCCAGGCCGAGATGCCCTGCCTGCGGCACCCAGAAGTAGAAGTCCTGGACCGCCTGACCGGCGAAGTAGAGCGTCTGCCGGGGGCCGGGAACGTTGGTGAACACCGCCGTCGCCTTGGTGGCGAAGATCGCCAGCAGGGTGCTGTGCACGAACTCCGGCAGAGCACCGGCCGCCTGCAGGAGCTTGTAGACCATCAGCGGCTCGGCCGACCGCTTGAGCGCCGACGAGCGCCGGCGCAGCTCCTCCAGACGCTGCTGCGGATCGGCGATCCCCACCGGCAGCTTGAGGAAAATGAGCCCGAAGCGGTTGCCCATCTCGGCCATCTCGGAGAGCGGGCGGAGATTCACCGGCATCGCGGCGCGCAAACCGAGGCCGGGATCGGGCGTGCCGTACTGTCCGAGGTAGCGCCGCAGCCCGCCCGCCATGGCGGTGTTGAGCACGTCGTTGATCGTCCCGCCGAGCTGCGTTCCGACAGCCCTTACGTCTTCGAGAGGAATGCGCTCGGTCCAGGCGACCCGCTTCTCCACCCCGAGCCTGCCCTTGAGTGGCGTCGGCGGATCGCTCGGGCGCGCGATCAACCGTCCCAGCGCGCCGGTGGCGCCCAGCCCGCGCAGCAGGGGATGCGCGCGCGCGAACGCCTCGACCGGCGCGAGCATCAGGCGGAGCGTCTCCGGCATGACCTTCTCGAGCGCCGCCCGGACCGCCGCCAGGCCCTCGGCCGCGGGACGCAACAGGAGCTCGAGGAATGGATTCACCACTCCCGCGCCCGATCGGCCCGCTCCGGACTCCGGGTCGAGCGATGGACCTGCAGTCGAAGCGCCGCTGCGGGTCAGGTCCATCAGCGCGAGGATGACCAGCATGAGCGCGACGCCGTCGCCGATCGTGTGATGGACCCGGGCGAAGAGGACTGTGCCGCCCTGGTGGCCGTGCAGAAGGTGGAACTGCCAGAGTGGATGCGCACGATCGAACGGCTGCGCGAGGTGGCTCTCGATCGCCCTCGCCAGCGCCGCGTCGTCTCCGGGCGCGGGAAGGGTTTCCTCGCCCAGGTGCCGGTGGAGGTCGAAGTCGGCGTCATCCACCCAGACCAGGCGCCCGCCATGGCTGTCGTCTCGCGCCACGCGCTGATTGAAGCGCGGGATCTTCGCCAGCCGCTCGGCAAACGGTTTCGACGCCTGCTCCCAGGTCACCTCGCCGGCGAGAGGCAGCACGCCATGGACGTGCATGAGATTCGTCTCGTCGTCCATTCTCAGCCAGGCGATGTCGACCGCGGTGAGCGGCGTTCCGCTCTCGCCGCTGCGCAACGGCAGCGGCTTCTCCTGAAATTCGCGCGGCGCGGACGGCATGACCGCCAGAGTCTAGCCCGGGCGCAGGCCCGCGGGCTGCGGGCATATCATCTCCTCATGGCAGCGACCGAGCTCGACTCCAAAGAACGCTTCTCCGGCCGGGTGGACGACTACGTTCGCGCTCGGCCCGGTTATCCCCCGGAGATCGTCTCCGACCTCGCTGCCGCCGGAGTCATTCAGCGCGGCGCCCGACTCGCCGACATCGGATCCGGCACCGGCATCTCTACCGAGCTTTTTCTTTCCGCAGGCTACGAAGTGATCGGCGTCGAACCGAACGCGCCGATGAGAATCGCGGCCGAGAGCGCCCTCGCGCGCTACCCGGGCTTCCGGTCGCAAGCCGGTTCGGCCGAGGCGACCGGTCTCGCCGATGCGAGCGTCGACCTCGTCGTCGCGGCGCAGGCTTTCCACTGGTTCGACGCCGAGCGCACGCGAGCGGAGTTCCTTCGCATTCTGCGTGGCGAGAACTGGGCCGTCCTGATCTGGAACGCTCGGCGAGCGACCGGCATGCCGTTTCTCGAGGCCTACGAAGCACTGCTGCTCGAGTTCGGCACCGACTACTCGCAGGTCGGACATCGCGGCGTCGGGGCCGAACGCCTCGCTGCCTTTTTCGGCGGCGCCTGCGAGACACGCAGCTACGAGAACCTACAGCGCCTCGACTTCGAGGGGCTGCAGTCGCGCCTGCTCTCCTCGTCGTACATTCCGGATGGCGCCGATCCCAGGCATCGGGAGATGCTCGAGCGCCTGCGCGAGATCTTCGCCGCCCATTCGGTCGAGGGCGAGGTGCAGTTCGTCTACGACACCGAAGTTCACGCCGGCCGGCTGCCGCGGTTCTAGCCGCAGGCGCCGGCCCTAGCGCTGACCGGCCTGGCGCGCGCGGGCTGCGCGCTCGGTGGCGAGCTCCGGGCGGCCCTGGCGGCGCGCCACCTCGGCCCAGAGTTTCCAGGCGGTGGCGAATTCCGGCAGCAGTCGCGCCGCGGCGGCGAGGTGGATATCGGCGCTCTCGAGGTCGTCGCGACGGAGCTCGATCTCGCCGAGCCGGGTGAAGAGCACGGCGCTTTCCGCCCCCGCAGCGACCGTCGCGCGCACCAGCGCCTCCTCCTCTGCGCCGCGACCGGTGCGCGCCAGAAGCTCGCCCAGCGCGAGGGCCGCCGGAAGGCAGCGAGGCTGAAGCAGGAGCGCCTGGCGGAAGGCGCGCTCGGCCTCGACGGTCTTCCCGGCGCGAATCTCGAGATTCCCCAGGCTCGTCTGCAGGAATTCGCTCTGGGGATTCACCGCTGCCGCCGCGAGCAGTGCGCCGCGCGCGGCGGCGACGTTGCCGAGCGCCTCGTCGGCTTCCGCAAGCTGAGAAAGAAAGGGCACGCTCTGGGGGCTTTGGCCGACCAGTCGGCGAAGCGTCGCCTGCGCGGCTGCGGCGTCGCCCGCCGCGAGGCGCTCCTTGGCGTCGGCGAACTCGGCGAGCAGCAGCACGCCGTCGGCGGGATCGAGCGTGCCGCGCTTCGCGCTCGCGCCCGAGAGGTAGCCGAGACTCTCGAGCTGGCGGCGTAGCTCGTCGTCGTGCGGCGCCTCAGCCGGAGGCGCGAGGCGAGCGCGTGCGGTGAAGCGGGCGAGGTCCTTGCGGAGCGAGCGAACCCGTTCCGGGGCGTCGCGCAAGCGGTTCACCCGCTCTCCCGGATCGGCGGACAGGTCAAAGAGCGCCGGCTTCGGGCCCGAAAGATACCGCCAGGAGCCGGAGGTCACCGCCGCGAGCGGACTCCAGCCGAAGGTCGAGGCCGGAAACTCGGTCTCGTGGTAGATCACCTCGCCGGGCGGCGGCGGTCCTCCGGCAAGGGCGATCGCCGGGCCGCCGAGCCGGCTCCCCTTGACGCCGCCCAGTCCGGCGAGGGTCGCCGCCAGACGGCGGATACCGACCGGTTCGGTTCGCCGCTGGCCGGCTGGGATTCCTGGACCGGCGATCACGAGCGGCACGTCGAGAGTCGGCGAGTGAAGAAGATATCCGTGCTCGCTCTCGCCGTGCTCACCGAAGCTTTCGCCGTGGTCGGCGACGACCACGACCGTGCGCGGGCGCCGCGGACGGCGTCCTTCGAGCCCGTCCAGGAGGCGGCCGAGCTGCTGATCGATGGACTCGACCTCGCTGCGATAGCGGCTTTGCGGATCGCTCCCCGCCCCATCGTAAGGCGCATGGGCGTCGTAGAAATGCACCCAGAGGAAGAGAGGGCGCTCGCCGCCGTCCACCGCAGCGCCGCCGGAGCGGCCACCGCCGCTTGCCGAGAGCTCCGATACCGCCGCCAGCGCTGCGTCGACGACCGCCGCTGCGGAGCGCTCGGGATAGCCGAACTCGCCGATGCGCTCGGCCACCATCCGGTCGTCGTAGAGGTCGAATCCGCGCGCCAGGCCGAAGCGCCGGTCCAGCACCCGCGAGCCGACGGCCGCTGCCGTCGCGAAGCCGGTGCGGCGCAGCTCCTCCGCCAGAGTCGGTACGGCCACGGCGAGCGCCCCCTGCCCGTTGTCTCGCAGGCCGTGCTGGTTCGGATCGAGCCCGGTGAGGAGCGAGGCATGCGCCGGAAGCGTCAACGGTACGGGCGTGAGGGCGCGCGTGAACCGCGCGCCGGCGCGAGCAAGCGCGTCGAGGCGCGGGGTCTTCGCCGCTCCGCCGTAGCAGCCCGGCAGGTCGGCGCGCAGCGTGTCGATCGTCACCAGCAGAAGATCGGGTGCCGCCTCTCTCGCCACCGTCGCCGCCGCCAGAGGAGCGGCGAGCGCCACCGCGCTAACGAGCCGCAGGAGCACGAAAAATGCGCTACTCCCGGCAAGACCACGGGCGCCGCGCATCCATTCGTGTCCGACCATCGGCACCGACGATATCGGAGTTCGTCTGCGCTCAGCGCTGCAGAGCGGCCTGGAGCCGGTCGAGCGCGCTGTCGAGGCGAGTGAGGGTGTCGTCGCCTGAATCCCGTCGACCGCCGTTCCTGGAGAGGAAGCGGGCGGCTGAGCTGTCGAGGCCGACACCGCGCCAGAGCTCGCGCGAGTGGTCTTCGAGAATGTCGCGCCGCAGGGTCAGTCCGTGGCGGGCGAGGAGCGGAGCGAGCTGGTCGTAGCGCGCGAGGAGGTCGCGCCGGGTCGAATCGTAGGCATGTGAGCAGACCGCGCTGCGTTCCGAGAAGCTGAAGATGTTGCTGAAGAACATCGAGTAGTCGTCCCGATCCGGCTCGAGGAGCACGACGTCCGCATCCTCATAGAGTCTGTCGTAGCGCTTCATACCGACGTCGAGTCGCGAGTGGATGAGGGTGCGGAAAGTCTGCGACAGCACCGACGGCAGTCCGCGCCGCAGCAGCTCGCCCTGCGAATAGAGCCCCGAGGCCTTGACGGTCGAAACGTCCACCGGAACGATCGGATTCAGGCAGAAGAGGAGCTTGGCACCCGCGTCGAGCGCCACCGAAGCGTGGACCGTCCGGTTGAGCACCCCATCGACGTAGAAGTGACCGTCGATATCGACCGGCGGATAGAGGCCCGGAAGGGCGCTCGAAGCCTGTACCGCGCGCGAGATCGCGACGTGATCCCGCCCGGGCATGCCGAAGACGACCGAACGCCCGGACTCAAGCTCGGCGGCGACGATGTAGAGCCGGCGCTCGAGCTCCCTGAAGTCGTCGGTCCGCCCCTTCATGGTGTAGATCTCGCGCAGGTAGAGGCGGATCGGCTCGTTGTCGAAGATGCCGACCGGCAGAGCGTGTCCGAGCCGGGTGAGCGATTCGACCAGCGACAGGTCGCCGGGATTGCGCGCGAAGTCCCAGACCGCCTCGAGCGCCAGGCGGGGCACGGAGAGCCCGCGCCGTGCCCACTCTTTGAGTGCCGGGGTGAAGAAGGTCTCCGGGACGAACGGATGCTCGCCCGGCTCGTGCTTGACGATCGCCCGCACCATCTGGGCGGTGCTCAACTGATTGGCGAGGTTCGCCGCCAGGAAGGCGCCGGCCGAGACGCCGACATAGACGTCCAGGGCGTTGACGTCGAAGCCGTCGATCGCCTCGTCGAGCGCACGCAAGGCGCCGATCTCGTAGACCGCTCCCGCCGGACCGCCGCCGGCGAGGGCGAGCCCGATCGAGGTCTTCCGGAGCTTCGGGCGACGCCTCACCCGGCGCGCCAATTTCAGCGCTTCCGAGCCTTGGTGGTCGGCTTCCTGGCCGTCGCCTTCTTGGCCGGAGTCGCCCGCTTCGCAGGCTTCGCGGGCTGGAGCTTCTTCTCGACCAGCAGGGTCAGCTCCTCCACTCTGCGGGTGAGCGTCGCGATTTCGTTCTTGCTCGGTACACCGATCTTGCGCAGCACGCCGGCCACCCGGTCGTCGAGGCGATCCTCGACCGTCTCCACCCGCTCCTCCACCTTCTCCCAGGCCTCTCCGGCCTTCTCCCGCGCGCTTCCGGCGACTTCCTCAACCTTCGCCTTCAACTTGTCGAACTGCGAGAGTCCCTTCTTCTCGTACGACTCACCCTTCTTCATCAGGCCGCGGAAGAGCTTGCCGCCCTCTTCCTCGGCCGCCGCCAGGGCGCCCAGGCCGGCCAGCCAGATCTTCTCCGCGTTCTGCTTGATCTCTTCCTTCAAGTCGTTGTCCGCCAGCTTCTTGGTCGCCATGTTCATCTCCTCATCGGAAATCGAATCGTGGATGCTCGAAACTCGAAACAGCTCTGTCCGTCAGATGAGCTTCTGGCGCAGGCTGTCGACCTGGCGCACAAGCTCGCGAACGTCGTCGCGGGTCGGCAGGCCGAACTGGCCCAGGAAAGACTTTGCCTGATGCTGGGCGATCTTCGCGGCGTCGTTGGCCAATTTCACCATCTGCGTGCCGGTCTCGACGACCGCCCGCTGCGCCTTCTCCGCCGGCGACTCGCGGCGCCGGCGCCCCTTGGCGACCAGGGCGTCGAATACCGCGACTCCCGTCTCTCCGGCCGTGGCTGCCATTCCCAGCCCCACCAACCAGGCTGTACGGCCAGCGGCGAACGCTCCCTCACCGGCGCTCTCCAGTCCGGATTGAGCGACCCGGCCGGCGATCTTCTGCAGGTTCTTCCTCATTTCGCTTCTCCCTTCCCGCGCCGCGTCGGGCGCACCGTATTCGAAGATTTTCTGGAGGACTTGTCCTGGCCTGCGCGCGGCCCGTGCGACGGGGTGCTCGCGACCTTGACGCCACCGCGCTCCTTCTCGAGCTTGGTCAGCGACCCCTCGAGCTCCTCGAGACGCTCTCGCAGGCGCTCCATCTCTTCACGCGCCTTGCGCACCGGCCCGAGCTTGTCGATCGAGGCCTGAAAGAACTGGTCGACCTTGAGCTGCAC
Source organism: Thermoanaerobaculia bacterium (assembly GCA_043737505.1). Lineage (GTDB taxonomy): Bacteria > Acidobacteriota > Thermoanaerobaculia > Multivoradales > JAGPDF01 > JAGPDF01. The sequence continues at coordinate 8,113 of JAYTAM010000192.1, forward strand.
CTGCTCGACGCCGGTCTCGACCGCCTTCTGCCCGGCGCGCACCAGCTCGTGCAGCAGTTCGCTGGGCAGGAAGCCGGTGCCTCGCCGCCCCTCGTCGAGGATGATCTGGGTGAGCATCTGCGCCGTGACATCGACGCCGGTCCCGTTGTCGACGACCTTGACGTCCTTGCCGGTACGGATCCACTCCGCGAGCTCGTCGAGGGAGACGTAGCGGCTCTCTTCGGTGTCGTAGAGCTTGCGGCTCTCGTAGCGTTTGATCAGGCGGAACATCGCAGACTCTCTTTCTCGTCGCTTGCCGCAATGCGGCATCGACAGACAATTTATACCGCACTGCGGCAAAGTTGTCAACGGCCGCCTGCCGCACTGCGGCAAGCATCGGTTGAGCCTCCGCCTGCGAGCCGGTACAATGCGGCGGCGCGCGAGAGAGTGGTTGTCGTCGACCGGTTCTCATGGCTGCGCCGAAAGGATCCCGGGGGAATGCCGCACATCATCGCTGAGCCCTGTATCGGAGTGAAGGACGCCTCCTGTGTCGACGTCTGCCCGGTCGACTGCATCTACGGCAAGAACGAGGAGGGCGAGATGCTCTTCATCCACCCCGAGGAGTGCATCGACTGCGGTCTCTGCGTCGACGCCTGTCCGGTCCAGGCGATCTTCCCGGCGGAAGAGATACCGGACAAGTGGAAGCAGTTCATCGCCAAGAACTACGAGCACTTCAGCCTCCAGGCCCCCTGAGCCTCCCTCTCCAGCCGTATGGAATCCGGAGACGCGCTACGGCGCGTCTCTTTTTTTGCGCTCCAGGAATGAAGCGGAAACTTTCCTGGTTACAAAATGTGATCTTCTTGCACTCAACTTCGCGAACCTCAGAGCGCGATCGGAAGAGGTGGCCGGGTGGATTTCAAGGACTACTACAAGGTGCTCGGAGTCGCGCGCGACGCGTCGCAGGAAGAGATCCAGAAGGCCTACCGGAAACTGGCGCGCAAGTACCACCCCGACGTGAGCAAAGAGAAGGGTGCCGAGGCTCGCTTCAAGGAGGTTTCCGAGGCCAACGAGGTGCTCAAGGACGCTGAGAAGCGCGCCCGGTACGACCAGCTCGGCAGCGACTGGAAGCAGAGTGCGGGCGCCGGCGGCAGCTCCGCGCCGCCCGGATTCGAAGGATTTGCTGGCGCCGGGGGCGCCTCCGGCTTCTCCGACTTCTTCGAGATGCTCTTCGGACAGACCGCCGGCGCGGGAGCCGGAGCTGGCGGACGCCCCGGCTGGGCCTCCTGGGAGACCGAGGGGCGCGGCGGTTGGGCGAGGCCCGGCGCCAATCAAGAGGTCCTGCTGTCCCTGAGCCTGGAAGAGGCGCTCGCCGGCGGCGTCCGCGACTTCAGCCTGTCGAGTGCGGGGGGAGGCGCGCCGCGGCGCATCAAGGTCAATCTGCCGCCCGGCATGCGTCCGGGGCAGACCGTGCGCGTCGCAGGCAAAGGCGAGGAGGGGCGCTCGGGCGGAGCGGCCGGGGATCTATTTCTGAAGGTCGAGATCCTTCCCCATCCCCGTTTCAGGCTGGAGGGGCGAGACCTGCTCACCACGCTCGAGGTGACCCCGTGGGAAGCGGTCCTGGGCGGTGAAGCGGAGATCCGGACGCTGGAGGGCCGCGTGCGTGTCCGCGTCCCGGCGGGGACCTCCTCGGGACGTCGCATCCGGGTGAAGGGACGCGGCTTTCCGCCCGGTGCCGGCGGTTCGGGGGCCAAGGAACCCGGAGACCTCTATGCCGAGGTCAGGATCGTCGTCCCGGAGAGCCCGGGCGAGCGCGAAAAGGAGCTCTTCGCCGAGTTGCGCGACGTTTCGACTTTTCATCCCCGTGGGGAAGGAGTCTGAGATGGATCTGAACCGGCTCACCCAGAAGTCGCAGGAGGCCCTCTCCGCGGCCCAGACCCTGGCCGCCGAGCGCGGCCATCAAGAGGTGGACGTCGAGCACCTGCTCGTCGCCCTTCTGGCGGCGCCCGAAGGGCTCGCACCGCGCCTGCTCGCCCGACTCGAGGTCGATCCGGCTGCTCTCGCCGCGAGCCTCGACGCCGGGCTTTCCCGTCGTCCGAAAGTCTCGGGCGGCGGCGAGCCGGGGAAGATCTACCTCACGCAGCGCCTGCAACGGCTGATCGGCACGGCCGAAGGCGAAGCCAGGCGGCTCAAGGACGAATACGTCTCGGTCGAGCATCTCGTCCTGGCGATCCTCGACGAAAGCCCGGCAGGAGCCTCCGCCGACCTGCTCAAACAATCCGGCGTGACAAGGGAGAAGTTCCTGCAGGCGCTCCTCTCCGTGCGTGGCAGCCAGCGCGTCACCTCGGCCGAACCCGAAGCGGCCTACGAGGCACTCGAGAAGTACGGCGTGGATCTGGTGGCTCAGGCGCGCAGCGGCAAGCTCGATCCGGTGATCGGACGCGACGCCGAGATCCGCCGGGTGATCCGCATCCTGTCGCGCAAAACCAAGAACAACCCTGTCCTCATCGGTGAACCCGGCGTCGGCAAGACCGCGATCGTCGAGGGCCTGGCGCAGCGCATCGTGCGCGGCGACGTCCCGGAATGGTTGCAGGATCGCGCCCTGTTCTCGCTCGACATGGGTTCCCTGCTCGCCGGCGCCAAATTCCGCGGCGAGTTCGAGGAGCGCCTGAAGGCCGTCCTGAACGAGATCCGACAGAGCGAGGGGCGGATCCTGCTGTTCATCGACGAGCTGCACACCATCGTCGGGGCGGGCAAGACCGAAGGCAGCCCCGACGCCGGCAATCTCCTCAAGCCGATGCTGGCCAGGGGCGAGTTGCACTGCATCGGTGCGACCACCCTCGACGAATACAGGAAGAACATCGAGAAGGACGCCGCGCTTGAACGGCGCTTCCAGCCGGTGGTCGTCGACGCACCCAGCGTCGAAGACACCATCTCCATCCTGCGCGGACTGAAGGAGCGCTTCGAAATTCACCACGGAGTGAGGATCCAGGACAACGCCCTGGTCGCCGCGGCAACGCTCTCCAACCGCTACATTTCGGACCGCTTCCTGCCCGACAAGGCGATCGACCTGATGGACGAGGCGAGCGCCATGATCCGCACCGAAATCGACTCGATGCCACAGGAGCTCGACGAGCTCAACCGCAGGATCCTGCGCACGGAAATCGAAGAAGCTTCACTGAAGAAAGAGAAGGACAAGGAATCCAAGAAGCGCCTCGAGGACCTGCGCCGAGAGCTCGCCGACCTGAAGGACCGCCATGCCACGCTCCAGGCGCAGTGGAGCGCAGAGCGAGAAGCCATCGGCAAAGTAAGAAAAACCCGCGAAGAGATCGAGCAACTCAAGCTGGATGTCGAGGCTGCCGAACGCGCCTACGACCTGAACAAAGCGGCGGAGCTCCGCCATGGGCTTCTACCTTTACTGGAAAAAAAGCTTGCGGACGCCGAGAACGCCCCCACCGCCCCAACTGACGCCGCCGGCGCCGGCCCAGACAAGCCACCCCCGGCGCGGCTGGTGAGAGAAGAGGTCACGGAGAACGAGATCGCCGAGATCGTCTCGCGCTGGACGGGAATTCCCGTGACGCGACTGGTGGAAGGCGAGAAGCTGAAGCTCCTGCGCCTCGACTCCATCCTGCACGAGCGAGTCATCGGCCAGGACGAAGCGGTGCAGGCGGTCGCGGATGCGGTCCTCCGCGCCCGGTCGGGGATCAAGGATCCGCGGCGGCCGATCGGCTCGTTCCTCTTTCTCGGCCCCACCGGAGTCGGCAAGACCGAGCTCGCCAAGACGCTCTCGCAAGCGCTCTTCGACAGCGAGGAGAACCTGGTGCGGATCGACATGTCGGAGTACATGGAAAAGCACAGCGTCTCGCGACTCATCGGCGCTCCTCCCGGCTACGTCGGCTACGAAGAGGGCGGCCAGCTCACCGAGGCGGTGCGGCGAAAACCGTATTGCGTCATCCTCTTCGACGAGATCGAGAAGGCCCATCCCGAGGTCTTCAATGTCCTGCTCCAACTGCTGGACGACGGCCGCCTGACCGACGCCCAGGGGCGCACGGTCGACTTCAAGAATACGGTGGTGATCCTGACTTCGAACATCGGCTCGTTGCACCTGGTCGAAGGCGTAACCGCGGACGGCGAGATCCGGGAGTCGGCTCGCGACGCGGTGATGCGCGAGCTGCGAGCCAAGTTCCGGCCTGAGTTCCTCAACCGGCTCGACGACATCGTCCTGTTCCGGCCACTCACGCGGCCGGAGATCGAGCGCATCGTCGAGCTGCTCACCGCCGAACTCGCAAAGCGTCTTGCCGAGCGCCAGGTCACGCTCGAGCTCGCCCCCGCGGCTCGAGCGCTCATCGCCGCAGCCGGTTACGACCCGGTCTACGGCGCACGGCCCCTCAAGCGCTACCTCCAGCGCCAACTCGAGAGCCGCATCGCGCGCGCCCTGATCGGTGGCGAGGCCGGCGAAGGCTCGGTCGTCCGTGTGGACGCCGCCGACGGAGCGCTTACGGTGACCATCGAGCGCGCCGTCGATTCGCCGGTCGGACCTCTCGGGATGGAGGTCGGCGCAAGCTAAGATCGGGCTTTCCTGGAGGAAGTCCACCATGAAGGCTGGGTTAAGGCTGACCCTGCTGTTTCTGTCGCTCGCCCTGCCGTACGCGGCCGCCGCGGCGAGCGCCCATCCGGGCCCCGCCGGCGAGGGGCTGGCCGCTCAACTCGCGCGCCTCCGCCAGGTTTCGGCTGGTCAGCCGACATCTCTTCCCGGAGGCGTGTTGCAGGTCGGTCGGGCGATCGTCCGCACGGCTCCCGGTGACCGCATCCGGCTTCTCATGGCGGGCGCGGAGAGCGTCGGCCTGCTCATCGAAGGGCGTCCGCTGCTGGTCTACAAGATCGAGGACCCCTTCTCCGTGCCGGTGGCGAAGCGCAACCTGCGCGTCTCCACCGGTCTGGTGCCGCGCCTCGAGGCGGGCGGGCTCACTTTCCAGAAGCAACTGTCGGCAGTGGCCGTCTGGGGGGCGGGCCTCACTGCGGACGGCCCGGTCGGCGATCGGGTGGAGGCTGAAGCTGACGGCTCAGGCGCTCTGCCCGAGTGGCTGGCGAAGCTGCTCGCCGAAAAAGTCGTCGACAACCCGGAGCGCGACCTCCTCCTTTCGATGGCCCAGGGGGACTCCGCCTACCGCTGGGCGGTCTTCCACGCCGCCGGCGACGACTACTTCCTCGACGTCGACACCCATCCGGCGATCCGCATGGAATCGTTCGGCCGATTCGAGCGCATCGACGGCGAGTCGAAGGTCTACGGCGGTCGCCTCGGCGCTAACACCCTTACGTCGCAGCCGATCGGCACGACCTGGTGGGATGCGCGACCTCTCGACTTCGCCACGATCGCCACCGAGATCGACCTGGTCAACCCTCGCGGGAGCGAAGTCGCCATGACCGCGCGCATCACCGTGCAGACGCTCCGCGATGGCGTGCGCATCCTGCCCTTCTCGCTGCGCTCGCGCTTCGAGGACACCGACAGCCAGGTGCGGGAGCTTCGTGTCGTCTCGCTGGAGATCGACGGCCAGGCCGCCGACTTCGTCCACCATGAGGGAACCCTCCTCATCGCTCTGCCGGAGCCCCTGGCCGCCAACCAGAAAGTCACCTTCGAGCTCAAGACGGCGGGTGACATCCTCGACCGCCCGGACGGCAACAGCTACTGGATCCTGCGCGCCGAATCCTGGTACCCGAAACCGCTCGCGAGCGGAACGGAACATTCGACGTTCCGCATGCGTATCGAGGTTCCCGACCCGTTCGTCCCGTTCGCCTCCGGCGAGGTCCTATCCCGCGAGAAGACCGCCACCGGGACCCGCATCACCACCAGCATCGCGGTCCCCGTCGAGAGGGCGGTGGCGATCGCCGGGCGCTACACGACCTTCAACCGCGAGCTGGCCGGCGCCCGGGTGCACGTTTCGACTTACGCCAGCGCCAAGAAGTTCGAGGCCGAGCGCCTGGCCGACATCGTGCTTGGCGTCCGCACCTGCCTCGAGGCCTGGCTCAAGGTGCCCTTTCCCTACCAGGACCTCCAGCTCGTCGAGATCGAGGACTGGGGCTGGGGCCAGGCGCCATCGGGAGTGATCTTCATCACCAAGGAGGCGTTCATGACGCCGGCCCGCGCGCAGACCTTCGACAACGCGGACGAGGCCGCCTACTACACCCGCGGCGTCAATGAGCGCATCGCCCACGAGGTCGCGCACTCCTGGTTTCCGCACGTCGCCAAGGTGCGGCGCAGCGAAGAGAACTGGCTCTCCGAGAGCTTCGCGGAATACAGCTCGATCGAGTGCCTGCGTCAGTCGCTGCAGGATCGGAAACAGGGCGAGTACTTCTTTCAGCGTGCGGTGAAGGATTGGAAGTTCGGCACCAAGGAGATCGGCGATGGCGGCAGCATCTACCTCGCGACGCACCTCTCCGGCGATCGCGACAAGGACTTCTTCGCCTGGCGGGCGCTTCTCTACTCGAAGGGGCCGCTGGTGATCCACGCCCTGCGCGAAGAGCTCAAGAAAGACCTCGGAGAGGAGAAGGGCGAGGCGGCTTTTCTCACCTGGATCAGGGCGTACGTCCAGAACTTCGCCTACAAGACGGGCGAGACCCGCCATCTCGTGGGGATCCTGAATCAGATTACCGGCAAGGAGTGGCAGCCGTGGTTCGAGAGATACGTCTATGGCACCGAAATGCCGAAGGTGAAGTAGAGGGCCGCTACTTCCACTTCCCCACCAGGATCTCGAGGCCGACACCCACGGTGAGGGAACCTTCGCGCGGGTCCACGAGCTCGTAACGCGGCCAGCTGTAGCCCAGCACGACTTCGCCGGCCAGCCAGTCGCGGCGCATCAGCGGCTGGCGGTAGATCGCCCGCGCGCCCCACTCGGTGAGCGGCACCTCGTTGGCGGTTTCGCCACGGATGAACGCCTCGTAGGCGAGCGCCTGGCCGTCCGCCCGCAGGCTCTGGTACAGGAGCATCGCCGACCGCCACTCGAACCCGTCGGTGGACTCCGAGACGGTACCGATGTTGGCCCAGCGCAGCAGCATCGTGCGTTTCACCACGTGATCGAAATCGAAGCTGGTGGTGCTGCCGAAGCCGTCGCGGTTGGTCCAGAACAACGTCTCACGGAAGTGGAAAAGATTGCGCTTGTCGATCAGGAAGTTCCGGCGGTAGCGGCCCTGGGCGAAGATCTCCGGCTCGCTGCCGAGCTTGCCGCCGACGCGGAAGTCGACCTTCTCCTTGTAGGTACCCGGCAGCGAATAGCCGAGCCCGGCGAGCCAGCGATTCTGATCGGCGAAATCGAGGAACTGGGATCGCAGCGCCAGTCCTTCGCTGCGATCCTTGATGAAATCGTCTTCATCGTCGCGACCGATGAAAGCGTTCAGGCGCCGGTCGAGATTGGGAAAGTCGAATCGCACATTGCCGCGCACGCGGAGCTTCGTTCCCTCGTAATCGGAATTCAGCCCGGAGATCTCGAGACGTCCGCTGGTGTTCTTCGCCGAAGAGATGGTGCGCTCGTTGCGCTCGCCGAACAGCCCGTCGAACCAGAGCGCCGCGCCGCAGAGGGTCTGGTGGAGCTTCAGGCGTGCTTCGTCAATCATCGGCTGGTCAGGACCGTTGGCGGGCGAACAAGGACTTCTATGGCTGTCCTTGACGGCGACCGCGGGCGCGGGCGCGGGCGCGGGAGCCGGAACAGCCGACGTCGAAGAGACCTGCGGGAGAGCTGGAGAGTTCGCTTGCGACTCTGTCGGAACCGCAGTCGTCTCGGAAGCTGAAACCGCCGGCTCGGAACCGGGTGGATCCACGACTGCAGGGGTCTTCTCGGCCGCGGGCGTCGCTCCGGCCGGCGGAGCCGCCACCGAGCGCGCAGAATCGGCCGTCCGAGGCTCCTTCCGGTTCCCCGCACAACCGGCAGCAAAAATGACAAAAATTGCGCAGACCAGGCCGGTGCGGACCAATTTCGTAAAAACGCCACGCATGAAGGGCCCCAGCCTACCAGTCCATCGCCGGAAGAGAGTTTCAGGCGAGTCGATTCTGTCTCCTTCGCAAGGTCCGGACCAACAAAAGGCGTTCAGCGGTTCGCGGGGCTCGACCGCCGCGGTGCGCTGCGCAAACGGCTCGTGGGCTAGACTCTTTGTAACTGCGTTTGAAGTACCTACCTCGAAGGAGCCTAACCGTGTTCAGACGACTCGTGCGTTCCGCCCTCCCTGCGGCTCTCGTCGCTCTCTGCTGCGCTGCCGAGCCCGCTGCCGCGAAACGCCTCGACGGCGTCTTCACTGCGGTCAAGGACGCCAACGTCGTCGTCCTCGACTACGGCGAGGGCAGCTACGACGTCCGCATCTACGGCACCGAAGCGCCGGCCGACGGGCAGCCGTTCGCCGCCGAGGCCAAGGCTTTCGTCCGCGAAGCGCTGTTGGGGAAGGACGGCGCCATGCGGTTCAAGTACAGGAACTCCAGGGACGAGATGGTCGCCCGGGTCTTCTATACCGGAGCGGATGGCGTCGCTCGGGACCTCTCGGTGGAGCTCGCGGCCGCGGGCCTCGCCTGGCTCCGCCCCGGCGCCCGGTACCGGCCGGTCGAAGAGGGCCAGGTCGACGCGCTGACCGCTGCCCAGGCGGCGGCCCAGGCCGCCCGGCGCGGCGTCTGGAGTCAGAAGGATCCCGTCGCGCCCTGGACCTTTCGCGGCGAGATCCTGCCCGAGGAGGGTGAGATGAGTGGGTTCCCCGAGGGAACCGCAGGCACCGTCGATGCCAACATCAGCAAGAACGCCGGCAACGACAACGAGTGCGCGATCGCGAAGAATCCGGCGAACCCGCTCCAGCTCGCCGCGCACTGCAACAGCCTTTCGAGCATCTGGCGCTCGAGCGACGGCGGGACGACCTGGGTCGCTGGCGGGTCGATCGGTAGCTACTGCTGCGATCCGAACCTGGCCTTCGACTCCTTCGGCAACCTGTTCGCAACGTTTATCGACGGCGCCTTCGACAACATCGTGACTCGACTGAGCATCGACGGGGGCGCCACTTTCAATCCACTGGCGAGTTTCTTTTGCAACAACTGCGTGGACCAGCCCTCGGTTGTCGCCTACGCCAGTACGGTCTGGATCGTCTGGAATCAGTCGAACGCCATGGTCGCCCGCGGCGCGGCTGTCACTGGATTGGGAACGGTTGGCGCCTTCTCCGCCCTGCAGACCGCTCCGACGTCAGGCGCTTGTAACTTCGGCGATCTGGCAGTTTCGCCAGGCGGAGTTGTGGTGCAGGTCTGCGGCAGCCCCTCGGGTGGCGAGGGCCCCAGCAATCTGCGCGTGAACATCGATCTCGACGGATTGAGCACGGGCGTGGGTTTCGGGGCGTCGATCATCGCGACGGCGACGAATGTCGGTGGATTCGACTTCATCCCCGCTCAGAGTAATCGCTCCGTCGATCCCGAGGCGGGCCTGGCCTACGATCGAAATCCGGCAAGCCCCCATTTCGGCCGCCTCTACCTCGTTTACACCGAGGAGATGCCGGCAGAAAGCAACAACACCGACATCATGATCCGCCACTCGTACGACAACGGCGCGACCTGGAGCACCCCACCTACCAAAATCAACACCGATGCCACGACTCGCAGCCAGTTCCTGCCCAAGATTGCGAGTGACCCGGCCACTGGAAATGTTGCCATCTGCTGGCACGACGCCCGCAACTCAGGGTCGAACACGGCGATGGAGGTCTGGTGCGACTCCTTCACTCCTGCCGGATACCCCACCCTTACCGGCAACACTCGGGTGAGCGACGGTGCCTCGATCTCAACCGACCTATCCATGGATTTCGGCGACTATTCCGGGCTCACCCTCGTCGGCGGCACTGCCCATCCGATCTGGGGCGATTCGTCGAACAGCACCGGCGACAATCCCGGCGGCACCAGCTCCCAGGACGCCTACACCGACAAGTTCTTCCTCGGCCTCTTCGCCGACGGCTTCGAAAGCAACGGCACCGGCAACTGGTCGGCGACGCTCCCGTAACCCCCTCCCCAGTTCCCCGCGAGGGCTTAATTGCAAGTGCCCGGCGCACTTAGCCGGGCTCTCGGTGCAGCTCAGCACAGCCCCTGAGCCCCCCATTCCTGTACCACGCCCAAGCTGACTCTCCTGCCTAAACCATTCAATGTTTGGTGCCCCTCGGAGCCAGCGGACCGGAGGGAGCCGTAGGCTCCCGCAGGGCTGCAAGGATCGCCGACGCCAAAGAAGCTCTCGCGCATTTCGCAATGAGGAATAGCACAAGCGCTTCGCCGGTCTCAACAAGCATGCGACTTGCTAGATGCGAAACAGACCTCGACGGCTTCGCCGCCACTGCGACCCCGATCGGGCGCCCTCCTTCTACTCGATCATCGAGACCGCGCGAGACCAGGCAGCGGGCCACTGGAAACAGGGTGTCGCCGAGAAGGCGGTGACGGCCCTCGAGAATGCGACGTTCGAGATCTGGATTGGCGACAGGGAGGCCGGCGCAGCCGCGAGCGGCTTCCTGTCGCTCCGCTCAGGAGATCGCGCTTCGGATCTCCGGGATCTTCGACGCCTCGAACCTCAAGCAGAGGCGACGCATGCACCTGCTCTCGAAAATTCAAGGAGATCTCTTCCACGTCGCCGGCGCGGCGTACACACCTACTCTTCGCGACGCCTATTCCAAGAAAGCGTGGCCCTGAAAGAAATAGCCCAGCGCGAGGCGTTGGGCTACTGGGCACCAAGCCTCGCTATTCTTCTCTGCGAATCCTCGACACGACTCGATCGTCTGCCCCAACCACGACGATCGCTTCCTCGTAGGAAGCCGGCCAACGCGCCCATCTGGCGCCGTGGAAGCGGAAAGTGCGGCACTTGTGAGAGAAGCAAGGGTCCTGCCGGCATTCCTCCCCCGCGTCGATGATCTCCAGCGACTCGGTCTCACGTACGGGATCGCCGAGACTCGCGACCACTTTGTCGATGGCGTTAGCTGGCTGGATGCGTTCGAACCGCCCTCTGTGCCAACGTGCGTGAGACAGGGACCCGCCGAGAGATTAGTGTAGAGGGCGGGGAGGGAAGATGAATGACCGCAGACGTTTCGACTCCCACG
>JAYTAM010000193.1:0-3667 GCA_043737505.1 Thermoanaerobaculia bacterium
GTTCGCGCTTCATCCGCAAGACCGAACCGATGCTGACGATGATCGGCCTGAAGCTGATCTATGAACGCAATCGCGCCTGAGAGCACTCCCTCTCCAGAGGATCACGCCTACTTCCTGACGATCGAGCGGACCTTTCTCGGTCTGCGCCGGAAGGCCGCGCTGCTCACCGCCGCCGACTGGCAGGTGGCGCAGGCGTGGCATCGACAGGGAGTCCCCGTCGAGCTCATCCAGGACGTCATGGAGAAGCTCTTCGAGCGCCAACAAGTGAAGAAGGGTCGCACGATCTCCGGGCTGCGCTACTTTCGCGCCGCCGTGGAAGCCGCCTGGGAAGAGATGCTGGCGCTCAAGGCGGGCGGTCGCGCGGAAGAGGTCGTCGCGCTGCCTGTCGAGACCCGGCTCGGAAACCTCGCCGCGAGGCTGCCGGTCGCTTTGCCGCTGCGCTCGAGGTGGGTCGAGGCGCTCCACGGGCTGGCTGCGGCGGGCGGGCTCGCGAGCGCGGTCGAAGAGGGACTGCGCGCACTCGACGCCGACCTGCTGCGGGCGCTCGCGGGATCTCTCGACGCGGTTCAGAGCCAGGTTCTCGCCGACCAGGTGGAGGTGGCGCTGGCGAGGCTTCGCGGCCGCCTGGGCGAGGATGAGGTCGGAATCGCCAGCGCGCGGGTGACGGAGCAGTTGTTGCGGCGGCGCTTCGAGGCGCCGGTGCTGTCGCTGTTCTCCCCCGAGGCGCGCGGCGAGGGCGACGCGCCGGAGCCGCCAGAGCCGGCAGAGCCGCCAGAGCCGCCAGATACCGGAGGCTGATTCCGTCTTCACAGAGCGTGAAGAGCGCCCACGCTCCCGCGGCGATTCCCGCCGCTCTCTTTCTCTTCGGCACCTGGCTCGAGGGAACGCTCCTGGTGTCGCCGGTGGGCATGCTCTCCACCGGAACGGCGCTTGCGGTCGCTCTCGGCGGCCGAGCCGGCTTCGGTCTCGCGGCACTTTTCCTCGGACTGCTGAGCGCCCGCCTGCAGCCGGCCCCGGCGCTCGACCACTTCGAGGCCGGCCGCCCGGTGGAGGCCGTCGCCTGGGTCGAGGGCGACTGGCGTGAGGAATCCGGCGGCGCGAGTGCTCCGGTTCGCGTCGACACCCTGCGCCAGGGAGCGCGCGTCTGGACGGCGGCGCCCACGGCACGGCTCGAGCTCAGCGGTCGGGCGGCCCTGCCACCGCGCGGAAGCCGCCTTCGCGTGCGCGGCTACTTTGGGCGATCGCCGGGGCTCGCGAACGCTCATCCGGTCGAACCAGGAGGCTACCGTCTGCGGGTGAAGTCGCCGCTCCTGCTCACCGTCGAACGTCGCCCATCCCTGCTGGTGAGAACGCTGACTCGCTTGCAGCAGGTCGTCGCGCGGCCGCTCGCCGAGTGCGCCGCACGCCATCCGGGAGTCGCCTACGCCAAGGGGTTTCTGCTCGGCGAGTTGGAGGATGTGCCGGAGAACGAGCGCCGGGCCTTTCGCCGCTCGGGTCTCGCGCACTTGCTCGCCGTCTCCGGGATGAACGTCGCGCTGGTGGCCGCGGTGGCCGCGGCGCTGGCCTCTTTCTGCGGCCGAAGCTTGCGGCTTTCTATCGTCGGTGCTGCCGTGCTGGCACATCTCGCGTTGGTGGGTCCGGTGCCGTCGCTGCTGCGCGCCACTCTGATGGCAGGCGCAGCGCTTCTGGGCTTGGCGCTGGAACGCCGAACTCTGGCCCTGCAGTCGCTCGCCATCGCCGCCACGACGATGGCGGCTTTCGATCCCTCTCTGGTGCGGGATCTCGGCTTCTGTCTCTCTTGCTCCGCCACCTTCGGCCTCGTCGTGCTGGCACCGGCACTTCTTGATGGCTGGCCGGCCCGGCGAAATCCCGTGGCCGTCGCGCTCGCCATCTCCTGGTCGGCCCAGGCGGCGACACTTCCCTGGGCGCTCGCCGCGTTTTCGTACGTCTCGCCGGCGGCTCCGCTACTGAATCTCCTGGCGGTGCCGCTCGCCGGCCTGATCCTCGTCGGAGCGCTGGGTTGGATCGCCCTCGCCTTGCTCGTGCCGCCGGCGCGCGAGGTCGCCGCCCTCGCGCTCGACCTGTTGGCGACGCCGTTCTCCTGGCTGCCCGCGATACCTGCCGGACCGTGGCTCAGCGTTCCCCTGCCGCCTTCGTGGGTGCTCGGGCTGGCGATCGCGGTCGGCGCGGTCGCGGCGGCGTCCGGACCCCGCCCGGCGCGGCGCGCGATCCTGCTCGCGTTGCTCCTGACCGCTCGACCCGCCGATCGTCTGGCGCACCGGTCGCAGGTCGAGTTCGTGGTGGCAGATGTCGGCCAGGGCGACGGAGCCCTTCTGCGGCGAGGCGGGGCGGCGATTCTGATCGATGGAGGAGGCGGCGCGGCGCAGCGTCGCGCGCGCGACCTGGGAGTTCAGGTCTGGTTGCCGATCTTTGCGGCGAGAGCGATCTCGCGCCTCGACGTGGTCGTCGTCACGCACGGCGACCGCGACCACTGCGGCGGGCTGATCGACGTGGCGAACTATGTACCGATCGACGAAGTCTGGGCCTCCCCGGAGCTCCGCACGGTCGGCTGCGTGGCCGAACTGCTGGCGCTGTCGCGGGCGAGATTCCGCGGCCTGGCCGCCGGCGACCGCGTCGCGCTCGAAGGCATCAGCTTCGAGGTTCTCGGGCCGCAACGCGAGAGCGCTGGCAAGGACAACGATCGGTCGCTCGTACTGGCGGTCGACGCAGAGGGGCGGCGACTTCTGCTCACCGGCGACATCGAGCGACGCGCCGAGCTCGAGCTGCTCTCGCGCTCCCGCGCCGCGTTGCGCTCCGACCTGCTGAAGGTCGCCCACCACGGCTCTGGGAGTTCGTCCAGCGCTCGCTTCCTCGACGCCGTCCGGCCCCGTCTCTCGGTCGTTTCGTGTGGTGTCGGGAATCCGTTCGGACACCCCTTTCCGGAAGTCGTCGCCCGTCTCACGCTGGCCGGCGGTCCCACTCTGCGCACGGACCGGAGCGGGCAGGTGGTCGTACGATGGCGCCGCGGCTGGCCACTCGAGCTCGACTTCCCGGGCTCGCCGCGAGCCGTGATGGCGGGGCCCTAGGCAACACCTCGAGCGGGTAGACTGGCCGCACTCGTGCCCCACGTCATCGCCATCGTCGGCCCGACGGCTGCAGGCAAAAGCGCCCTGGCGCTCGACTTCGCCGAGGCCGTGGGGGGCGAGATCGTCAACGCGGACGCACTCCAGGTCTATCGCGGCTTCGACATCGGAACTGCAAAGCCCTCGGCCGAAGAGCGCCGAAGGGTTCCGCACCATCTGGTGGATATCCTCGAGCCCGGCGAGCGCTACTCGGCAGGCGAGTTCGCCCGGCTGGCGCGAACGAGCCTGCTCGACATCGCGGCGCGCGGGCGAACGGCGATTCTGGTGGGCGGCAGCGGCCTCTACCTGCGTGCCCTCTGGTCGGGAATCGCGCCTCTGCCGCCGGTTGACACGGAGGTGCGGGGCGGGTTGATCGCCCGTTTGAACAGCGGGGGACTGGCGCCCCTGTATGGAGAGCTCGCCGTCCGCGATCCTGCAACGGCGTCGCGACTCGGAGCGGGCGATACCCAGCGGATCCTGCGGGCGTTGGAGGTGGCGATTTCGACCGGCGAATCCTTGAGCTCCTGGATTGCCCGCCAGCCTTT
>JAYTAM010000194.1:0-8348 GCA_043737505.1 Thermoanaerobaculia bacterium
GCCCGCCGCATCGGCGATCGAAGCCGTCGCGCTCCAGGCGCCCTAGGCGAGGGCGGCCGAAGGGATGCAGGTCGCGGCGGTCGCGTCCAGCGGGCAGCTCCACTGCGCGCCTCCCGGGCCGCTGCTCGAGAAGAGGAAGCTCGACGTTACGATCGCGGTGGCGCTGTCGCTGTAGGAGATTTCGATCGCGGCCGGAGAGGCGGCGAGGAGCGCGCCGTTCGCCGGCGAGGTGAAGACGACGGCGGGCGGCTGCGTGTCGACCGTCACGGCGACGGCCGGCGAGGTGCCGACGTTCGCCGCGTAGTCGCTGACCGAAGCGACTAGCGCGGCGGCCCCCTGCGCCAGCGGCGTCGCGAGCTGGCAGGTCGACAGGCCGGCGGCCGACGAGCAGGTCGTCGCGACCGCGTTGCCGTTCACCTTCCACTGCAGCGTCGAGGTATCGACGCCCGCCATCGTGTCGGTATGGGTAACCGTGAGCGTCGGAGACGCCGCGAGTAGGATCGATCCAGCGACAGGTGCGGTGATCGTCACCGTCGGAGGGCTGGTGTCGCCGCAGACGAGCGGCCGTTTCCAGCGAGCGATCGCCGGGGAGTCGAGCCCGCCGATCGTGGTGAAGCTGCCCGCCACCCAGAGAGTGCGCCCCGTGGGTTCGTCCTGCTCGAGGAACGCCAGGACGCTGTTGTTCGCGGCGCCGGTGCCCATCGTTTTCCAGGTGGTTCCGTTCCACTCGCCGAGGCGCAGGGCGGCCAGGCTTCCGGCGAGGGTGAAGGCGCCGCCGGCGACGACGCGGTTGGTAGAGCCCTCCTGCCGGGCGACTAGTGCCTCGACCGTGTTGTTCGGGCTGCCTCCCGTGGCGGCCGACCAGGCCGTGCCGCTCCAGCGCGCGAGCCTCGCGGCCGAGATGCCGCCGGCGGTGGTGAAGGTGCCGCCGGCGAGGAGCTGAGCGCCCGTGGCGGGGGGCCAGGCCTGCAGCGCGTAGACGATGTTGTTCGTCCCCGTTCCGACGGCGCTCCAGGCGGTGCCGTTCCACTTCGCGACGCGATTGGCGGTGATCCCGCCCGCCGTCGTGAAGCTGCCGCCGGCGAAGAGCGCGGACGTTCCGCCGACGTTCGCCGGAGTGAGCGCGAAGACCGAATTGTTGAGACCGGTCCCGAGCGCGCTCCAGATGGTGCCGTTCCAACGCGCGACGCGGTTCGCCGAAACCCCGCCGGCGAGAGTGAAGCTCCCGCCGACGAAGAGAGCCGGTCCGCCGGCATCGGTATGCGCCGCCAACGCCTCGACCACGCCGGCCGACGCGCCGTTCATCACCCCTCCGCCGACTGCCGACCACGCCGTGCCGTTCCACTTCGCGAGGCCGGTCATGGCGGTGGATCCCGAGAGCGTAAAGGAGCCGCCGGCGAAGAGCTTTGGCACTCCACCTTCGTTGTAGACCGCGAGCGCCCGCACGTCGCCGTTGAAGCCGGCGCCGACCGGTTCCCACGCGCTCCCCGACCAGCGCGCGATGCGGCTGAGAGTCTTGGCGCCGGTGGCGAGGAAGTTACCTCCGGCGTACAGGGCCGGTCCGGTGCCGTCGTCGAACAGCGCCAGGGCGGCGATGCTGCCGGTGAGGTTGCTGCCGAAAACCGACCAGCCCCCGGCTCCCCATCGCGCCACGCCGCGCGCCAAGACGCCGTTCGCCGCACTGAATCCGCCGGACACGACGAGCTGCCCTTCGAACGGAGTCATCGCCATCCCACCGGTGCCCGTGGCAGTGAGGCCTGTACCCATGGGAAGCCAGGCGTCGCCGTTCCACTTCGCGATGCCGTGGAACTGCGTCTCGCTCGCCCCTGTAAAAGAACCGGACGCGAAGAGCGCCGGGCCCGAACCGTCATTGAAAACTGCCAGCGCCTGGACGCCCGAAGGTTCGCTGATTGAAGTGAAGTTGGTCTCGAGCCCATCGGCGAGGGGTGCCCAGGACTCGCCGTTCCAGCGCGCCACGCTCTTCGCCAGTCCCAGTCCGTCCCCGGCGCGACCGAACAGGCCTCCGACGATGAGCTCCGGTCCGTCGCCGCCGTCGAAGACGGCCATTGAGGAGATGAGACCGGGCGAAACAACACCCGAAGTGTCTTTTCGTCCGACTCCCTGCGCTAGCGCTTTCCAGATCTGGCCATCGAACTTCGCGACGCTCCGCGCTGGAGTACCCCCGATCCAAGTGAAATAACCTCCCGCGTGCATGGCCGGACCGGTGCCATCGTCGTAGACCGCGAGGGCTTCGACCCTGCGTAAAGGGGTGTTGCATGTCGGCCCCGGCACTCCCGACCAGCTGACGCCGTTCCATCTCGCCGCAAGGTCCGCCGCGACTCCGCCCGCGGTGAGGAAGTCACCGCCGACGAAGAGGGCCGGGCCGTTGACGTCGATACCTGCCTTCAGGGCGTAGACCGTCCCGGTAACGGGTCCGAGGCAGAGTCCCGAGATCGGAGAGATGACGGAGGTCGTGACGCCGCCGCCGACCGCACTCCAGGCGCTCCCGTTCCACTTCGCGAGACCCTTCACCGCGACTCCGCCCGCCGTCGAAAAATCGCCCCCGGCATAGAGGGAGGGGCCGCTCCCGTCGTCGAACACGGCCAGCGCGCGAATCCTGCTGCTCACGTAGCCCAGCGGAGAGGGCACCCACTTCGTGCCGTTCCACTTGACCAGATCGAAGGAGAGGCCGCCCACGCTCAGGAGATTGTCGCCGGCGGCGTAGAGCACCGGCCCGCTGCCGCTGTCGAAGACGGCGAGCGCGACGATTCGGCCGACGAGGTCGATCTCCGAGGTGAGCAGGCCCGAGGTGAACACGGGATCACACGCCGGACCGAGAACGATGGTCCCGGCCGGAGTCGCTCCGCCGATCACCGGAGTGAGGCCGTTCGCGGTTCCGAGGAGCAGTCCCGCCGGGTCGTCGAGCTCGGCGACGACTGTCAGCGGCGCCTGGCTCCTGAGGGAGGGCATCACGAGCGAGAAGGAGCCGTCGGCCGCAGCAAAGGCGTCCAACCCCGCGAAGCCGAGCACCCGAACACGGGCGCCTGCCGCGGCGGCTCCGGAAGAGCGCTGGACCGTGCCGGTGAACGTGGTCCCTGCGCCGCCAGAAGCGACCTCGACGGCGAAGTTGCGCTGAACGGTCGCCGACAGATTCCCCGCCAGGTCACGGATTCGCACCCCCATCGCGTTCGGTCCGGCCGGGAGTGGAGAGCTAGGAGTGCAACGGGCCCGCGCCGAGCGGATGACGCAAGCCGAGCTCGCCAAGGGCACGCCGTTCAACTCTACGAAGAGGCTTGCGGTATCGACGCCTGAAGCGTCGTCCGTGTAGGTCAGCTCCAGGCTGGGCTGCGCCGATGTGACGGAGGCTCCCGGCGTGGGAAAGGCGATTAAAATGGTTGGCGGAATCGAGTCCCGCAAGAGGTCGAACTGGACGCGCCCCGTCATGTCTTCCCAATCCGTCGCGGTGAGAACCAGGCTGTTCAGTCCTTCATGGAGCGGCTGAAGAACACTCGAGAAGGTGCCGTCACCTGCAACGGGTACGGCGAGGTCGTTGATCGTCAGTGTTGCCGGCTCATCGATCGAACCCGAGAAAACCACGCTTGAGGCGTTTGTGGTGTGTGCGACGGGCGCCGTCAGCGTGATCACCGGTGGCTGATTCACCGTGCTGCACTCCTCCCAGTTGGGTGCCACAGCCCAGATTCCGAGCTTCGCCGAGGGGAGGCCGTTGAACTCCCCAAAGGCGCCGCCGACCACCACAGCTGGCGCGCCAAAAAGGGTCGCCGACGCAAGCGTCAGTACGGGGCCACCGTCCGCCCCGATGCCCAGGTTGACGTTGTAGTACGGCAGCTCGTCCGCGCTACCCGGCCCATTGCATGTGGCAGCGAAGTCGCCACCGACGAGCATCGCCGCAGGGATGCTGGTACTGCGGTCGTTGAAGATGTCGAGGGCGAAGAGGTCCGAATCAATCGGGCTCGTGGCGATTGTCGACGACAGGTAGCGGTTGCCGTAATACCCGCAGGAGCCGGAAATCCCTGCACCCCACGCCGAGCCGTTCCAAGTCACGTAGCTGTTGTGCAGTAACGACCCGGTGGCCGTACGGATGAAATCGCCGCCGATGTGCAATACCCCATTGAGCGTGCGAAGTGCATAGACCGGCCCGTCCAGGCCCACCGCCGTGGCCGTGCCGACCACGGTCCAGCTCGTTCCGTCCCACCTCGCGAGAGTCGATCCGCCGGCATAGAGCAAGCCATCCAAGGCTTCGATGGCATTCACCCCGAGCGGCCCGTTCAGGGTGGCCCAGAAGACGCCGTTCCAGCGGTAGACGCCCGCTCCTGCCGCGTACAGTTGCGGGCCACCGCCTAGGTCGACCGCGGCGACCGTGCGGATCTGAACACCGAGCGGCTGCCCAACGGCAGACCAGCTCGACCCGGTCCAGACCGCGATCTCACCCGTCGACTCCACGATCGCGTAGATGCGGTTCGTGGTTCCCTGGGAAACTTGCACGACTTTCGTTCCAAGACCCTGAAGACCCTGATTCGCCGTAACCACCGTCGAACCGTTCCACTTGCCGATCCCGCCGTTCAGCTGCACCCCACCCGCCCGCTGCGGTCCGGCGAAGAGGATTGAATACCCGGAGACCTCCTCCTGGAAAGCCACCGAACGGATCGAGCCGGAAGTATCTCCAGCTGCTGAAAGCTCGAAGAAGCCCCCAGCGCTCCAGCGAGCCAGCGTCGTGGTGCTCGGATAATAGGTGGAGACGATTTTCAACAGCTCCGGCGCTCCGTCGCCGGAAGCGACGAGGAGGCTGCTCGCGGCACCGAGCGGCGCGGACCAAACCGAGCCGTTCCAGCGCCGAACATGGTCTGCATCGGGGCTTCCCGGCAGATCCTCGAATCGCTGCACAGCAAAGAGCGCGGCACCCGTGCCGTCGTCGAAGGCGGCAAGTGGATAGGAGACCCCGTTGAGTGCGAGAGGGCGAATCTGCCCCCAGGTCGAGCCGCTCCGCTTCTGTATCCCGATACTCGGCCCACTGACGAACAGGCTCGGCCCCGATCCGTCATCGAACACCACAGCTTGATGCAGACCAAACTCGGCCGGCGTGGCGATCGACTCCCAGCCGGCAGTGCCCAGCCTCCAGATCACGCTCTCGAACTCGCTGTAGAGGTAAAGGAACTCCGCCGCGCCTTCCTGCGCAACGAAGAGGTGGGTGGGACCCGCGAAGAAACCCGCTTCGGGGCCCGCGGGAACGCCGCTCCATTGCGACCCATCCCATCGCGCCAGATGGCTGGCAGGGATCGCCTGACTGACCCCCGTCCAATCGAGTGAGCTCCGCACGGCGGTGAAGTCCCCGACGAGGAACAGCGCCGGACCACGCCCATCGTCGAAGCGGGCGATCGACTTCACCTCATCGTTGGTCCCGAGCCCGACTTCGGACCAGGAGGTACCGTCCCATTTTGCGAAGTTGTAGATCCAGTCACCGCTCGCGGCATAGAAGCGTCCGCCCGCGAATAGCGCCTCGCCGGTCCCGTCATCGAAAGTGGCCAGCGAGCGCACGACCGGCTGCACCGCATAGTTGAAGCCCCCGCCGAGGTCGGCCCAGCCCTCGTTCGTCCAGCGCGCGATCTGGGCGCGGGTGCCCTGACTGGTGAAATTGAAGTCGCCGGCGACCACCAGCTCTGGGCCGCCGCCGGCGTCGAACATCGCCGCCGTCATGACGCTCCCGGCGAGGGTCGCTTCGGTCGCCACCCACGGCGTGGTGATCTCGCCGTAGCCGCAGCGCTTCCTGAGCGTAATGGCGCCGACCGGTTGCACGCCTGCCGCCGGAGGCATGAAGTCGTTCATGAAACCGACGTACCACTTGTTGACGATCGATACCCTGGCAGCGAGATCGATTGGAGTCAGGCTCGCCATGGCAATCGGGCCGAGCGCGAAGCTTCCATCGGCAGCTGAGGTCGTGAAGATACTGGAGGCATGAAGAAGTTCGACCCGTGCCCCGGCTGCGGGAGAGCCATCCTCCAATCGCGTCGTACCGGTGAGCGTCACTGAATACGACGGCATCGCGCTGACGGTGAATTGCACCACTGCGGCCTGCGAAAGGTTGCCTTGGAGATCCCGGATAGTCGCGGACAGAGTGACCGCCCCTGCAGGCAGATCGGTCAACGGAACGCAGATGGCGCTTGTGGCGCTGAACTGGCATTCGAGACCGGTGCTCGAGACATTGACGACCACAGCGAGCGTAGCGGTGTCGACACCCGAAGCATTGTCGCCATAGGCGAAGCGCAGCGCCGGTCGAGGCGTGGACGGGATCGATCCCTCGACGGGCTCGATGATGGACAGCGTCGGCGGTACCAGGTCCTGAATCACGAAGCTGCGGGTAGTGGCGAGGCTGGTATTGCCGGCCAGGTCACGGATCGTGGCGGAGAGCGTGACTGCGCCACCGCTGACCGGCTGCAGGAGTGCGCAGGTGGCCATGTCCACGCTGTAAGTGCACGAGGTCGAAAGCACCGTCCCGCCTTGGCGCACCTCGATGGTGCCGGTCTGCACGCCGGATCCGTAGTCGCCCAATCCGAACGTGAGCTGGGGGGTCGAGGAGCTCTGGACCGAGCCTTCGAGCGGTGAAACGAACGTCAGTTGCGGGGGAAGGGCATCCGCACACGAGAGCGGCCTGCGGAGACGCGCGACGCGCGTGGAAGTCGTACCGTTCGCCAAGGAGAACGAACCGCCGACGAAGAGGGAGGGCTCCTTGCCCGGTATCGAGCCCGGGACATCGGCGAGCGCATTGCCATTCAGTCCCGAACCGATCGGCTGCCACGCGATGCCGTTCCAGCGCGCCAGCCGGTTGAACGCCGTGCTGGAGATCGTGGTGAACGACCCCGCCGCATAGAGTGCCGGCCCGGTGCCATCGTCAAAGCTGGCCAGAGCATTGACCTCGACTCCCAAGCCCGTTCCCACCCCACTCCAAACCGTGCCGTTCCATTTCGCGATGTGATTCACCGTCGTGCTGTTGGCGGTGGTGAACCTCCCACCGGCGTAGAGCTGGGCTCCGGTTCCGTCGTCCCACGGCAAGAGCGCGTTGACCTGGATCGGTGAGCCTCCCGACACCCCGGTGCCCGCCGCCGACCAGGCCGAACCACTCCAGCGCGCAATGCGGTTGGCGGTGACCGATCCCCCGGCCTGAGTGAAGAGACCGCCGACGAAGAGCTTCGAGCCGCTGCCGTCGTTGTGGACGGCGAGGGATCGCACCTCACCGTTCAGGCCGCTCGAGACCGCTTGCCAGGCCGAACCACTCCACTTGGCCAAGCGGTTGTAAGTGACCGAGTTCGCGGCAGTGAAGCTTCCACCCGCAAACAGCTTCGACCCGGTGCCGTCGTCGAAGACCGCGAGCGAGTAAACCCGAGCTCCGAGTCCCAGGCCGACCTGCGCCCATGCCGAACCCGTCCATTTGGCGACGTACTTGGTGGAAGTAGCGCCGGAGGTGGTGAAGTTTCCACCCGCATAGAGCTTCGCCCCGCTCCCATCGTCGAAGACCACGAGCGAATCCACCGTAGGCGTGGTGCCTCCGCCAAGGCCGCTCCCCAGCGCCGACCATGAGGTTCCATTCCACTTCGCGACCCGATTGACGGTCACGCCTCCAGCGGTGGTGAACGTGCCTGCGACATAGAGAGCGGCGCCGGTGCCGTCATCGAAGACCACCATTGAACGCACATCCCCGTTGAGCGCACTGGTGGGGAATTCGCCGGCAGCAAAGTCAACGGGACAGGCAAAGTCGATGTAGAAGTCACCCAGGTCGGAGGTCTGACCCGGCGTCGATCCCAAGAAGCCTCCCCAATAGATTCGCCCCGCCGCCGTTGTTTTCTGAAACAGCACGAGGACATTGCCTGCGGGACCGGCTTTGAGGGCCGACGGCGTGAGAAATGTCCCATCGGCGGCCGTGGTCGTGCGGGCTACGGAATCTGCGAAAACCACGATCTCCAGCCCAGCGACCGGACGAGCGTCAGGAAAAAGAACGCGACCCTGGAAGGCAATCTCATTCGGGCCGAGGTTCGAACCTGGCGCGACAACTGGCTTCGTCTGCGAGCCGGTTCGATGAGCGCGCGCCTTTGCGCCAGGACCGCCGGGGCCACCGACGAATTCGAAGGCCAGAGCCTCGATCTCTTCGCCAGGCGCGGTCTCGAAACGCTGTTCCACGATGCCGTCGAGACCGATCCGGAATACGCGCTGACGAGTCCCCAGCCACAGGGCGCCGTCGCGAGCGTCCGATTGAACGGCCTGGATGGCGCCCATATTCTCGGGAATTGCATAGTCCACCGAGAGCTCTCCGAGCCGATTGACTCGGACGACTCTCGAGG
>JAYTAM010000195.1:0-19096 GCA_043737505.1 Thermoanaerobaculia bacterium
TCGAGCCCACTGCGGTCAACTCCTCCGGCACCGAAGAGAGCGGTCCGTCGGCGATGTCGCCTGCGCGGCTCGCGCGCCCCGGAGCCGGATCGAAGGCCCAGACCTCACGCCCGAAGGCGCGATCGGCGGCTGAGAAGTAAAGCAGGCCCGCGAGAACGGTGAGCTCGCGCGGGTCGCTTCCCACGACCCCGGGAACGAGGTCGTGGAGGCGAGTGCCCGCCGCCGTCCCGTCACTCGACCAGAGCTCCGCGCCCGTTGCCGCGTTCTCGCTGACGAAGTAGAGGCGACCGTCCAGGGCCGCTCCGGAATGCGCGCGCCCGTCGTCGGCATCGGCGCTGAGTGGTCCGAGATCGGCAACCGAGCGGGTTCCAGCCGCGGTCCCGTCGCTTCGCCAGAGGGCGGCGCGCTCTCCGGCGACGACGAAATAGAGCTCTCCGCCGAGCTCATACAGATCGAAGACCCGCTCGTCGATTGCCGAGGTCCAGAGCACACTGGTCTCCGTCGCATGGCCGGTCGAGCTCGAAAGGGTCTCCAGATTCGAGGTCGTTCGCGCAGTAAAGAAGAAACGCGATCCGATCACGCGGGACTCTTGCGTCGGCTGCGGCTGCCAGAGGTTCCACCCCGAAAGGTCCCCCAGGTTCTCGGCCAAGCCATCGCCGATCCCTACCGAATGCAGCGTCGACTGGTAGTAGTCGCTCCAGAGATAAATGTGCGTCGAGGTCACGCCGACGATCGTCCGCGGCTCGTCGAATGCCGCCGTGCCCATCGGCACCGTTCCAGCAGGAGTTCCGTCGGTATGCCAGAGTCGCGTTCCCGCGCGCAGGAAATAGGCGAGACCGTTGCTCGCCACTACCGTGCCGGTGACAGTCGCCCCGCCGCTCTCTTCGACGAGCGTCTCCCAGGTCTCGCTGAGAGGATCGAAGGCCAGGAGGCAGCCCGAGTCGCCCTCGAACAGCACCCGTCCACCGACCACGCCGCTCGGCCGGAAGGAGTAGCTTCCGATGCAGCCGTTCGGAGACAGGTGTCGGGGCGTACCGCTGTTCGCCACTTGCCAGGGACCATAGGTGTCATCCAACCCAGGAGCCCGGAAGTAGAGTTCAGCACCGGTGGACAGGAGACCCGTCGGGCGGGAGGAAGCGTTTTCCGGCTCCAGGTTCGCGAGTTGGTGGAGAGAGCCAGTGACCTCATCGACAAACCAGGGCTCCGAGCCACTGGGCGATCTGTGTCCCGCCACGAAATAACCGCCATCGACGGCCGCCGAACCTCCTGGATACCCAGCGGAGAACTGCGCCTCGCCCTCCCAACTACGGGCAAGCGCTCTCGTGCCTTCGACCGTCCCGTCGCTTCGCGCAACCATCCAACTCGAACCGAACATCGACTCGTGAATGCCGAGGTACAGCAAGGCGCTCTCGCCGATAGACACTCCGGAAATCGAGAGAAAATCCATGCAGTCGGGGGGACAGAATCGACTCACCTGCTCCACTTCGAAGCTCCCCAGCTGCTTCGCCCAGATCTCCTCCCCGGCGCCGGCTTCGTCGAGAGAGAAGAAGAGCAACCGATCGCCGACCGCAATCGGCGAATGGGTCCACGAATGCTCCCCGAGCGTACCGGTGCGCATCCGCTGCGGTGGGGCGGAAGAGCCGTCATGCGACCAGTAGTCGTAGGAACTGTCCGGCCATTCGCCATCCATGGCCCAGAAGTAGAACTCCTCCCCGAACCAGACCGGAGGGTAGTCGCTTCCGGAGCTCCTCCAGTCTGCGGCGCGTGCCAGTCGCCGGGTCCCGGCGACCGTGCCGTCGGTCATCCAGAAACTGGCCCGCCAGGAGGCGGACCAGGTTTCGAAGTAGGCGCGTCCCGCGTTCGCCCCGAGGAGCCTCGGGCTCCGCTCCTCCGCCCCGGCCTCCCAGTCGCCCAGCCGAACCGTTCCCCCCGCCGTTCCATCCGACGAGTAGAGAGCCCAGTGATCCCCGCTGGGTTCGAAGCTGCGGCAGACGAAGAGGAAATGATCGGCGGTGGCGACTCCGCCCTCTGCGAAGCAGTCGACCGTATCGACAAGCCGAGTCCCCAGGCTCGTGCCGTCGGTGACCCACACGGCTGTTCCGCTGTCGTCGGCCGGCAGCTCGAGAAAGGTCACCCGGCCTCGCGATGCCGCGTACGACACGATCGCCGGCCCCCAGATCGACTCTGGATCGCCGCCGCGCCAGACGCGCTCGGCCTTGCCATCGCCGTCGACCGCCCACAGACCGGCGCGGCCGGTCGCCGCTTCATTGCCCTGCAGGACCGCGCGGGTTCCGATCACGACTGTCGGCCGCGGGTACTCCAGGGCGATCTGCGCGCCGTCCCGGTCGACGACTTCTCTGGTTCCGGCACTAGTGCCATCGGTCACGTAGAGCACCGTACGCCCGATCGGTCCGCTCCAGTAGAACCGGCGGCCGGCGACCTCGCCGGCATGGACGACCTGGGAGCCGCCAGTACCCGGTGTCGCATCGACGAGGAGCTCCGTCCTCGAAGTCGCCGGGCGAAAGCTGTGCAGCTCGAAGCCGAAGAACGGGTCGGAGGCGCCGAAGACGACGTACTCCCCCACTCGATAGATTTCATTTGGATACGACGAACGCGCGGCCAACGACTGCGCGAGATCGGCGACCTGGGTTGGCGCACCGGCGGCGCCCAGAATGGATGTAGAAAAGAACGCGAACGCAAGACAGTTGCCCCGCGGGCGCAGCCGAAAGGCACTCATTCGCAAACCCGCAGCCGTCCGGTCTCGAGCAGCGGGTGGAAAGGGTTGCCCTGGACGTTGTCGTGGCGGACCACCTCCCCGCTCCAGGTATCCGTCACTTCGAGATGGACCTCGACGTCGGTCAGGCCGCCGGCGAAGACCCAGAAGTTGTCGAAGCCTTCGAAGCCACAGGCGTCGACCATCTTGATCAGCACCTCGACGCTCTCCGGAGAGAAGAACCAGAAGTAGCCGCTGTCCGCCGCCAGCTGCACGGCGTTCGCCACTCCCGTCGTACCGTCGCGCTTCTGCCAACTCGCTCTCGCCTCGAAGCGCCCGTCGAGGAGCGGCAGGACGGTGCTCGACCCAGCGGTGGGCGGGAGCGCTGCGGGCGCCGCGGTTGTCGGGGCTGCCGCGGCGCAGACCTGGAACGAGCCGCTGTCGAAGAGCGGACCGTAGGCCTCGCCGAGGCGCGTTCGGATCCGCGTGCGCTCGCCGCTCACCGTGTCGACGATCTCGAGATCCACCTCGACGTTGGTGAGCCCGGACGAGTAGGCCCAGAAGTTCTCGAAGCCGGGCAGGCCGCAGGCGTCGACGATCTTGAGCAGCACCTCGGGGTTTCCCGGAGCGAAGAACCAGAAGTAGCCGCTTTCGCCGGTGAGCGGTACCGCAGCGGCCGCGCCCAGCTTGCCTGCAAAGTCGCGCCGCACGGCTCGGGCGCGAAAGCGGTCGCCAGCGAGACAGAGGGTCGTAGCGTCGGCCGTACAGGGCGCGACCGAGGGCCGGGAAATCTCCCAGATCTCGCGCCCGACGACGCCGTCATCGGCCAGGAAGAAGAGAGCCTCGTCGGTCGCTCCCAGCACGAGCGGCGCCGAGCTTTCGATCCCCGGGAAGAGATCCGCGACCAGCTCGGGAGAGAGGGAGGCGCCGTCGACCTGCCAGAGCTCGAAGCCGGCGGCCGCCGTCCAGGCGCTGAAGATCACTTGATCGCCGACCGTGCGGAGCTGACGCGGCCAGGAGCTTCCAGGGGCCGGCTCGAGATCCGCGACGAGGCCGGTGCCGCCGGCGGTGCCATCGGTCCGCCAGAGCTCGTGTCCATGCTCCTCGTCCGACCATGGAAAGTAGATCGCCTCCGCCCCGCGCGCCAGCTCCAACCAGTCGGACTCCGGCGATCCGTCGCGGGCCGGAAGCTCCGCCACCGAAGTCGTCCCCGCGGCGGTGCCGTCGGTCTTCCAGATCGCCCCCCTCGAGGTCCCTGTCTCGGCGTCGAAATGAGAGACGAGGAATTGGAGATTCCCTGCCAGAAGGGTGGATCCTTCGGCGATCGCCAGGCGGTCCTCCGGAAACCGCCGCAGCAGGCCGGTGCGCTCCGCGCTGCCATCCGTGATCCAGAGCTCGCTCGATTCCGGATCGCAATACGACTGGACCGAGAAAAGCGCGGGGCTCGCGCTCCCCCGCGCCGGCAAGGAGGGGCGCGGGTCGCAGCTGCTCTGGGTTTGCGGCCACTCGGCGATCTCGCGCGTCGCGGTGATCGTGCCGTCGCTCTGCCAGAGCTCGGTCCGGGGAACGGCGCTCGAGTAGTAGTCCCATTCCACGGTAAAGAGGACGCCTTCCCCGAGCGCGACCGCCTCCGAGACATGGCTATCGGGGAAGTCGCCGAGCAACTCGCGAGTACGCCGAGCGAGGTCGATCGACACTACGCGCTGCCCATCTTCGATCAGGAACCAGCGATCGCCGCTCTGGCCGATCGAGGTCACCCAGGTCGCCGGGAGATCCATGAGCTTCGAGATCGCACCCGACAGCGGTCGCACGCGATAGATCGCCGGGGTGAGTGCCGGATCGGTCGAACCGAGGAAGAGGAAGTCGGCTCCCGAGGGGACGAGATCGTCCGCGAGCGCGCCGATTCCGGTTGTCCGCGGATCTCCCGGGAAGAGTGTCCGCAGGTCGCGCGACTCCGGGTCGTAGCGCCAGACCTGCAGCGCGAACGGAGACTCCGTTCCGAGGTCGCCCTCGATGAAGAACCAGGCGCTGCCCGCGAGGCGAAGCGACGGAGCGCGATTGCGCGAGCCATGCCGGCCGCGGACCACCGGCACTGTCAGGAATGGCTCCACGCCGTAGGAGCCCAACTCGTGGCGATAGATCGTCCGTTTCGAGCCGGTGTCGTCCATGCGCGCAAAGACGAAGGTCGAGCCGATGGTCGCAATCGGCTCCGGATCGTCGATGCCCGGCCGATCCAGTCGCAGGTCTTCGACGAGCACTGCGGCGTCCGCCTGCTCTCGGGCGCGCCAGAGCTCGAGGCCGTGCAGCGTGTCGCCGCCGGCAAACAGCCAGCCTGCCCCGCCCGGAAGCGCGACGATCGGAGCTGGAGCCCCCGCTGCGTGGAACCAGCCGATGACGGGCAGAGGACCGGCATGGCGCCTGGTTCCAGCAGGTGTCCCGTCGCTCGACCAGAGCGCGCGCGACGCTCCACCATCCTCGACGGTCGCGAAAAAGATCCTGGCGTCGAGAGCCACCGGCCCGACGTACGGTTCGAAGCATGAGTCGGGAACGCAGAGATTCGCCACCGCCGAAGCGTCGCCGCCATCGGCCGAGCTCGTCCAGACCTCGACTGCCGTGTCGTCCTTTCGGGTGTAAGCCAACCGGTCGCCGACGCCCCGCACCCAGAGCTCATCGCCGAGCCAACCGCAATAGGTGGCGTCGCAGACGTCGGCGACGGTCATTGCCGGTCCGCCCTCCAGAGGTGCCCGCAGTAGCTCGCAGGACTCTCCGTCGATCGCGCAGGCGATGAAATAGAGCTGACCCCGGAAGAACTCGAAAGAGCGCGAGGTGGCGCCGCGCGAGCCCAGCGGAACGATCGGACGGGTCGTTGCGGCGCTTCCGTCGCCGCGCCAGATCCACTCGCTGCCGTTCGCCTCGGCGAGAAAGTAGAGCGAACCGTCGTGCGCTACGGGGATCTCCGTCGTACCGAAAGGAAGCTCCGCTCCGAGGATCGTGCCCTCGGCCGTGCCGTCGGAGTACCAGAGCTCGACGCGCGATGGGGGCCAGACCGAGAGCATGAACGCGACGCCGGCCGCCGTCGACTCGAACGACGCCAGCCGCGGGTGCTGGTCGGGAAGCGCGAGCACCTGCACTCGCTCGGTCCCGGCCACCGTGCCGTCACTCTTCCAGATGGCGAGCCCTGCGGACTCCTCTTCGACAGCCAGCAGAAAGTCGTGCGCGCCCTTGCGGCTGATCGCGCCGACGGCGCGTTTGCCCTCACTGAGTAAACCCAGGAGCAGCGTTCCGGCGACCGTGCCGTCGGTGCGCCAGAGCGCCAGGCGCGAGTCGTAGACGCCGCCCTGAAGAAAGAGAACGCCGCTGCTGCCCTCCACCCACTGCGGGGCGTCGAAACTCGGTCCGGGGCTGCGATACGAACCGGCATCCAGCAGGAGATGCGTACCGCTGGAGGTACCGTCGCTCGTCCACAACGCCTCGACGCCAGGGCTGCAACGAAGCGAGTAGTAGGCCCTCGTCGCCGTGGCGAAGAGCAACCCGAAGCCGCCCTCCTCGAGCTGCCCACAGCCCATAGCGAGCTCCTGCGTTCCCTCGGAGGTTCCGTCCGAGCGGTACAGGCGCCGGCCACGGTCGCCCGGCTGGGCGGTGAAGAGCACCTGCGAACCGATGCGGACGAACTCGGCCGGTTGCGAACCCTGACGAGGCGACGGCGTGATGTTGAGATCGGCAACGAGCCGCGGCTCCGAGATTCCCATAGCGACCGCCGGCAGCAGATAGGCAAGAACTCCAGACATCGCAGCAACGGGCGTGCGGGACTTGCGCATCGCTTCCCCTTCTCCATGGTGTAGCCAAACCGATCCCCGCCGCCAATCGACGAGGGGTCCACGCCACGGAAGCGGCAGAGAGCAAGGACGGGACCAACTCTGCCTCAGGTCTCGACAGGATCGACAAGACACTGAAGACAGGGAACTTGCGATGATGACGCGCGGCGGACGGGAAGCTCAGAGGGCGATCGGCAGGCCGGCCTGTGCTCGGCGCCTGCGCAGGCTGCTCAGTGCTCGAGCAGCTCCCGCAGCGCCTCCGGAGCGGCGCCGGTGGCGAAGAACTCGACGAAGGCGGGTGAGAAGTAGCCACGATCGGGAAGCAGGGAGGGTACGGCGCGCAGCGCAGCGAGGCGCTCCCGGCGAGCCCGCGCGAGCCAACGCGCGGCGGAGGCCGGTTCGAGGCGTGCCAGGTCGAAGCCGGCGGCGGCACGCAGGAGATGGGCCTGCCCGTTCGTGCGCGTCCGCTCGGTGGCGAAGCCCTCGAGGAGAGCGTAAGTCCGCGCCGGCCGGCCGTCGAACAACTCCTGCGCCGCGCGCAGCAACTGCTCAGGCGGTGCCTCGCCGCCCTCCTGAATCGCCGGCGCCGCGGCCGCCTCTTCCGGCTTTCCAACTGAGGCGTCCGAGAGGGGAACTGCGAGCGCCGTCGCCTCCGGCCGACGCGTCGCGCTCGCTGCCCGCGGGTCGGGCTCCGCGGCGATGTCGGTCGGACTCCGGGAGCTCCGGGACGCCTCCGCCGCTCGCTGGCTCTCGCGGTGGCGTCCGGTGCACTCCTCGCGCCGCTGCAGCAGGCGCGCGGCGCCGCGCGCGGCGCGCGCCGCGGCCTGGCGATCCGACTCGGCCCAGCTCGCGAGCGCTGCGGACGGATCGCCCCCTTCGCAGCGCGCGACGCCGAGCGCGAGATGCGGCAGGTAGGGCGCGAAGTTCATCCCCGAGGGGCGCGCGACCGGCTGCGCGCTTTCGAGCGGGTCGAGCTCGATCGCCTCCGCGAACGCCGCCGCCGCTTCGCTGAAGCGCCCGAACTCGAGCTCGCGCGCGCCGCGCTCGTAGGCGCGCACAGCTGCGCCCCTGGGCTCCGCGGCGAAGAGCCCTCCGGCCAGAGTGAGCAGGAGGACGAGCGCGAGCCGCGGCGCTACCATCCCGTGGCCTCGAAGTAGGCGCGCGCCTCGAGCCGCGCGAAGCGATGCTCGACCCGCGACGACTCGCCGCCGGCGACCGCGAGCGGCAGCAGCACGACGTCACCGGAGACCGGATAGCGCACCCGGGCGGTCCACTCCCCTGCCGGCAGGCGCAGCAGCGCCGGCAGGGGCAACGCTGCATCCGCCAGAAGCTGACGCCCGCCCGTGTCGCGCAGCTCGACGAGCTCCCCGAAAGGCACGACGGCGAAGAGCACCTCGCCGGACGGTCCTGTCGTTGAAGTCAGGTCACCGGCGGCTGCCGTCGCCAGCGGACCGTCGGTTTCCGGCGTCGACTTCGGCTCGCTGACGGTCGTGTCGGCCGGCGTCGCCGACGGCGCTGCATCGGTGACCGGGGCGGTCGGAACGACCGCCTGTGCGTCCGGACGCGAACGCCACCAGAACGCCGTCGCCACGCCCAGCGCGAGCATTCCGACGAGGAGAAGGCGCCTCGAGCGCGGCCGCCTCCGGCGGGCGAAGGGTCGCGAGATCGTCGTCGTCGAGCTGCCGCTCGCGGCCTCGTCGGCGCTCGCCGGGCGCGACAGTGCGCGCGTCGCGAGCTCGGCCAGCTCGCGCAGAGACGCCGGCGGTGGGCTGGCGACGGCGAGCAACTGGGCACGGAACTGCGCCGCGTCCGGGGTGCGTTCCTCCGGCCGCAGCGCCAGCGCCGCGATCAGCGGCGCGCGCATCTCCGCTGGGAGCCGTTCGGCGAGCGGCGCGCCTTCGGCCAGCGCATCGACCGGAATGCGGTCGGCGGCGCTCGGCGGACGCTCGCCGGTGAGCAGCGAGACGGCGGTCGCGGCCACTCCATAGACGTCGGTCCAGGCGCCGAGGCGACCGCGCTCCTGGAAAAGCTCGAACGGTGCATAGCCCGGCGAGAGGATGCCGTCCAGGGTCGCGGTGCGCTCGCCGAAGTCGCGCCGCGCGGCGCCGAAGTCGAGCAACAGTGGCACGCCGGCTTGCGTCAGGTAGAGATTGGAGGGCTTGACGTCGCAATGCAGGATTCCCTGCCGGTGCACCGTCTCGAGCCCGTCGAGGATCTCGAGCAGCAGCGCGCGAACCACCGACTCGTCCAGACAGCCGCCGGAGGACGCCGCGACTTCGGCGAGATTCGCTCCGCGGTGGTACTCCATGACGAGGTAGGCGGTGCGGTTCTCCTCGAAGAGCTCGAGGACCCGGACGACGCGCGGATGGCTGACGCGGGCAAGAGTGCGGCCCTCTTCGAGAAATCGGAGCTTGCCGAATTCGAACTGGGCGCTCTCGCCGGCGCCCAGCGCGCGAGCCGTCGGATCCTCCCCCGCGCGACTCACCAGTTGGCGCGGAAAGAACTCCTTAATCGCGACTTCGCGGCGCAGGCGCTCGTCGAGAGCGCGGTAGGTCTGACCGAATCCACCCGGGCGGCCGAGCCGATCGAGAACACGATAATGTCCCCCGATCCGGCTGCCCGGCGGCAACGCCGACGAACCGAGCACAGGATCGACGGAACCCGGGGGCTTTGGACTCATGTTCGAGAAGCGCCAGCCTAGCACCCTGATTCTCTTCTTCACGCTCGCTCTGGCGGCGCCGCTCAGCGCCCAGACCAACGACGAGATCGGCGCCGGCCTGGAGTTCGATTTCTCCCCGCCCGGGGCGCGGAGTCTGGCGCTCGGCGGGGCGTTTCTGGCCCTCGCCGACGACGCGACCGCGGCCTACGCGAATCCGGCAGGGCTCCTTCAGCTGCATCGTCCGGAGGTGGCGATCGAAGCGCGCTTCGCCGCTTTCGAAACCCGCTTCGCCGATGGCGGCAGCTTCAACGGCAGGCCGACGGGCACCGCCGCTACATTAGCCGAGGGCTCGAACATCGACGCCCTCGACGCCATCGCCGAGTCGAGCTCGACGGCGCGCACGCGAGGAATCTCGTTCTTCTCCTTGTCGTACCCGCGGCGCGACTGGGCCGTGGCTCTCTTCCGCCACGAGCTCACCCGCTTCGCTGCAAAGATCGAAGCCAGTGCCGGATTCTTCTTCTCGACGCCCGGCGCTTCAGGTCAGGAGGTAAGACGCCGTGCCGCGCCGCTCTCCGCCGATCTCGAGCTCGTCATCGAGGATATCGGTCTCTCCGGCGCCTATCGCCTCTCGGATCAGTTCTGGATCGGCGGCAGCTTGCAGGCCTTCCGCTTCCGCTTCGGCGCCACGACCCATCGCTATCAGGGTCAGAACGCTCTAGGCCAGACGCGCTTCGACGACGCGCCGGAGATCTACGCGCCGGCGAACGAGTTCGACCGCCACCTTCAGGAGGGCGACTCGCAGGCGTGGAGCGGCGCCGCGAGCTTTCTCTGGTCGAGCCTCGATCGCCGCCACCGTGTCGGCGGGATCTACCGGCCCGGACCCTCCTTTCCGTTCGACTATCGCTTCCTCTTCGGCGAGGCCGCCGAAGCCGCGGGGGTCGCCGCCGATCCGGCCGAGCAGCTGGAGGCTCTGCGCCGGAGCGGCAGCGGGCGCTTCGAAGTGCCGGACTCATGGGGAGTGGGCTGGGTCTTCGAGCCGCGCACGAACTGGTTGATTTCGACCGAGCTCAAACGGGTGCGCTCTTCGGAGCTCTCGCCACAGAGCAACGTTCTCAAGGACATTCGCCTCGCCGGCGGCGAACCGCTCGGCTGCTGCGCCGGCGCCGGGGCATTGCCTGACGAGGGCTACAACGCGGGCAAGGACTCGATGCAGCTGTTCGAAGTGGACGACGGCTACGAGCTCCATGCCGGCGTCGAGTGGGCCCGGCCGAGACCGAGCGGCAATGTTCTCGCCCTCCGCGCCGGCGCCTGGGCCGAGAACGAACACCAGGTGCGGTATGTCGGCGAGAACCCGCGTCTCGCCGGAAGGTTCATTGCCGGCGAGGACACCTTCCACGGCGCTTTAGGCTTCGGTTGGACGCACCCGTTCGCCGACTCCGGCACGCGAGCCCTGCGGCCGACGTCCATCACCATCGATGTCGGCTTCGACGCGTCGCCGCGACGCCAGCTCGCCTCAGGCTCGGTCGTCGTCCGATTCTGAGCCGGTGTCGCCACCGGGCGGCAAGCCGTGGCGCGCCATCTTCGCCGCCAGGCCGTTGCGCGAAATGCCGAGCAGGCGCGCGGCGCGGCTCTGATTGCCGCCAGCGACGGCGAGCGCGCGGGCGACGATCTCGCGCTCGGTCGCCGCGAGCTGCTGTTCGAGATCGAGCGAGTCGCGCCCCGCGGCGGGCGGCGGGGACTCCAGAATGGCTTCGGCGACGGAGCGGATCGCTTCCGAGAGCAGAGACGAGTCGAAGATCTCCCCCTCGGCGGCGAACGTGACCCAGCGCCGCACTTCGTGCGTGAGCTCGCGCAGGTTTCCCGGCCAGGAATAGGCCGAGATCCGCTCGAGGAGCCGGAGCGAAAGGCCCGCAGGCTCGCGCCCAGCGTCGCGGGAGAAGCGTTCGACGAGCGCGCCGAGGAGCGCCGGCAGATCCTCGCGGCGCTCGCGGAGCGGCGGCAGGTGAAGAGTGAAGGCGGCGAGGCGAAAGTAGAGATCGGACCGGAAGCGGCCGGCCTCCGCCTCCGCCCGCAGATCGCGATTCGTCGCTGCGACGAAGCGGACATCGAGCGCCGCCGGTGTGCCGCCGAGCGGCGCGAGCTCGCCGCTCTCCAATAGACGCAGCAGCTTCGCCTGCAGCTGGAGCGGGAGCTCCCCCACTTCGTCGAGCAGAAAAGTGCCCAAGTGGGCGCGGCGCAGGGAGCCGTCGCGGGCGGCGACGCCGGTCGCGGCGCCGCGCGCCACGCCGAAGAGCTCTGCCTCGATCAGCTCGGCGGGGAGCGCGGCGCAGTTGACTGCGACAAACGGCCCGTCGCTGCGCGCCGAGCTCGCGTGGATCGTTCTCGCGAGCAGCTCCTTGCCAGTGCCGGTCTCGCCGGAGAGCAGCACTGGCGCGCGCTCCCCCGCCACGCGCTCGACCTCGCCGAGCAGGCGGAGCATGCTGCCGGACGGCCCGACGACGAACTCCTCCGGTAGCCGCAGGCGGGGAAAAAGCGTCGCCAGCGGGCGGAGCTCGAAAGGCGAGCCGACGGCGGGAAGGAGAGTCGTCTCCTCTTCGAGCGCCGGCGCCGCCGCGATCGCTGCCGGCGCCGACGGCGCGGCCCGGCGGGGCCAGGTGATCGCAGCCTCGGCGTCGCCGGCCGGCACGCGTTCGATCGTGATCCAGGCCTCTCCGAGGCGCACTCGATCGCCGGCCGAGAGCGCCTGGCGGTCGATGCGGCGCTCGCCGAGCCAGAGACCGTTCTTGCTCGCCTGGTCCTCGACCCAGAGTATGTCGCCGGCGGGAACGAAGCGCGCATGCTGCCGCGAGACGCCCTGGACGTCGAGTCGCAGGTCGTTGCGTTCGGAGCTGCCGACGGTGGCGCCTTCGGCCGGCACCAGCCGGGCGAAGCGCCGCCCGGCAGCCTCGGCCACGAGGCGGAACCGGCCCTCCCCGCCCGCCTCTCTGGAACTCCCAGGGCTCATACGCGAAGATTGTTGCACGTCCGGCGAAGCGCCCGGCCGCTGTAACTTCCGGCAGCCGCCCCCGTAGTGACCAGAGTCCGCCCTTCCTTCTACGAGGAGAGCCCATGCCCCAGACCCGAGCCCCGAAGCCGTTGCAGCTTTCCTTGACCTGCACCCTGTTCGCACTGGCCTCCTGGACACCGGCGTTGGCGGCCGATGCCCAGCGGCAGCTCGACCGCACCCTCACCGCCCGTCCGAATCTGGTGGTCGAGCTGCACAACCTGGCGGGAAACATCACTGTCGCCGCCGCCAGCGGCTCCGAGGTCCGTGTCGCTGCGACCGTGCACGCGGCGGCGGGAAGCGCCGCCGAGGCCGAGCGGATCGCGGGGCTGCTGAACATCACCTACGAGCAGGCGGGCGAGCGCTGGATCGTCAAGGCGGTCTATCCGCTCGACGAGAGCCGCAAATACTGCTATCCCCGCCATGCGCAGGGCGAGTCGGTGCCGTGGTTCCTCGAATGGCTCGACCTCGGAAACTCGAACTTCAAGTACGCCGACCGCGAGGTGCGCGTCGTCTCCCAGCCCGGCGGCGGCGCGTTGACTTTGTATGCCGACTTCCGGATCGAGCTCCCGGCCGGCGTCGGAGTCCAGGTGCGCGACGGCATCGGCGTTGTCGACTCGACCGGTGTGCACGGTGCTCAGAGCTTCGACATCTCGACCGGCGAGATCCGCGTCCAGGACGGCGAGGGCACCGTCGCCGCCGACACCGGCTCGGGCGACGTCCGGATCGTCCGTCAGACGGGAAACGTTCAGGTCGACACCGGGTCGGGCGACGTTCAACTCGATCAGGTCGCGGCGACGAAGGTCGATATCGACACCGGCAGCGGCGATATCGAGCTCACCCATACCCAGGGCTCGATTCACTGCGACACCGGCTCGGGAGACATCGTCGGCCGCGCCCTCACCCTCGGCGCTACGATCAACGCCGACACCGGCTCCGGCGACGTTTCGCTTTCGGGCGACTTCACCGCCGTCACGCGGATGGCGATCGACACGGGCAGCGGCGACGTCACCCTCGAAGCGAGTCCCGCCTCCGCCACGCCGCAGGTGAAGGTGGCGGTGAGCACCGGCTCCGGCGAAATCACTGTCGACTTGCTGGCGAGCCGGATCACCCACAGCAGCCGCGGCGACGTGAAGGCCGAGATCGGCAGCGCGAAAGGGGTCGCCGACATCTCCACCGGCAGCGGCGACGTCACCCTGCGCACCGCGCACTAGCCTTCGCGCGGACGTCGTCTACGGCGTACTGGCGAGCTTTCGACTTACCCAGGTGAGAATCTGGGCGTGCAGACCTCGCGGCCCGGGCTGCCCGAGATCGAGGTTCGCCGGCATGCCGACGTGCCCGCCGCGCGGCGTCCAGGTCACTTCGGTCATCGGCGAGACGCGGGTGAGAGCATCCTCCAGCGTCCAGACCGGGACCATCGGATCGTTTTCGGACTCGACGATCCAGGTGGGCAACGCGATCCGGTCGAGAATCGGCGCGACGCTGGCGCGCGCATAGTAGTCCTCCGCCGAGGAGAAGCCCCAGCGTGGCGCGACGATGAGACCGTCCCACTCGCGAATCCGCCGCACCCGCGCTCGCCGTGCGCGCTCGGCGGGGACGGGTCGCAGGGGTCGCAGACTCTCCACCGCATCGAGGTGTCGCTGCAGGCCCGGCAGCACGTATCGGCGATAGAGCCAGGAGGAGGGTGCGTCGAGCGCCGTGGCGCCGCGGTCGAGATCGAGCGGCGCACAGATCGCGGCGACAGCGGCGAGACGCGGGTCCGTGGTCTTCGGGCGCTCGGCGGCATAGCGCAGCGCGACGTGCCCGCCCAGCGAGAAGCCGACGATCGCCAGGCGCTCGAACCTCGCCAGCTCCTCGGCGGCCAGGACCGACTCGAGGTCGGCGGTCAGCCCTGCATGGTAATAGTCCTGCACCTCGCGCTCGGCTCCGCGGTGGTTGAGGCGCAGGCAGGCGTAACCCGCGCCGACCGCGACGGCCGCGAACTGCCGCATGTAGGAGCTCTCGGCGCTGCCACCGAGGCCGTGCAGAGCGACAATCAGGGTGCCCGCAGAAGGCGGCGCGTGCAGCGCGCCAGACAGCGAGATCCGTCCGACCGCCGGATCCTCGACGACGAGACGGAAAGGCTCGTGCACCGGAGCGCCGGGCGGGCGGAAGTAGGCCAGCGCCGCCGGTCCGACGGTCCAGAACTTGCCGGAGAAGTTCAGCCGCACGGAGTGCGCGCCTACATGCGTCGCGACTCGCCGAAGACGACTTCGAGCTCGAGCCGCCGGCCCTGGCGCAGGACGATCGCCTTTGCCTTGTCCCCCGGTTTCGCCTGCTGAAGCAGGAACATGAAGTCGTTGATGTCGCCGATGTCGCGCCCGAGAAGGCCGATCAGAATGTCGCCCCGCTGCATCCCGCCCTTCTCAGCGCCGCCTCCGGGCCGGACGCCGGCCAGCAAGACGCCGCTCTTGCCCTCCCCCGGCCCGGCGTAGTCCGGAATCGTTCCGAGCGAGGCGCCGAACGAACGCACGTCGCCGCGCGGCGCCGGCTCCGCGACGGCGCGCAGCGTGAGCTTCTCGGTTCCGGCCGCCTGCAGGGCGAGGTCGGCGGCGAGCGCCGCGATCTTCGCGCCGCCGGTCGCGTTGACCTTGCCGCTGTCGTCGCTCGGGCGGTGATAGTCGTCGTGGGTGCCGGTGAACAGGTGAAGGATTGGAATCCCGGCGGCGTAGAACGGAGTCTGGTCCGACGGTCCGTAGCCGTCTCCCGAGGTCGTACAGGAGAGGCCGTGAGCGACGCACAGCGGATCGGCGAGCGCCGGCCACTCCTCGGCCGAGCCGCCGCCCAGGATCGCCAGCTTGTTGTCGCGTAACCGCCCGACCATGTCCATATTGATCATGGCGCGCACGCTCGCGAGCTCGAGTCCCCCCGGCGGGTGGCGCGTGAAGGCGGTCGAGCCGAGAAGCCCGCGCTCCTCGCCTGAGAAGCCGACGAACAGCACGTCGGCCGTAAGCTCGGCCTTGCGGCCGGCCAGGATGCGCGCGCTCTCGAGCAGCGCCGCCGTGCCCGAGGCGTTGTCATCGGCGCCGTTGTGGATCTCGTCGGAGCCCGGGGCCAGCGAATTCGATCCACCGTGTCCGAGGTGATCGAAATGCGCGCCGATGACGATGGCGCCGGAGCGCTCCCGGGGCTTCATACCCTTCAGCCGGCCGACGACGTTGGTGCTTTTGCGGTGCTCGGCAATCAGCTCGACGACCAGGTTCGCTCGATGCCCTCCTGTGAGCAGCGCCTGGGCGGTCTCCCTCTTGACCGCGGCGATGACCACACCGGCATCTCCGGCCTGCTCGGCAAAAAGCTTCGGTAAAGGGGCCTCGTCGGGCATCGCGGCTCCCTCGGCAAGCTCGGGGAGATCGACGACCAGGACCGCAATGGCGCCCTGCTCTCGGGCGGTGAAAGCCTTGTAACGGAGGTCCGAGTAGCGGCGTTCGTCAGCGTCCTTGAAGTCGTCGCCGGGGGGAACGAACCGGCGGACAAGGACGATCTTGCCCTTGACGTCGAGGCCGGCGTAGTCGTCGCGCTTCTTGTCCGGCGCGACGATGCCGTAGCTGGCGAAGACGATCTCGCCACTCACCTTGGCGCTCTTCGAAAAGGAGAGCGGGCTCCAAGCCTCGGCCGCGACCGGCTGGTCATCGAGGCCAAGCGACGTCATGGGTCCGACAGTCAACGCGACCGTGACGTCGAACTCCTGGCGGTAGGTGCCGTCGGCGCCTGCCGGTTCGAGACGGAGGGAACGGAAGCGATCTTCGATGTAGGCCGCCGCGGCTTCGTTGCCGGCAGTGCCGACGCCGCGTCCATCGCGCGCATCATCGGCGAGCCAGGCGACGTCGGTGGCAAAGCGATCCTCGGCCCGCAGCTCGATGGCGTCGGCAGGATGGGTGGCATCGGTCGCGACGGCGGGTGTGTCGACCCAGCGCGCGAGGTAGACGTCGGTCTCGCCGGGCTTCCCCTGGTTGCGATTCGAGGAGAAGGCGAGGGTCTTGCCGTCGGGCGAGAACATCGGAAAGCCGTCGAAGCCGGCAAACCAGGTGATCCGCTCGAGATCGCTGCCGTCGACGTCGATCGCCCAGATGTCGAACTCGCGGCCCTTGGGATCGCCGTGATTGGTGGAGAACAGGATGCGCTGGCCGTCCGGAAAAAAGTACGGCGCGAACGAGGCGGCACCGAGGTCGGTCACCTGGCGGGCGTCGCGGGCGCCCTCCGGCGTGATGTCCGCGACCCAGAGCTCGAGCTTGCTGGGTCGCACGAGGTTCTGCGCCAGGAGCTTTCTGTAGTCCTCGAGGACGGCGCCGGTCGGGCGCGAGGCGCGATAGACGATCTGCTTGCAGTCGCGCGAGAAGAAAGCGCCGCCATCGTAACCGGGGCTGTTCGTCAAGCGCACGACGTTCTGGCCGTCAGCGTCCATACGATAGAGCTCGAGGTCGCCGTCGCGAGTGGAGGTGAAGACGATCGAGCTGTCGACCGGGCAGATCGTCGCCTCGGCGTCGTAGTGTCCGTTCCTCGTCAGCTGAGCCAGCTCACCACCGGCTGTCTCCCTGGAGAAGATCTCGTACGCCGTGTCGATCGGCCAGACGTAGCCTTGCGAACGATCGGGCGGAGCCGGACAGTCAGGAGATCCGAGGTGGGTGGAGGCGTAGAGGAAGCGCTTGCCGTCGGGAAAGAAATAGGCACAGGTGGTCTTGCCCTGGCCGGTCGAAAGCAGGGTCGGAGCGTCTCCGTCGACCGGCAGCGAGAAGATCTGATCGCAGGCGTAGGGCGGCCGGGTGGTCTGGAAGGAGAGCTTGAGGCCGTCCTCGGCCCAATAGGCCTCCGCGTTCTCGCCGCCGAATGTGAGCTGACGAATGTCGGCGAGATGCACCTCGCGCGGATCCTGCAGCTCACCGCCTGCCGATGCCGCTTTGGCCAGCGCGGGGCCACAGATTGCGATCACGACGACCGCGCCGACCTGAAGGCCGCGGCGAGAGGGGACGATTCGAGAGGATGCGGGCATGAGGTTGTTCTCCGATTCGGCTTTCAATCCTATGGCACGCGAGCTCTCGCGATCGATCGTCGCGGCCCCTCTCGCCAGGGGCGCGCCTCGGCAACTTCTACTCCGTGCCGGAACTCGCTATCCTCGGCCGAGCGCCCCTCCTCGTCCGAGCATTTCGGCGGGCGGTTCGCATACTCTTCCGGCGATGTCTCGACCCAAACTGCTCTCCTTCCTGGCCGGCCTCTCGCTCGCCGCTATGGCTCTTTCGGCAGCGCCCGGCCTGTCGCAGGAGATGGAACTGTCGCCGCCGGCCGGCCCGCTTCTCACACTCGAACGCGCGATCGAGCTCGCCCTCACCGGCAACGAGATCTCCGGTATTGCCGCGGCGCGGCTGGAAGGCGCTGCGGCGCTGCGGCGACAGGCCATCGCACAGTTCCTGCCGGCGCTCACCATCACCGCCAACGCCACCCGTCGGGCGCGCGAAGTCACCCGCCTCATCGACGACGACGAGGTCACCGTTCAGGCGATCGATGCCTATTCGAGCCAGGCAGCCGTCGACACGCCGCTCTTCGACCTGCGCGCCCTGCCCCTGATCCGCGCTGCGACCGACGCCCTCGAGGCCCAGACGATCGAGTCGCAGGAGCTGCGGCGCGCGCTCGCCTTCGACGTCGCCGACGGCTTCTATGCCGTACTGTCGCTCGAACGTCTGCTCGAAGCGGCGCGCCAGCGAGTTGCCGTGGGCCGTCAGACGGTGGACGAATCGCGCATCCGGCTCGACGCCGGTTTGGCGAATCGCAACGATCTGACCCGCACCGAGCTCGAGCTCGCGACCGCCGAGCTCGTCGCCACGCGGGCGGCCAACAGCGTCACGACGGCTCGTCTGGCGCTCTTCTTCCTCATCAACGCTCCCGCCGACATCCTCGTCGGCGAGCTCGAAGTGCCGACGCGCACGGCGCCACAAAGCTCCGATCGCGAGGCGCTGGTCGGACTTGCCCTCGCCGGCCGGCAGGAGCTCGTCGCCCTCGAGGAGCGGTTGCAGGAGGCGCGGCGGCTGGCGCTCGCTCCCCGGCTGGGCTGGGTGCCCCGCCTCGACCTGCGCGGGATCTATCGCTGGACGAATGAAGCCGGTCTGTCGGGGAACTCGGAGGACTGGAACATCGGCGCCAATCTCACCTGGGAGATCTTCGACGGCGGCGATCGCTCAGCCCTCGCCGCGCAACGTGATGCCGTCGCCAGCGAGATCGAGTTCGGACTCGCGCAGCGGCGCCGTCAGGTCGCGCTCGAAGTCGATCGCGCCTCGGCTGACCTCGCCTCGGCCGAGGCTGCCCTGGTCCAGGCGCGGAACCAGGTAACCTTCGCCTCCCAGAACGCCGAGGAGGTGCGCGAGCGTTTTCTCAACGGCCTCGCCACGGCCCTCGAGCAGACCGATGCGCAGGTCTCCGCCTTTGAAGCCGAGGTCGAGGTCGCACGCCAGGGCTTCGCCCACGATGTGGCGGCCCTCGCTCTGG
Source organism: Thermoanaerobaculia bacterium (assembly GCA_043737505.1). GTDB lineage: Bacteria > Acidobacteriota > Thermoanaerobaculia > Multivoradales > JAGPDF01 > JAGPDF01. The sequence goes on from JAYTAM010000195.1 coordinate 18,744, forward strand.
AGCGCGCGCTCGGAGGCTGGCCTGCGGGCCATGCCGCCAACGCCGGCTACTCCGATATCTCTCCCGCTTCCCATCCGCCCCGCCCCGAGGAGGTTCCGTGACCCCGAATCGAATCTGCCGGTCAGGAGCCCCGTCTCTGGCTGCTCTCGCTTTGCCCTGGGCCCTGGTACTCGCAGCCGCAGCCGGCACCGGGTGCGTCGGCTGTGGCGGCAAGCCTCCAGGCGACGCCCGCCCGGCGCGCGCCGAGGTCCGCGTCCCCGTCGAAACGGCGGCGGTCGTGGCGCGCAACGTCGAGTACACCGTGCGCGCTGTCGGCTCGATCGAGGCGTTCGAGCAGGTAGCGGTGACGGCAC
>JAYTAM010000196.1:0-3630 GCA_043737505.1 Thermoanaerobaculia bacterium
GCCTCTTCCTCCGTGAGCTGGCCGACGTCGAGCCGCGCCCGCTCGAGGGTTCCGAGGGGGCCACCTTCCCGTTCTGGTCGCCCGATTCGCGGCACGTCGCCTTCTTCGCCGGCGGTCAGCTCCGGCGGACGCCGCGGGCGGGCGGCTCGGCGCAGACGATCTGCGGGGCCGCGAACGGGCGCGGTGGCGCCTGGAGCCGCGAAGGGACGATCGTCTTCTCGCCCGACTTTCGCGGTCCGATCTTTCAGGTACGGTCGAGTGGCGGCGAGCCCGTCGCCGTGACCGAGCTCGACACCGGGAAAGAGGAGCGGTCGCACCGTTTTCCTCTCTTCCTCCCCGACGGCCGCCATTTCCTCTTCGGCGTCGAGCCCTGGGAGGGGAGCTTCCGGATGGCGATCAAGGTCGCGTCGCTCGACGAGACTTCGACCGGGCAACGGCTCGTGACGGCGAGCGCGATGGTCCGGTTCGCGCCGCCGAACGACCTCGTGATAGCGCGCGACGAGGCGCTGGTCGTTCAGGCGCTCGACCTCGACCGGCTCGAAATGATCGGCGAGCCGCGGCTGCTCGAGGACCGGCCGACGCTCGAAGGTCCCATCAGCAGTACCCCGGCCGTTGATCTGTCGACAGCTCCGGGCAACGACCGGATGCTCTACGCTCCGGTCGATCCGCGCCCCACCTCGTTCGTCTGGCTCGGCCGCGACGGCCAGCAGCTGGGCGAAGCCCGGCGGCAAGAGGGCTCCTTCTTCCAGGCGGCGATCTCGCACCGTGGCGACCGACTTGCCGCAGTGCGCCTCGAGCCGGGGGGTCGGCGTGCCCTCTGGGTCTACGATCTCGAGCGCGGCGGCGCCACGCGCGTCACCTCGCCAGAGCTGATTCCGTACGGTGCGGTCTGGTCGCCGGACGATCGCCAGATCGCGCTGAACGTGGCCGAAGGCGGCTCCTCCTCGAAAAATTCTCCGAGCCTGGTGACCGTGGAAAGCGGCGCGCTTCGTCGCCTTCGCGAACCGTCGAACCGCTGGGTGGTGCCGACCTCCTGGAGCGCGGACGGGCGGATCCTCTTCTTCGAGGAGCTCAAAACGGGCGTTCGGCTGGATCTCGGCTACCTGGAGGTCGACGCACCGCAGGAACAGACGAGCTATCTCGCGACGCCGTCCATGGAAAGCGGCGCGCGGCTCTCTCCGGACGGCCGGTGGGTCGCTTACCTGAGCGATACTTCCGGCAAAACCGAGGTCTTCGTCGATTCGTTTCCAGCGCCGTCGCGGCCGCGCCGCATCGCCGGCGGTGGCGAGCCGCTGCAGGTCCATTTCCGCGCCGACGGGCGCGAGCTCTACTTCGTTGCCACCGAGAATGGAGAGGCAGCGCTCTTTGCCTGCGAGTTCCGTCCCGGCGCGGAGATCGAGATCGGCCGGCCGCAGAAGCTCTTCTCGCTGCCCGCAGAGTGGTCGGCATTCAGCCCGGCACCGGCGGGAGACCGATTTCTGGTGCTCAAGCCGATTGGCAGCCGGCCCGCCGCCCTGATCCTGGTCGACTCCTGGCGCGCGCAGCTCGGACAGCCCCGCTGATCGCGTCGCGATGATCGGCTCCCGGCAGGGCCCCCACGAGGCCGCCCCCCGACTCGGCGAGATCGGCATCGGGTGCGATCTCTCCCAGCCGGCGGAGGCGCTCCGTTTCGTGCGCAGTGTCGACTACCCGTTTCATCCGACGTCGATCTTTCCGTTCGAGATGGCGTACTTTCTCGGCGAATGTGCCCGTGCGGAGATCGGCTGCATCATCGAGTGCGGCCGCATGCACGGCTACTCGACGGCGGTCCTGGCGGCGTACGGCGCGAGCCAGGGCGTGCGGATCGTGTCGATCGACTTCGAGGTCGACGCGGAGGTGGCGCGGAACTGTCGGCAGCGTCTGTCGGCATTCCCACCTGTCGAGCTCGTTGCGGGCGAGTCTTTCCGCGAGCTGCCGCGCATCCTGCGGCGCGAGAAGCGGCCGATCGCCCTGCTCGTCGACGGACCCAAGAATCACAACGCCGTCTACCTCTCCTCCACCGCGGCCGCCTTCGGCACCGTCAGGCTGGTCGCCCACCACAACGCCTACGAGTCGAGCTTCCCGCACTTCTGCTCCCGCTTCCCCGACCCGACCCGGCCCGAGGAGGGAAGCTTCATGACCGGAGCGGCCTTCGTCGAGTTCCGGGCGTGGGAACACGAGCGGACAGCGGGCGGCTATCGCGACCTCACGCAATCCTCGCTGGCGCTCAAAGTGCTTCCTGAACCCGGCCCGGACAAGCGCTACCTTCGCGGCGCCACGCCCGAGCAGACGCGAACCTCCCGCCTCATCTACGGGTGGTGGCGCCTCGGCGCGCCGCCGCTCTGGTTCCTGAAATCTCCCCTCACCGGGCTCCCCAGCGGCTAGGAGTAGGCGGCGAAGCTAGACTTCGCGGAAGCCCTGTGATGGGCCCCGGCTAAGGGAAGGTCAAACTCCAGGCGCCCGTCCCCGCGCTCTCGAAGCCGTCGGCGAACACTCCCGAGGCATCGATCTCCCAGATCCCACGGCCGTGGGTCGCGGCGCGCAGCACCTGGTCGTCGCCGTCGTGGAAGCCGAGGTCGAAGACTGCGACGCGCGGGAGTCCGTCGCCGAACGGCGCCCAGCTCACGCCGCCGTCGAAGGTCGCAAAGACGCCGATGTCGGTTCCGGCGTAAACCACGGTGGATTTCCGCGGATGGATGACCAGCGAGTTCACGGGCACGTCCGGGATCCCGGCCCCGGCCGGAATCCATCCGGCCGTCCCGCTGGAGAGGGTCGTGGTCTTCCAGACGTGCTGGCCGGCGGCGACGCCGTAGCCGCCGAACGCCACATAGGCGATTTCGGCGTTCCCGCGGTCGATCACCGCTCGGGTCACCGGCCGGCGCGCCTGGGCGTCCGCCGGGTTCGGCACCGGCATCCCGGCGGCGGTGATGTCGAGGAGGGGGTTCGCTCCGCTCGAGGTTCCGTAGAGCTTCCCGTTCCGCAGGCCGACGATCCGGACGTTGTCGTTCGCCGGCCCGACGCCGATGGTGGTGATCGACTGTCCGGAGATCAGGACCTGACTCACTGGCGGCATGGTGACGCCGGCGTCGGCCGAGCGGTAGAGCCGATCGGATCCGAAATAGACGGTGTTCGGACTTCCGGGTCCGAGCGCCATCGGGGCATAGAACTGGACAGCCGAGGCGTTGCAGGTGATGCCGTTGTTGATCCCGCCGAAGCCGCAGCCGAAGACGGTCCATCCGTTGTCGGTGGCATCGGCGGTCGCGAGAACGCGGCCGAACCCCATCGCGCTGAACTGATTGAAGTACGTGTGGTACATCGTGACCGTCGTCGTATCGCTGGCGCTCTGGTCGATGAGCGCGTAGCCGCCGTCTCCGAAGTCGGCGCGGAACCAGGTGCCGTCGGGCCGCAGGAACTGCGTGCCGTTGTCCTGCGTGCCGCCGATGAGGAACTGGCGGTCGGTCGGATGGAGCGCCAGGCTCTGGAACTGGGTGGCATGGAAGTCGATGTTGTTGAGACTGGTCCACGTCAGACCGCTGTCATTCGAGCGCCAGACCCCGCCGTCGGTGCCGATGTAGACCACGGCCGGGTTGGAGTCCGCGATGGCGATCGTGT
>JAYTAM010000197.1:0-18871 GCA_043737505.1 Thermoanaerobaculia bacterium
GCGCCGTGCCTCCCAGGAGCTTCGCCGCCAGGCGACCTCCGTCCGATCCTCTCCGTCGCCGCATCGGTCTCTCCCCTGCTGACGATTCTAGCCGCAGCGCATAGACTGGGCGCCGATGAAGCCACTCACCTCGTCCCAACGCAAACGCCTGCGGGGGCTCGCGCACGATCTGAAGCCGATGGTTCACCTCGGCAAGGCCGGCCTGACCGATGCGGCTCTCGCCCAGATCGACAAGGAGCTCGCCGAGCACGAACTGATCAAGGTCCGCTTTCTCGATAGCGGGGCCACCGCGGGGGCGGCAGGGAAGGCCGCCAAGGATGCGCTGATGGATGAGATTCAGAATCGGATCGGCTGCGGGGCGGCCGGGCGGGTCGGCCACGTCGCGATTCTCTTCCGCCCGCACGCCGATCGCGACAAGCGCAAGATCGACCCCGGGAAGTAGCGCTTGCCTGCCCCTTGCCTTCCCAATGCCCGCCGATGCCCGCCGATGCCCGCCGATCCCCGCCGATCCCCGCTGATTCCCGGGCTGGGGAGCGGCGCCGGGCGGGGGCGGCGTCTCCCGAGTAGAATTCCCCCGCGCGGGAATCTTCGTCGCGGCGAATTTGTTGGCCCATAGGACAGGGAGGTTTCACCCATGATGTTCGACCCGATGTACCTGCTCTTCCTCGCCCCCGGCCTTGCGCTCTCCCTGTGGGCGAGCTTCAAGACCAAGTCGGCGTTCAACAAGTACTCGAAGGTCCGCGTCGCGACCGGCCTTTCCGGCGCGCAGGCCGCGCAGCGCATGCTCGACGCGGCAGGGATCACCGACGTCAAGATCGTGTCGCACCCGGGGAAGCTCTCGGACCACTACAACCCGATGACGAAGACCCTCGCGCTCTCCGAGCCGGTCTTCGGCGTTTCGTCGATCGCCGCGGTCGGTGTCGCCTGCCACGAAGCCGGGCACGCCATCCAGCATGCCCGGGCCTACAAGCCGCTCTGGCTGCGCTCGATGCTGGTGCCGACAGCCAACATCGGCTCGTCGGTGGGCTACCTGGTGATGACTTTCGGCCTGATGCTCGGCTCGATGAAGTTCTTCACCGTCGGCGTGGCCCTCTTCTCGATGGTCATCCTCTTTCAGCTGATCACCCTGCCGGTGGAGTTCGACGCCTCGAATCGCGCCAAGAAGCTGTGCGTCGAGAACGGCATCGTGATGCCTCAGGAGCGCGAGGGGATCGACCGCGTGCTGAACGCCGCTGCGCTGACCTACGTCGCCGCCGCGGTCTCGAGCCTGCTGACGCTGCTCTATTTTCTCTTCCGCTCCGGCCTCCTGGGCGGTCGCAGCCGCGACTGAGGAGTTTCCCCGAGGGGCACGCAGCACCTGTCAGGGCCGGGGAAGTCGACCGGCCCTGATCGTTTCCGGCCCACTGCGAGCGGATAGACTCCGCCGACTCCGGGAGGGAAGCGATGACCAAGGTCATGGAGCTGTTTCATCGTGCGGAAGCGCCGCTGCCCTCCGAGGGGGAGTTGCCGATCCAGCTGACTCGGAAGGCGCCGCGCGAGGCGGCGAAGCTCCTCGAGCGCTATCCCGATGACGTCGCCGCGCGGGCGCTCGCGCTGGTGAACCCGGCCCTCACGGTCGACATTCTCGGCTTTCTGCCCGAAGAGCATCGCCGGCGGATCGCCGCCGCCGATCTCTCCGGTCGCAGCGAGCAGTGGATCATCGACCGCAAGTATCCGGTGAACACCGTCGGGCGGCAGATGGACAAACCGCTGGCGGTTTTCGCCCCGGAGACGACGGTCCGCGAAGCCACGGAACGGCTGCGCGATCTCGTCCGCCGCGCCCGGCTCCATCTCGCGTTCGTGACGGAGGCCGACGGCAGGCTCCTCGGCGTCTTCGCCTTCCGCGAGCTGCTCTTCGCCCCGCCCGACGCGCCGGTCTCTTCGCTGATGAACCTCGATCTTGCGACCCTAAAGCCGGAGATGAGCCTGCTCGAGGCGACCAAGGCGATCGTCGCCAAACACCATCCTGCCTATCCGGTGGTCGACGAGGCCGGCCGGCTCGTCGGCATGATCCGCGCCCGGACGATCTTCGAGCAGGAGGCGTTCGAGATCTCGGCGCAGGCGGGAAAGATGGTCGGCGTCGAGGCCGAAGAGCGCGTCTCGACCTCGTGGTGGCGGAGCTTCCGTTTCCGCCACCCTTGGCTGCAGCTCAATCTGCTGACGGCGTTCGTCGCCGCCGGCGTGGTCAGCGTATTCCAGGAGACGCTCGACCAGATCGTCGTGCTGGCGGTCTTCCTGCCGGTGCTCGCCGGGCAGTCGGGCAATACCGGCTGTCAGGCGCTGGCGGTGACGCTGCGCGGTCTCGCGTTGGGGGAGATCGACCGCCTGCAGGCCAAGTCGATGTTCAAGGAGGCGTGGGTCGGCGTGCTGAACGGCATCTTCGTCGGCCTCGTCGCCGGGTTGGGGATGTACTTCTTCGCCCGCAGCCAAGGCAGCGCTTCGCCGATGATGCTCGGCTTCTGCGTCTTCGCGGCGATGATCCTCTCCTGTGCCGCGAGCGGCGTCTCCGGCGCGACGATCCCGCTCATCCTCAAAAAGCTCGGCGCCGACCCGGCCACCGCCTCGAGCATCTTCCTGACGACGATGACCGACGTCGTCAGCATGGGAGCTTTCCTCGGACTGGCGACGCTGCTGGTGCGCTAGCGCTACTCCTTTTCGCCGTCTCCCCCAGGCCCGGCTCCGCCGTCGCCGATGGTGTTCTGGGCGATGTAGTCCTCGACCAGCAGGAGGTTGTCCTCGCCGGCGCGCTCGACGAGGGAGAGCAGGGTCTCCATCGAGTTGATCTCTTCGAGCTGCTCGGAGACGAACCAGTCGAGGAAACGCATGGAGATGTAGTTGCGGTCGCCCTTGGCGATGTCGACCAGGTCGTAGATCTGGCCGGTGACGGTGTGCTCCCACTTGAGCGAGAGTTTCACCGCCTCCGCCGCGCTCGCGAAGGTCGGCTTCGGCGCCGCAATCGCCGGCATCGCCAGCCGCCCGCCAAGATCGACGACGTGGCGCACGAACTTCATCGAGTGCACCCGCTCCTCGTCCGCCTGGCGATAGAAGAACGCCGCCAATCGCGGCAAGTTCTCCGCATCGAAATGCGCCGCGATCGCCACGTACTGCATCGAGGCGTGCATCTCGTTGCCGACCTGCGCGTTCAAGGCGCGCAACAACTGATCACTACCCAGCCGTTTGGGCTGAAGGTTGAGCTGCTTCTTGGGGGATTTCGTAGCCATGAAAGGGTCTCCTTTGCATGGCTATTGTAGCGGGGAGGAGTCGGGCCGGCGGCGAGTTCATCATCCGCCCTCCGACTGTAGTCGCCGCGCTTGCCGGACGAGCTGTTCGAGACCCAGGCGTCGGGCTTCGCGCTCCACCGATCCGGCGAGCGTCACGGCGTTCGCGCTCGGGACGCGGTGCTCGAGCCGCGCCAGGTCGAGTCGTAGCTCGAGCGCTTCGACGACGCGTCCGCCGTTCTCTGCCAGTGCGACTGCGCGACGGTAGTCCTCACGCATCGCGCGGAGATTGCTCTGGCTTGCCGAGAACGTGCCGCGCGCGGCGAGGTAAGCGAGCCGGCGCGTCAGCGAGGGGCTCGTCGACGTGGCGTCGCCCAGGCGCTCGAGACGAGCGAACGCGTCGGCGAGCTGACCGGCTGGCGCCGCTATGCGCACCCGAAGGGTCTCTGCGAGGAGGGCAGTGGTGCCCTCTCCGGCCCCCTCGAGGCGAACGAGAGCGGCGGCGAGGAGACGCTCGGCGGTCCCTGCCGCCCCCTCCCGGTACTCTTCGCCCGCCCGGCGAATGGCGACCTCGGCGGCGAGGTCGAGATCGCCATCCGCGGCGTGCATCTGCTCCGCTTGCTCGAGGTGGCGCCGGGCGGCCACGAGGTCCCCGCGCAGCCAGGCGATCCTCCCGCGCAGCTCCTCGGAGTAGGCGAGGCTTTCACGGTTGCCGTTCGCCAGCGCGCCGGCGTCGATCTCCTCCGCGTCGCGCTCTGCGGCAGCGAGATCGCCGGCATCGATCGCAGCATGGGCACGGGAGGAGAGCACCACGGCGACGGTAGAAGTGTCGTCGAAGGCGCGGAGCGCGTCGATGGCCGTCTCTCGCGCGGCTGCGGCGTCGGCGCTACGCCCGAGGTCCGCGAGCGCTCCGGCCAGGTTGCCGGTGGCGATCGCAGCGCGCTGCTTCCGCCCCGCCTTCTCCCAGACTCCGATCGCCTCGCCGTAGCGCGCCTCGGCAAGATCCGGGCGCCCGCGTTCGATGGCAATGCCGGAGAGGTTGTCGAGCACGAAGCCGAGGCGGGAGCGATCGGCGAGGGCGCGCGCCGGGACGAGCGCTTGCTCGAGAAGCCGTTCGCCGGCGGCAAGGTTGCCTTGCATCAGTTCGTCGACCGCAAGGTCGTTGAGCGCCAGCACGAAGGTCGAGGGGTCGCCCAGGCGCTCTGCCTCGTCGCGCCCCCGGATGAGCATGGCACGCGCTTCGACGGTCTGACCGAGGTCCGAGAGAGTTCGCGACAGTCCGAGGAGTAGGCTCGGTACGAGGTCGGTCCGCCCCTGGCTCCCGGCGTTGGCGAGCCCGCGCCGGAAAAGGGCCAGCGCACGCTGAGACTCGTCGAGGTTATTGGCGATCATCCCTTCGACCTTGTCGAGCAGAGGATCCTCAGCGGCCCCGGGCAGTTGCCGTGCCCTCGCCATGACCACCGCCGCCTCCTTGAAGCGCTCGTCGCGCAGCAACGCCGCCGCGAGCTCGGCGCCCGCCTCGAGGCTGGAAGGGGTCGCCGCGAACCGCTGCTCGAGCTCTTCGACGCTCTCCAGACCGGTGCTGGCCGGACGGCGGACGGAAGCGGCAGGCGCTTCGCCGGCCCCGGTTCCGGGTCGAGCCGGCCGCCCCTGCACCAGCCAGGCGAAGGCGATCGCGGCGAGCGCAAGTGCCAGGGCGGCATAGGTGACCAGGCGTCCGCGATGGCGTCCGCCGAACCGCTGAGCCCGGTACCGCCAACCGCCGCGGCGGGCGAGAACCGGCAGCCCATCGAGAAAACGGTGAAGGTCGGCGGAGAACTCCGAAGTCGTCGCGTAACGATCGCCAGGCTCCTTGCGCAGCGCCTTGAGACAGATGGCGTCGAGATCCCGTGAGAAGGCACGTTCCGAAGGGCGCAAGTTCGGCGATCGCCCGATCGCGGGCCACTGAGCCAGGCCGCCCGAACGCCGCGCGACTTGGCTCGGCGGCTCGGGATCCGAGTTCAGGACGGCGCGTTCGAGAGCGACGCGCGACTCGCCGCCGGCGGCGAACGGCCGGTGCCCGGCAAGAACCTCGTAGAGCACGACGCCCAGGGAATAGATGTCCGAGGCGGGGGTCACCGGTTCACCGCGGAACTGCTCGGGGCTCGCGTAGGCGGGAGTGAGCGCCCGCGCTTCGGTTCGGGTGACCGCGAGGCTCGCGAGAGTCTCGGGATCCAGCAGCTTCGAAATCCCGAAATCGAGCAGGCGCGGCCGGCCGTCGGGGCCGACGAGCAGATGGCCTGGCTTCAGGTCACGGTGCACGACGCCCCGTCGATGGGCGAACTCGACCGCCTCGAGAACGGCGGAAAAGAGCTCGATCCGGCGCCCGACCGATAGGCTCTCCCGTCGGACGTAGGTGACGAGGTCCTCTCCCTCGATGTACTCCAAGGCCAGGAACCAGGTGCCGTCGGGTGCCTGCCCGCCCTGGATGAACCGGGCGATTCCCGGATGCTCGAGCGACGAGAGGATCCGTACCTCGTCGCGGAAACGCCGCAGCGCGTCCGGCGCCGGGCGATCGATGACCTTGAGGGCGATCGTACGGCGGAAGTCGGCGGTCTCCTCCTCGGCGAGATAGACCCGGCCCATGCCGCCGCGCCCGAGCTCCCGCACGATGCGATACGGGCCGATCCGTTCCGGCCCGGGAGCCTCGGAGGCCTCCTCCTCGGTAGGGGCGACGATCGGCCAAGGGGGGTGATCGAGCAGCCGGCTCGGGGTCGCCGCACCGGCGAGGAGGCGGGCAACTTCGGCAGCGAGATCGGGCTCCCGGCTTTTCAGATCGGCGAGAAAGTTGCGGCGCCCGTGCTCGTCGAGCTCCAGAGCCTCGGCGAAAAGCTCGGGCAGCGCCGCGTCCCTCAACGTCCGCCTACTCCGCCGCTCGAGAGCTCGGCGACCAGCCAGGCGCGCGCGAACTGCCAGTCGCGCTTCACGGTGGCCGGAGAGAGGTCGAGGCAGGCGGCGATCTCTTCGATCTCCAGGCCGGCGAAATAGCGCATTTCGACCATCTGGGTCTGGCGTGGATAGCGCTCGGCGAAGCGCTCGAGGGCGCGGTCGAGATCGATGAGCTCGGCCTGTGGGAAATCGCCCGACGCGGCGAGAAAGTCGTTCGGGGTTTCGGGGGACTGGCGCTTCTGCCGATGGCGCGCTCGCGCATGGTCGACCAGGACGCGCCGCATCATCGTCGACGCCAGGCCGAAAAAGTGCGCGCGGTCGCGCCAGTCGACCCCCTGCTGGCGCATCATCCTCAGGAACGCCTCGTTGACGACCGCGGTCGGCTGGAGGGTGTGTCCCGGGCGCTCACCGCGCAACTGAGCCGCCGCGATGCGCTTGAGCTCACCATAGATGAGCGCGAACAGCTCTTCGCCCGCGGCGCTGTCGCCGTCGCGCCAAGCGTGCAGGAGGCCGGTGACGTCGGTCACCTCCCTTTCATCCGGGGACATGGCAAGGAGTCTACGCCCGCATGAGCCACCCGGTGCTCGCACGGCGCGTAGTGGTCATGAATCCGAACAGGAATTCCTCCCGACTCTCCTCGTCGTCCGCCACGATCGTTGTCTTCCTGGTCGCGGCCAGTATCGCCGGCTCCGTCGCGCCCGTGGCGGCGGTCGGCCTCTCCTCGGTTCGTGCGCAGACCTTCGAGAACGAGAACCTGCTCTTCTACGCGCCGGAAGCGGGCGATCTCTTCGGCTTCGCTCTCGCGACCGGGGACTTCAACGGCGACGGTGCCGACGATCTCGCGACGGGAATTCCGCTCGACGAAGGTCTGGTCGGCTCTCCCACCGTCGACATGGGGGCGGTGGTCGTGCGCTATGGAATCCCAGGGAGGGGGCTCGAATCGGGCCTTGCCGATACCTACTTGAGTCAGTGGAACTCGGGCAGCCCGAGTAGCCCGAATCCGGGTGAGAAGTTCGGGCGGGCCCTCGCCGCGGGCGACTTCAACGGCGACGGTATCGACGACCTCGCGATCGGTGTGCCGGAGAACTGGAACCCGGCCAACCAGGAGCATGGGGGCGCGGTGGAGATCCACTACGGTCTGCCAGGCGGCATTCAGCTCGCCGCGGAGCACTTCATCCATCAGGACACGGATGGGTTGCCCGGAGCGAATTTCTCCCAAGATCGCTTCGGGGAGGCCCTCGCCGCCGGAGACTTCGATGGCGACGGTTACGACGATCTCGCGGTGGGTGCTCCGAGCGACGGCGCGGGGATCAACGAAGGCTCGGTGACGGTGCTGCACGGCGACCCGGGCGGTCTCTTGCCCTACAACGGCTACTGGATCTTGCAGGGGGATGAGGGCATTCCGGATGTCATGGAAGAAGGGGACGAATTCGGAGCGGCCCTGATCACGGGCGACTGGAACGGCGACGGCAAGGACGACCTGGCTATCGGTGTTCCCGGTGAAGACGAGGTGGGTGCCGTCCTGGTTCTCTTCGGGAGTCCATTCGGCCTGCTCTTCAACAACCACGTCTGGTGGGGGCAAGGAGACACGGGGGGCGTGGGCGAGATCGGCGACCGGTTCGGGCTGGCCCTCGGTTCCGGCGACTTCGACGGGGACGGCTTCGACGATCTGGTCATCGGCGCGCCCTTCGAGGACCTGGTCGAGGGCGGCCCGATCGTCGATGCGGGAGAGCTCACGCTGCTTTACGGCTCCGGCGCGGGCGCGCCGAACTGGTTCAACGTCGCCCGTACCAGCCATGTTCAACAAGGCAGCTTCTTCCTCGGCGGGGGCTACGACGAGGCCGACGACCGCTTCGGGTGGGCGATCGCCGCCGGCGACTTCGACCAGGACGGCTACGACGATCTCGCGGTGGGCCATCCCGGGGAGGACTTGGGCGGGGTCGACGAGGGCGCGGTGATGGTCCTGATGGGCATGGCTGGAACCGGAGTCTGGAGCGGCGGGGACCTCTTCGCCACCCAGGTGGCCCAGGTGCCGGGAGGCATCCAGAGCAATCAGAATCTCGCCCGATCCCTGGCGACGGGTGACTTCGACGGCGACGGTCACACCGACCTCGCGATCGGCGTGCCGTACCGCGACATCGACGGGGTCGGCGCCAACGTGGGCCGAACGAATGTTCTCTACGGTGCGCTGTTCTCGGACGGTTTCTTCTACGGCCTTCCGTACTACTGGTCGGTGGTCGCGCCATGAGCGCGCGATCCTTCCTGTCGTCAGCCACGACCCGTCTCCTTCTGGTCACGGCCGGCATAGCCAGTTCCGTCGCGCCCTTGGCGGCGGTCGCGCTCTCTTCGGTCCGGGCCCAGACCTTCGAGAACGAAGACCTCCTGGTCTACGCGGCGGAACCCGGCGATCTCTTCGGCTTCGCGCTCGCCACGGGCGACTTCAACGGCGACGGCGCGGACGATCTCGCCACGGGGGTTCCGTTCGACGACGGTCTCTCAGGCCTTCCGATCGTCGACATGGGCGCGGTGGTGGTGCGCTACGGAATTCCGGGAAAGGGACTCGACCCTGACCCCGCTGACAGCTTCCTGAGCCAGCTGCAGGCCGTCAGCCCGGGCCATCCGAATCCGCTCGAGATGTTCGGGCGGTCGCTCGCCGCGGGCGACTTCAACGGCGACGGTATCGACGATCTGGCGATCGGCGTGACGAGGAACGCGGTCGTCGCCTCCGGGCAGCGGGCGGGGGCGGTGGAGATTCGCTACGGACTTCCGGCCGGGATAGAGCTGGGCGCCGCGCACTTGATCGAGCAAGGTGCGAACGGGCTTCCGGGGTTGGGCTCCCAGGAAGATCGCTTTGGCGAGGCGCTTGCCGCTGGAGACTTCAATGGCGACGGTTTCGACGATCTCGCGGTGGGCGCACCGGGCGATGTCGGGGACAACAAAGGCACGGTGACGGTTCTCCACGGGGCGCCCGGAGGTCTGTTGCCGTACGACGGCTATTGGATCTATCAGAGCTGGGACGGCATTCCGGACGTCATGGAGGCCGGGGACGAATTCGGTGCGGCCCTGACGGTGGGCGACTGGAACGGCGACGGCAGGGACGACCTGGCGATCGGTGTCCCCGGCGAGGACGACGTGGGTGCCGTCCTGGTGCTGTTCGGCAGCGACTTCGGGCTGATCTTCGCCAACCATGTGTGGTGGGGGCAAGGTGACACCGGGGGCGTGGGCGAGAGCGGCGACCGGTTTGGGCAGGCCCTCGGTGCCGGCGATTTCGACGGCGACGGCTACGACGACCTGGTCGTCGGCGCGCCCTACGAGGACCTGGTCGAGGGCACCGCAATCGTCGACGCGGGGGAGGTCACCCTGCTCTACGGCTCGGGCGCGGGCGCGCCGGACTGGTTCAATATCTCCCGCACCAGCCATTTTCAACAGGGAACCTTCTTCCTCGGCGGGGGCTACGACGAAGCCGGCGACCGCTTCGGCTGGGCGTTCGCTGCCGGCGACTTCGACCAGGACGGGCACGACGATCTCGCTGTGAGCCACCCCGGAGAAGACTTGGGTGGCTTCGACGAAGGCATGATCACGGTCCTCATGGGCACCGCAGGGACGGGAATCTGGGGTCTTGCGGACCTCTTCGCCACCGAGGTCGGCCAGGTACCAGGGAACGCGCAGGCCTCCCAGGATCTCGGCTGGTCCCTGGCAGCGGGCGATTTCGACGGCGACGGTCACTCCGACCTCGCGATCGGCGTGCCTTACCGCGACATCAGCGAGATTGGCGTCAACGTCGGGCGCGCGAACGTCCTCTACGGCGCGCTCTTTTCGGACGGTTTCTTCTACGGCGTCCCGTACTACTGGTCGGCGTTCACGCCCTAGTCGAGCGAGACGTGGACATTCGAATCCTCGTCCTTGACTCGGATGGAGAAGGTGCCGGCCGCCAGGGCGCGATCGATCTCCTTGCGCGACAGGTTTTCGCCGCCGAGGACGCAGCTCGCAAGGGCCCAGGGCAGCGTCAGTTCGACAGTGTCGCCGTCTTCGTCGCGGATCCGCATCTCGAGGAGTTTGCCGGCGCGGCGGGCGTCGATCTGCTGGTCGTCGTCCCAGACGCTGCCGCGGCTGCCGTCGCCGCCCTTCTCGAGCGAGGTGTAGAGCGCCCGGACCTTCGGGTCGTGGTCGTCATCGCAGTCGATGTCGATCGGCGCCATCGCGCTGACGATCGTGCCCAGGAGGCCGCCGCCGAACGTCATGTGAAGGTCCTCACCGTGCTTGTTGTCGATGTCCACCCGGATCGTCGGGCTATCGGCCCGCGCCGGAGTCGGCGCGAAAGCGAGGGGGGAGAGCAAAAGCGCGGCGCAAAGCAGGGGGCGGGTGGGCATGGGGGAATCCTCCGGGAAGTGCTCCTGGGGATCCCTACGGGGCGGCCTTGGACCAAGTTTCGGCCAGCGCTAGGCATCTGAGGTCGCTCTTGCGATTCTCCGAGGTGGGCTCTGGCGCTCGAGAACTCAAAGTGGGCGGGCAAGCTTCACTAGGAGCCCACTTTGAGTTCTCGAGTGCCGGAGTCCGCCCCTCACGAACGCCTGAGGAAGCGAAAAGGGGACTGTCCCTGGTTCTTGCTCAGTGATCGACGGGATGCCCGATCTGACCGACCAGCTCGGCAAAACGGCGGTCGAGGTCGGCCTGGCTGCGCGCCTCGACGACCAGGCGCAGGAGCGGCTCGGTGTTCGACGGCCGGACGTTGAACCACCAGTCCGGGTACTGCACCGTGACGCCGTCCATCCAGTCGATCGCGGCGTCGGGATAGGCGGCGGCGAGATCGCGCATCTTGCCCGCCTTGTCCTCGACCTCGAAGTTGGTCTCGGTGCTCTTGGCGTAGCGCAGGAGCGGCGCCACGAGCTCGGACATCTTCTTTCCCGACTGCCAGAGGAGATTCAGCACCTCGATGACCGCGAGGATGGCGCAATCGGCGTAGAAGTTGTCGCGGAAGTAGTAGTGCCCGGCGAGCTCGCCGCCGAAGGCGCCGCCGTTCGCCCGCATCGTCGCCTTGATGAACGAGTGTCCGACGCGCTCGCGGACCGGTACGCCGCCGTGCTCGGTGATCCACTCGGCGACAGCGCGCGACGAGCGCAGATCGTAGGTCACGTGCTTGCCCGGCTCGCGCTCGAGGAGCTCGCCGGCGATGAGCGCCGTCGCCAGGTCGCTGCCGACCGGCTCGCCGGTCTCGTCGATGAAGGCCGCGCGGTCGAAGTCGCCGTCGCACGAGACGCCGAGGTCGGCGCCGACCTCGAGAACCTTGGCTCGCAGGTCGCGCAGATTCTCGAGCTTGAGCGGATTCGCCTCGTGGTTGGGGAACGAGCCGTCGAGCTCGAAATAGAGCGGCACGAGGTCGATGCCCAGCGCGTCCCAGATGGCGCGATCGACGACCGCCATACCGTTGGAGGCGTCGACGACGACCTTGAGCCGGCGCGCGTTTTCGGAGCCGGCAGGCCGGCGGAGGAACGAGAGCACGTGCCGGGCGTACTCGGCCGAAACGTCCGCCGTGCTCACGCTGCCCTGACGGGTAGAGGCGGGCAGGTCGTTTCCCTTGACGCACCTCTCGAGCAGCGCGATGCCGTGGTCGCCAGAGACCGGCCGGGCCTCGTGCTTGCTGAACTTGAGGCCGTTGTACTGCGCTGGGTTGTGCGAAGCGGTGACCTGCACGCCGCCCGCGGTCTTCAGGTGTCCGATGGCGAAGTAGTTCATCGGCGTCGTGGCGAGTCCGATGTCGATGACGTCGAGCCCGGCCGTGGTCAACCCCTCGATGAGCGCTTTCGCCAGCGGCACCGACGACGGCCGCATGTCTCTCGAGACCACCACTCGATGTCCGAACGCCAGGTCCTCCTCATCGAGGACGTTCCGGAACGCCTGCCCGATCTTGCGGGCGGTGGTTTCGTCGAGCTCCGTCGGGTAGAGGCCGCGGACGTCGTATGCCTTGAAAATGCCTGCCATAGGTCCTCGCTTTGGGGGGGAAACTGCAAAGAGAGGTTATCAGGCTCCGTCGCGGGGTGAGCCTTTCCGGCGCGACGTTGCACGACTTCCAGCAAGGAGACTCCCCATGATTGAAGGATCCCCCTGGCTGCGCTTCGCCCTTCTCTGTCTGATGCTGCTCGCGAGTCGCGAGGTGGCCCGGGCGCTCGACGGCTATCCCGACCCCTCCGGCGGCAGCGGCTCGATCGGTTTCGACCTGGGCGGCGACCACTTCGACTTCGCGACCGCCTGCGTCGCCGAGAGCGACGGCGGGATGCTGCTTGCCGGTCGCGCCAAGGAGGAGGACGGCACCGGTTTCAAGATCGCGCTCGCCCGCCTGCAGCCGAACGGCCTGCTCGATCCGAACTTCGGCGTCGGCGGCCGGCTCGTCTTCAAGCCGGGTCAGATCGCGTTCTACGACGATCCACAGCTCCTGGCGATCGCCCGCGAGCCGCAGGGGGGAGGTTACATCGTCGCCGGAGGCATCCTGGAGCTCGGGAACCGCATCGGATTCTTCGCCCGCGTCACCGCTGCCGGCAACTACGACAGCTCCTTCGATCTCCATGCCCAGATAGCGCTGCGCTCGGTCACGGCGGTGGCGATCGACCCGGCGAACGGGGTGATCTGGCTGGCCGGCCCGCAGAGCGACCTGAACGACGGCGTATGGGTGGTCGAGAAGCACGACGCGAGCGGAAACTCCCTGGGATCCCTGGCGTTCACCCTCCCCGGAGCTCCCGTGGGGGGGCCGCTCGCGATCGCGCTCCAGCCGGACGGCAAGCCGGTCGTGATCGGCCAGGCGCGCTCGGCGGCCGCGACCTACACCTCGGCAGCGATCGCTCGCCTGACGACTGCGGTCCAGCTCGACGCCGGCTTCGGCTTCAACGGTGGCCGCTTCCAGATCGACTACGGTGTGTCCACTGTGGCGCGCTCGGTCGCCGTCCGGCCGGACGGTCGGATCCTGCTCTCCGGGGAGATCGGCGATCCGGTGGGGTACAACTACGTCTTCGTGACCCAGTTGCGCAGCGACGGCATGCTCTCCACCGACTGGGGATTCGGCAGCGGCAACACGGTCTTCGTCGAGTGGAGTCTGGGCGGGGCGTCGGGCGATGGGGCGACGGGAAGCAGCCGCATGGGGCTCGCGACCGACGGCACGGTGCTCGTCGCGGCGCAGTCGACGACCGGCAACGCCGAGAACATCGCCGACATCGGGATCGCCCGCTTCCTGCCGAACGGCGAGCTCGACCCGGCGTTCCACGACGACGGGCGGGCGAGCTGGGACCTGCCGCCGTTCGGCGACGGGGCCGGCAACGATTGGCCGACCTGCGTCACGACGTCGGCGGGCAAGCCGGTCGTCGCCGGCGCCGGCGAGTGGGACGGCTCGGACTGGGACTTCGGCCTGCTGCGCCTCGACAACCGGCACATCTTCTCCGACTCCTTCGAGTCCGGCGGGGCCTTCGCCTGGCAGGCGCCCTCCTGAGGAGCGCCTTCCGCTCAGAGCACGACGTCGGACCAGGAGCCGGTGTCGCCGACGTCGAATCCGTCGGCGAAGAGAGAGTTGAACTCGTAGCATCCGATATCTGGGCCGAGTCCGACCTGGCGCGACCCGTGGTCGAGATCTGCGAGGCGCTGGGTCAACGCTCCCGAAATGCCCTCATCGATCACCGGCGACCCCGGTGCGAGGCCCTCTCCCTGCGCACCGAGATGCGAGCCAGCGACCGGGTAGTGCCCTACTTCGGCGTGCGCTGGCTGGACGGCGGCACCGACAACGACGAGGTCCTGACCTTCGCGACGGTCTACTACGCCCTCGCTGGGGTAATGCTGCACTTCTGACTCGCCTGGTCAGCCTCCAGAATCGTCGAGCGCCGGTAGCGCAGCTCGGCCAGCCCCCCCGGCGCCGGAAGGTCCGGGCCGGGAGCCCATGACAGGTTTCCGCCGTGGAAAGCGTAGAGACTCAGTGAAGCCTGCCCGTGCGAAGGGCACCGTCCGGAGCCCCGGGCGGTCTTCGAACGGGCTTGAACTCTCAGGGAGACGGACATGCGAACGCTTTCTATCTGCTTTCGGCGTCGAACCTTCCTGGTCGCCCTCGCGATCCTGCTCATCGCGGCCTCCGCGCTGCCGGCGGCGGTGATCACCGTCGGTTCCGACGGGGCCTGCGACCACTCGACGATCACCAACGCGCTCTTCGCGGCGCTCGCCGCCGGTCCCGACGAGATCCGCATCGCGCGCAACCAGACCTACACCAACCTTTTCATCCACCTCACCGACTGGAGCCCTGCGACCACCGGAGTCGTGACCCTTGCCGGCGGCTACGACAACTGCTCCGACACCGTCCCTAGCGGCGTCACGGTCATCGATGGCCAGGCAGCGAACCCGGTCGTCGAAGTCGACACCAGCGGCCAACCGACCTCCGAGGCCATCCTGCGCAATCTCGACCTAACGGGTTCCGGCGAGGAAGGCCTCCGGGTCGAGGGCGGCGGGATCGTCTCGTCGATCGGCAGCACGATGAGAAGCAACGCCGGCGGAGGCGTGGTCGTCGTGGACGGCGCGACCTTCACCGCCGATAGCGGCACCGAGATCTCACAGAACCTCGGTTCCGGCATCGCCTGTTTCACCGCCTCGGAAGTCAACACTGCCGCCAACATTCACAACAACCTCGCGACCACCGGCGGCGGCATCTATGCCGGCTCCAACTGCGACATGAACATCCTGCCCAGCAGCTGGATCAACCTCAACGACGCCGGCTTCGGCGGCGGACTGTTCGCGAGCAGCGGCGCGGTAGTCGTGGTCGACGGCGTAGCCAGCGGCGGCTTCCAGACCCAGATCTGGGGCAACAGTGCGACCGATCACGGTGGGGGCATTTACGCCACCGGCAGCGCCACGACCGTTCTCCTGCTCAACAGCCATCTGGTCAACAACGACGCCGGTCTTCAAGGGGGCGGAATCTGGGCCAGTGGTGGCGCCGTGGTCAGGATGGACCGCGTTGACGGGGGGTGCTACGACCTGCAGCGCTGTTCGGACCTGTCGTTGAATCGCGTCAACCTGGTCAGCGGAACGGTCCACGGCGCCACCGCCTGGGTCGAAAGCGGAGCGGAGCTCGAGCTTTATCAGACGCGCATCGAAGGTAGCACCATCGTCGCATCGGCGACCCTCGGCAGCGTACTTCTCGCGACTGGCGCCGGTTCGACCATCACCGTCGAAGGGGTCAACTTCTGGAACAACCAGGGGCCGGACGCACTGTTCGAAGGTCAGTCCGGCGCCGGCATCTTCGCGGCGTTCGTCACCGCCTCAGGCAACTCCTACATCTCGGGCACCCTCTCCGCCCGCCCGATCGCACTCTCGGGCGGTTCTACCGGAACCCTCAACTCCAGCATTTACTTTCCGAACTCGGCCGTCATCGGTGGCGCCTCGCTGACCGAGGCCGACTGCCTGATTCTCTCGAACACGACGAATCTTCCAGGCGGCGCCAGTTTCATCGATACCAGTGACCCCCTGTTCGCGAGCGCCGCCGGCGGAAACCTTCGACTCCGCCCTGGCTCGCCGGCTGTCGACTACTGCGACACAGGCCTCTACACGCCCGTTCACTTCGACGGCGACCACGAAGCGCGCGGCTTCGACCTGGCCCTCAACGCAAACGGAACCCCAGGAGTCAACGGCGGGCTCTTCGACCTGGGCTTCGACGAAGTGCGACCGCTCTTCGTCGGCGACTTCGAGGTCGGCAACTGCTCCGCCTGGAGCCTTGACACCGGCGGCTGCTGAGCGCACCGCAGCGCACATCTGCTCGCCGCGACGCGCCGTCCCGACTCAGCGGATGGAGCTGTCCGCCGGTGACCGGACCGTCCGTCCGCCGACCATGACGAAACAGGGGTTCGCGAGCAGGCCGAGATCGGCGAGCGCATCGCCAGGCACGGCGACGAGATCGGCGAGCTTGCCTTTCTCGATCGTACCGATCCGCTCTTCCCAGCCCAGGAGTTCGGCGCCGACGCGGGTGGCCGCCTGGATCGCCTGCATCGGGGTCATCCCGGCGCGGTGGAGAGCGGCGATTTCGCCGACGTTGATCTCCTGAGTGTATCCCCCGAAGTCGCTGCCGGCGGCGATCTTCACCCCGGCGCGGATGGCCTTGCCGACCCAGGCGTACTGCTCCTCCTTGTAGCGCTTCGAGAGCTCGATCATCTTGGCCTGGGCGCCCGTCGGATCGCCGTGCTCGATGTAGTAGTCGCCGATGTAGAGCGTCGGCACGAGCCATGTGCCGCTTTCGACCAGCATGCGGATCGCTTCGTCGTCGAGGAACGTGCCGTGCTCGATCGACCGCACCCCGGCGCGGATCGCCTGCTTGATCCCCTCGGTGGCGTGGGCGTGGGCCATGACGGGGACGCCATGGCGTTTCGCCTCGTCGACGGCGACCGCTAGCTCGTCGGGAGAGAAGTGGACGTCCTGCGGTCGGTCGCCGGCGGACATGAACGCGCCCGTCACCAGGAGCTTCACCCAGTCGCTGCCGAACTTGATCTCCTCGCGCACGGCCTTCCTCACCTCCTCGACACCGTCGACGATGCGGCCGTCGGCGGCGACGTGGACTTCGGGGGCGAGGAAGTTGATGTCGCCGCCGCCGCCGGTCGTCGAGAGGTAGTGCGCCGCGCCGGAGATCCGCGGCCCGAGGAAGAGACCGCCATCGATCGCCTTGCGCAGGTCGGTCACGGCGTAGGCAACGTCGGCGTCGCCGGCGATGCGGATCGTCGTCCAGCCAGCGCGCAGGTTGTCCTGCACCGCCTTGAGACCGCGCAACGCCTTGTAGGCCGAGGAGTGCTTGAGGTGGTCGGTCTGGTAGTCGTCGGTCGTGATGAGCGGATGCGAGTGCGCGTCGACGAATCCCGGCATCAGCGTCGCGTCGCCGAGATCGATGGTCTCGAGCCCCGGAGTCAGCAGTTCCGCACCACCGATAGCGGCGATCTTTTCGCCTTCGACGACGACGACCGCGTCTCTCTTCGCCTGTTCACTGCGCCCGTCGATCAGCCGGGCTGCGCGGAGGGCGATGCGAGAAGAAGCTGCTGGTAAAGGGACTGTGGTTGCAGCTTCAGTGGCTCGCGGCGAGGCGAGAGTGGCGATGGCGATAATGGCGGTGGCGGCAACAATCCAGGCCGATGAATGCAGGCGAGCTCGCATCTCGCGACGGTAACAGATCGCGTTGCCGGCGGGCTCGGGTGCGGCTCTCAGTCGCGGAAGCGGGCGACGATTCTGGCCGGGCTCCAGACGGTGAAGTGGAGGGTGGGGGCGGTGGCCGGTCCGGCGATCGGCGGGGTGCTTTCGACCTCCCAGCCGACGAAGCGGGCGCGGGCTTCCGGTGCGACCTGGGCCTCAAGGGCGAGGCCGGCGGAGTAGGTGCCGGTGTAGGTCGGGCCGATGGGGAAGCCGTCCACCGTCACGGTGCCCTCGGGGGCCGTGAGCTCGACCGTCATCGGCGCACCGGCGCCGAGCATCTTCTGCAGTTGCAGGTGGATCGCCTGCGGGCGCCAGGCGAAATAGTCGCGGAGCTTACCGGCCCAGTCGAGGTCGGTGACGCCGAGCTCGGTCGCCGTGCGTTCATAGCGGGCCACGAGGTCCTCGAGGAACGCCGGCGTGAGCTGGTGGTTGAGCGCCGACGTCGTGCGGCGGACGATCTCCGCGCGATACTCGGGGTCCTCTTCGACGAGGCGGAGCAGCAGGGCCTGCTGCGGCGAGCGGATCTCGCGCTGGTTGTCGAGCACGTAGGGCAGAAGGTCGCGCTTGTTGCCGAAGCGCGAGTTCCTCGGCGGAGTGCGGAAGCTCATGTCGTGATCCCAGTGGATCCAGCTCCAGCGACCGCTCGCGAGCTCCCCGGTACGGTCGCGGATCATCGCCTCCTGGTAGAGGTCGCCGGTGCCGTTGAAGAGCACGGTCACCAGCCAGGTCGTGAGCTTGTCGATGTCGTAGCGCGAGGCGGCGACGACGCGGGTGAAGGGCGACGGTGCGGCGGCGATCCAGCCGAGCTCCCCGGCCCAGAAGCGATCGCTCGCGTCGCTCTCTGGCCGCGTATCGTTCGGGTCGCGCTTGCCGCGGTGGAGCTCGAAGTTGTCGTGTCCGAATTGCCGGCGCAGAAAGTCTCCATCGATATGCTCGGAGAGCGAGTAAAGGGCGGCCGGACGGCCGTCGAGGCTGAGCCAGACCGGGCGAGTGCGCGGAGTCTCCGCTCCGAGCCTGCGTCCGATTTCGTAAGCGACTTCGCCGGGAAAGGCCCAGACGGTTCCGTCGGTATCTTCGTCGTCACCCTCGGTCACCAGAAGGCGCGCGAGCGGCGGCATCGGCCGATCGAGGTCGGGCGAGACGAGCTCGCCGGGAAGGCCGGCGGTGCCGTGCTCGCTGCGAAACGACAGCCGGTAGCCGTACGGCGCGTAACGCCGGGAGACGCCGCCGTGGATACGGATGCCGGCGGGGGAGGCGAACCGGAGCTTGCCGTCTTCGAAGAAGGAGACCCAGCCGGTTTCCTCGGTGTCGCGCCCGGGTTTCCAGGGCCGGCTGTGGACGCGCGCTGCACGGCACGGATCGAGCCAGATCGAGATCAGCGGCGGACCGCTGTCCCGCCAGGGTGCGGGGGCGACGGTGCTGCTCGGGAGCTCCGCCGCGGGCAGTTGTCGGCCGGCGAGAGCGAGCTCGGGGCAGCGGCCTTCCGGCGCGACGTC